>CAJMLQ010000001.1 GCA_905214265.1 uncultured bacterium
TACGTATTTTGCCGGCTGCATGGCTCGCATCGCGGAGAAGGGCGCGGCAATTCTGGGGGGCTGCTGCGGCACGACTCCCGCTTATATTGCGGAAACGGCCAAGGTCTTACCGCATGCAGGCGCGGCCGTTCTGCCCCGGATCGAGACCGTAGCTGCAGCCCCCGGTCCGGCGGAGAATCGGGGCATGCTGGAACAGAAGCTCCTGGATGGAAAACGGGTTGTGGCCGTTGAATTGGACCCGCCTGTAGACGCGGACGGCAGCTTCTTCCTGGAGAGCGCGGCGCGGCTCAAAATGCTGGGCGTGGATGCCATCACCATTGCCGACTGCCCGGTGGCCAGAGTGCGGGCCGACAGTTCCATGTTGGCCGCCAAGCTCAAGCGGGAGCTGGATATCGAGCCGATCCCCCACATGACCTGCCGCGACCGGAATCTCAACGCCTCCAAAGCCCTGCTGCTGGGCCTGTGTATGGAAGGAGTCCGGAATCTGCTGGTGGTGACCGGCGACCCGGTGCCCAACGCCAGCCGGGATGAGGTAAAGGCGGTTTTCAATTTCAACTCTGCCATGCTGGCCGGGTACGCCAGGACCCTGGGGGAGGAATTGGGTAGTCCATTTCTCATTGCCGGGGCGCTGAACGTCAATGCCGCCAATTTTGACGCAGAACTGGAAAAAGCCCTCCGCAAAAAGGAAAACGGCGTCCGGCTGCTGCTCACCCAGCCGGTTTTCACGGAGGAAGCCGTGGAAAATCTTCGCCGGGCCAGGGAGGAAACCGGGCTTTGGATCCTCGGCGGCATCCTTCCGGCGGTGAGCTACCGAAACGCCTGCTACATGCACAATGAGATTTCTGGGATCCGCCTCAACGAAGAGATATTGGAACAGTACCGCCTCGCACCGGACAAGGAGGCCGCTGCCCGGCTGGGTGTGGAGCTGTCCCTCCGCATCGCAGAGCAGATCGCACCTTATGTGAACGGCTATTATCTCATGACGCCCTTTAAGCGAATCGATTTGATCGAAGAAATTGTTCGGGGGATTTCGTGATGCGCGCCGCTCTGGAATATAACGAAAAAGGGGCCCTAGCTTGGAGCGCTCCGGCCGCTTGTTTTCGTCGGTCCGGTTTACGCAAGCAGACTGCCTCGCGTTATGGATGAATACATCAGCAAAGTCACTTTCTTCCACCTTCTTTTTCAAACCAAAAGCCGCCCGGACTCCGTTTATATGGGGTTGGGCGGCTCTTTTCTGCTTTTACCAGTTCTGGACAGTTTCCATGGCAATTTCTGCCCAGCGGGTTAGGCGTGTGGGTTCAAACTGGACGGTGGAAATGTCCTTGAGGATGAACTCCACCGGAACGCTGTTTTCTTTGGCACAGCGGCAGGTAAATTCCAAATCCTCCCGGATGGCGTCTTCATCCATCTGGCCTGCGGCCAGGAAAGCCGGGGTGGGCTTGTTGGAGAGAATTAGGCCGGGACCAAGCTTTTCCGCAAAAGCCTTGCGGTTGCTCCAGGGGCTGCAGGAGACCTTTCGGACGTTGGGAATCTTCCGAACCAGGTCCAGCTTGTTGTCCAACCGGTCACAGCAGCCGTAGTAGATCCGGTCGAACTCCCGGGCCATTTCGGTGATATAAGGCAGTTCAAATTCCTCAAAGGCGGCGGGGGAGACGGAAGTCAGCACCTGGGCCAGGCCAAAAGCCCAGGAATTCTGGGAAATGCTTCCTTTTCCGGTCCCAAAATCCGGGAGTTGTTCATCATTATAGGTGTAAGAGCAGTGGCAGGTCTTGGCAATGTCGTCCACGACCCGCAGGGCGCTGGCCTGCCGGATGCCGGCCAGCGTGGCGTCGGTGATGCGCCGCATGGCCGCGTGAAGGAATTCTGGGCGGTCCACGATGTCGTAAAACACCTGCTCGACGCCCATGTATTCTGATAACTTATCCCATACGCCCACATGAAAGGTCATTCCGTGTCCGGCGATGACCGGTGCAATGCCCTGAAAGATCTCTTCGGCTTCTTCCAGATGAAGGCGGCTCTCCTTTGCGTCGTACTGAATCTCCAGGTCCTGAATTTTTTCCAGGTCTTCCATTTCCGCGAGAACGGTATTATAATGGCGGGCGGTGGCAGTCTCACCTACATGTTGTACCCGGCTGTCGCATTGGGCGGCAAGGCCGTAGCCATTGGTTCCCAGGGACAGGGGAATGGTCAGGAACGGCTCCAACACCATGTCCGCTGGAAAGTGTTGCCATTGATAGAGAGTGCGCCGCAGTCCCTTCTCAAACTCCTGCCACCAGGGGTCGGAGACCTGGCAGGTCAACTCACCGGTATCATTCAGTTCGTTCCAGGGCAATTGGTCGATGTTGACCATGGGCCGCGCCATTTCACAGCGGTTGAGGGCCTTCCAGAGGTCGCGTTTCTCCTTCTGCACCGGCAAAGAGGCGTATTCCATATATTCCGCGCCCAGGCGGCGCAGGATTTCCCGGTCTTGCGTTGTCAGCATGTGTCCATCATCCTTTCTATTTCCAGTATAATGACTTTTTTGCTTTCGACAACTGAAAAATCTCACCGAAACTACTGAATTCTTGACATTTTTTTGTTTTTATGATATTACTGTCTAAGGGAGGCGATGGAATGCTGCTGACATATGGCGTGACCCGGGTGGTGCCTGATTGGCATGTAACGGAACCGGCGGCAGCCGGTTATTCCCGGATGTACTGGGTGCACTCCGGCACGGTCCGGTATCGGGACGGGGAGAGGACACTGCGCCTGCGGGAGGGAGCACTGTATCTGTTTCCCAGCACGGCGCCCTATGTCATGACTCATGACCCGGCCAACCCGCTGGTCTGCCTGTTTCTCCATCTGAATTTTTTTCCGGGAACGGTTCCCCGGATGGCGGAGTTGGGAGTGGAGGAGGGCGGGTTTCTTCACCGCCAGCTCCAGGCCATGGAAATCTGTGCGGCACGCCAGGAGGATGATCTGGCCGTCGCAACTGCCGCAGTGCTGGAGGCCTGGTTTCGCCGGGAGGGGCTGGTCCGGGAGCCGGACCCGGCGCTGTCGGAGCTTTTGCTGTACATCGCCGCCAATCTGCGGCAGCCGCTGACGCTGGAGGGATTGAGCCGGGTGGCCGGGTACCACCCTCAGTATTTCGTGCGGTACTTCAAAAAACGGATGGGTGTGACGCCGTACCGGTACGTCCTGGACTGCCGCATGAAGGAGGCCCAGCGGCTGCTGCAGGAGGCTGCTCCGTAACGGAGGCGGCCGCCGGGGCCGGATACGCGGACCTAAAGACCTTTGAGCAGGCGTTTCGGAACCGGTTCGGCACTGCCCCGGGCCATTGGCGCAGCAGTTACCATCTACAGCCGTGAAAATCAGGTGCCGCGCCGGAAAACTTCGGCGTGGCACCTGATTTTTTATGGTTCAGCGGCAATAGACGATGGCACCGTTTATAAAGGTCGCCAAGGTGTGGAATCCCACATCGGTCAGCGGGTTTCCGCGGAAAATGGCGATGTCGGCGTCCTTGCCGGGTGCCAGGCTCCCGACCCGGTCTGCAATCCCTGCGATGCGGGCGGGATTGATGGTGATGGCTTTCCAGGCGTCCTCCTCGGTCAGGCCCTCCTTGACGGCCAGCCCGGCGCAGAGGGGCAGATACTGGAGGGGAATTACCGGCGCGTCGGTGATGATGGCGGTGAGCAGCCCGGCCTCCACCATTGCCTTGGGGGTGGCGAAGCTCTTGTGAGCCAACTCGATTTTGGTCTTGCTGCCAAAGGACGGCCCAATCAGCACCGGAACGCCCTCTCCTGCCAGCTCATCGGCGATCAGCGCGCCATCGGTGCAGTGGTCCAGGGTGATCTTGAGCCCGAACTCCCGTGCAATGCGCAGGGCGGTGAAAATATCGTCAGCCCGGTGAGCGTGAACCTTCAGGGGAATCTCGCCCCGCATCACCGGCCGCATGGACTCCAGCTGGAGGTCGAAGTCCGGACGCTTTTTGCCCTCTGGGTCCTTCTCATAGGCGGCCCAGTCCTCGTTGTAGAGCCGGGACTTAAAGAGCAGTCCCCGCAGCAGGGCAGCGGTGGCCATCCGGGTAGCGGGACTCTGCTTGGCGGAGCCGTAGACCCGCTTGGGATTCTCGCCAAAGGCCGCCTTCATGGCCACAGGAGACTTGACCAACATCTTGTCTACCCGTTTTCCGGCCAACTTGATAGCACAGAAGGTCCCGCCCACGACATTGGCGCTGCCCGGGCCGGTGACCGCGCAGGTGACACCGTTTTTCAGCGCTTCGCCGAATGCCTCATCCATGGGATTGATGGCGTCGACAGCTCGCATCTGCGGGGTCAGGGGGGTGGTGAATTCGTTGAAGTCATCACCCACCGCGCCGATGATCTCCTCATCCAAGCCAATATGGCAGTGTCCCTCTACAAAACCCGGCGCGACCAGACAGCCAGGGACGTCCAGGATCTCTGTGCCGGACGGGGCATCCACGCGTTCCCTTACGGCCAGGATTTTTCCGCCGTCCAGCAGGACCTGCCCATTTTCGATATCAGGTCCCTCCATTGTTTTCACCAATCCGCCGCGGATCAGCAGCATACAAATTCCTCCTTATTGGGCTGGCCCCTTTTCTCACATTGCGCCAGTTTGCTTTGGGCTTATATTCTTTCTACATGGTATCCAGAACCGGGTCCGGTCAGGATGTCGTTTGCGGCACTTCTCGTATCCTTTGGATACTACGGCACAATCAAGTGCCTACCAAAGCATCTTTACGCCCCTATTATAAAATAGCGGGGGGCAAAAAGCAAGCCTTCGCTGTTCTGCTTCGGACGAGATGAGAATTTATGATTCTGCAGGCAGATGCCTGGGAAGCTTTTTTTCATAATTCAAGCTATTTTTAAGAATTTTGTGGTATACTGGAAAAAACAGATAGCTGGGGGCGATTGCATGAAAATTCTTTTAGTAGAAGACGAAAAAGACCTGAGTGATGCGATCTGTCAGATTCTCCGCTCCAGCCGGTATGAGGCAGTGCCCGCCTATGACGGCGAAACCGGCCTGGATGAGGCTCTCAGCGGTATCTACGACTTGCTGCTGCTCGACATCATGCTTCCGGTCCGGGATGGGATCTCCATCCTTCGGGAGTACCGGGCCGCCGGAGGGAGTGCGCCGGTGCTCCTGCTCACGGCCAAGGGAGAGGTTCAGGACAAGGTGCGGGGCCTGGACAGTGGGGCCGACGACTATCTTTCCAAGCCCTTTGCCGCCGAGGAACTGCTGGCCCGGATCCGGGCTCTGTCCCGCCGGAAGGGAGAGTTTCTGCAGGATGACCGGCTCGCCTTCGGGGATCTTCAGCTGGACCTGTCTGCCTACGAGCTGCGGCGGGGCGGGAACCACGTCCGGCTTTCCAACAAGGAATTTGAGATCCTCCGGTACTTTTTCTTACACGAAGGCCAGGTTGTGCGCAAGGAGGACCTTCTGGTCAAGCTTTGGGGCTACGACAACCCTGCGGACAGCAACAATCTGGAGGTATATCTCTCCTTCCTGCGGAAAAAGCTGGGATTTCTGCACTCCGGAGTCCGGATCACCAGTGTGCGCGGCGTTGGGTACCGTCTGGAGGAGGAAAACACCTGACTTTGGGGTGCAAAGGATGGATTGCATGTTTAAGAAAATGAAACGCCGGCTGGTTTTTTGGAATATGTTGCTCCTTGTTATCGTTTTCGCCGTGATCCTGCTGGCGATTGCGGTGATCACCACGGTGAGCAGCTACCGGGAAACTCGGGGAATGTTGAAGATCACCCTGGCGGCCTCTCAGTTCCCCGCCGGCGGTTTTCATGAGCCGCCGAAGAAGGAGGGGATGAGCGGCGGTATCCCCATGAGCGCCATCACCGTCTGGTGCGACGGCAGTGGGACGGTCCTCAGCATCAAGGCGCCGCCCCAGGCGGATGAGGGGTTAATTCGGAAGGCAGTGGATCTGGTTCTGGAGAAGGGCACGGATCTCGGTTATCTGGCCCTGAACCATGAGGTTTTTGCTTTTGCCCGGGGAAAATTTGGCGGGCAGCAGACCGTGGTGCTTCTGGACCAGCAGGCCCAGATGGCCTCCATCCGCAGCACCCTTTTGACGCTGCTGGCCATTGCAGGAGTAAGCCTTGTTCTGCTGTTCGGCGTCAGCGTCCTTTTTGCGGAACGGACGGTTCAGCCTATCCGCGCCGCCTACCAGAAGCAGGAGAATTTTGTGGCGGATGCTTCCCATGAGCTGAAAACGCCGCTGTCCATACTCGCCGCCAACCTGTCGGTGATCCGTTCCGCGGGGAACCAGCCGGTCTCCAGCCAGGAAAAATGGCTGTACTCCAGCGAACAGCAGATCCGGAAGATGACCGGACTTATCAACGATATGCTCCTTCTTGCCTCCTTTCGGGATCAGGAGCGGAGGCTTGGGAAGCAGGAGCAGCAGGCCCTTCCGCTGACGGATTTCAGCGAGGTCGTGACGGGGGCGCTGCTCTCCTTTGAAGCGGTGACTTTTGAGCGGAACCTTCCCATGGAGTCTCAAGTGGAAGAGAGAATCACGGTCCGAGGGGGCGAAGAGCAGCTGAACCGCCTGGTCACAGTCCTGCTGGACAACGCGATCAAATACGCCGGGGAAAACGGCGGGGTGGAGGTCCAACTTCGGCGGGAGCAAGGAAAGGCGTATTTCAGCGTTTGCAACCGGGGAACATTGATCGCACCGGAGCATCTGCCCCATCTGTTCGACCGGTTTTACCGTGTGGACAGCGCCCGAACCCAGCGCACTGGCGGCAGTGGGCTGGGGCTGTCTATCGCCCAGTCCATCGCCCATTCCCTGGGCGGGGAGATCCGGGTGGAGAGCAGCGCCGAAAAGGGAACCTGCTTTACCGTAACACTTCCATGTGCTGTGGCAAGGGGTGAAAATGTGAGCACTGTCAATTGACAGTGCTCACATTTTTCTGCTGATTCTATAGCCCGTACGGGTACTTCCCGTTCACGGAGCGGCGGGAGAATGCCTTACAGGTTCTTAGCTTGTTCCTGGGACAGATTTCCAATCTTTTCGTATTTTCTATGGCTTTTTAGACTGCGGGCAGTTGAACGGCGGTCAGCTGGGCCCCGCTGTAATAATGAAGAAGGATCTCGGAAAAGGTGCTGCCTTGGGCGGCCATGGCGTTGGCACCGTACTGGCTCAGACCCACGCCGTGGCCCTTTCCTCTCGTAGTGAAAAGAAAGGAATCCCCAGAACAGGCTACGGAAAAGTTTGACGAGGGCAGGCCGAACCATTCCCGTATCTCTCCGCCGGTGACCTTTGCACCGGCAGTCTCCGTCTCGGTCACGGCGCCGGACGGGGAGCGGGAAAGGACCGTGATCCACTGAGCGGGATCTTTGGCCAGAGCGGGCGATTCCAGATGGGCGCTGAGAATAGCGGAAACCTCCGGAAGGGTGAAGGCGGTTTCGGCGGTCAGGTCCGGGCTTTCCGCGTCCCAGGGGCTGGAAACGGAGAGCAGGCAGGCCTCCGCACGGCCCCAGACCGTTTCCGCAGCCTCGGTTTTCCCCGAGGACAGGGCGTGGAAGGCCGCTGCCACCGGTTCCCCGCCGCTGGTCAGAACCAGTCCGGCCACTGCGTCCACGGCGGCGCGGAGCTTCGTTTCATATTCATCGAAACGATCCCCCCAGAGGCCGCGGCGTTCCTCTTCGGAAAGATAGGCCTGAAAGTGGGCCGGGTCGGTGGAGAGGAAGGCCCCTTTCAGATCCGGATCCGGCGTCTGGAGCTGAAGCCCCATCTGCCACAGGGCATAGGAGTGGGCGGCAACAGCCTGGGCCTTCAGAGCCTCCGGCTCATAGGACGCCGGCATTTCCGCTGCAGTAACGCCGAGGAGATATTCCTTCGGAGTCAGCTGGAGGAGCTCTTCGGTTTTAGAGTCCAGGACAAGGTAATGGGACGGAAGGATCAGGGATGATTCCACAGGCTCCGGTATGTTGGAGGCATCGTCAGATACGGCAGAACCCGGCTGGGATTCTGGACCGGAGGAAACGGCGGCTTCCGCAGGCACGGAGCTTTCCGTGTTCAAAAGGGCGGCAAGGCCGCTGCCGGAAGAGGAAAAGGAGATGGGGATGCCTGTCCCGGGTAAAAGCGAAAATGGAGCGGCGGGGGATAGGGAAGGCTTGGCCAGCAGGGGAAGGGCCGGGAGCAGGACAAGGCAGAGCAGGAATGCGGTGCAGCGGAGCAGGGTCTGTTTCATGGCAGTTTTCGCCCCGGTAAAGGGCATCCTCCTTTTTCGGCAGTGGCTTTTTTTCGGGAAGGACCTGCGGACGCTTGACTTTGAACGCCCGGTGTTATACAATAAAACTACTTATATAAATCAAAAATGCGGGGGCTTCCGTGCGGAACAGGCTTGGAATTGTCCAGAAGAAAGGTGAAAATCCCATGTCCAGAGGCTTTGTAAAGAAAGAATCCATTAGTACCCTATGCGAAGAATTTCGAAAATATAACTATATCGATCCTTCGCTCAACGAACGGTACAACGTCAAGCGCGGACTCCGCAACTCCGACGGGACCGGCGTGCTGGCCGGACTGACGCAGATCTGCAACGTCCATGGCTATGTGCTCAACGAAGGGGAAAAACAGCCGGTGCAAGGCGAACTGACCTACCGTGGCTACAACATCCGCGACCTTATCGGTGGTGCACGGCGGGAAAACCGCTTCGGATATGAGGAGGTTTCCTACCTGCTGCTGTTCGGAAGCCTGCCGGATCAGAGCCAGCTGGAGTTTTTCCGGATGATCCTCTCCCAGGCCCGGTCGCTGCCGCAGGATTTTGTCCAAGACATGATCCTCAAAGGCCCTTCCAAGGACATCATGAACAAGCTGGGGCGGAGCGTTTTGGCGCTGTATTCCTACGATGAGTTTGCGGAGGAGTCCTCCCTGGAAAGCGAGCTGCGGAAGGCCATCTACATCATCGCCCGGATGCCTACCATGATGGTCAACGCCTATCAGGCCAAGATCGGCCATTACGACAACAAATCCACCTACTTCCACCCGGTTCGCCCCAGCGAGAGCATGGCCCAGAGCATCCTCTCCACCTTGCGCATCGATCGGGAATACACCGAGGAAGAGGCGCTGCTGCTGGACACCTGTCTGATGCTTCACGCGGAGCACGGCGGCGGCAACAATTCCACCTTTGTCTGCCGGGCGCTGACTTCGGCGGGGACCGACGCCTATTCCGCTTATTCCGGGGCCATCGGCGCGCTGAAGGGCTTCCGCCACGGCGGTGCCAACATCAAGGTGGTTCAGATGTTCGATGCCATTAAGCAAGGTGTTCGGGACTGGAAGGACGACGAGGAAGTCAGTGCTTTTCTGGGACAGATCCTCGATAAAAAGCAGGGCGACGGCAGCGGGCTGATCTACGGCATGGGCCATGCGGTATACACCCTTTCTGATCCCCGGGCGATCATCCTGCGTGACAGCGCGGAAAAGCTGGCCGGAGAGAAGGGCATGCTGGACGAATTCGAACTGCTCAAGGCAGTGGAGCGGCTGGCTCCCGGCGTTATGGCTGAGAAAAAGGGCGGCAGTAAGATCATCTGTGCCAACGTGGACCTTTACTCCGGGATGGTGTACCGGATGTTGGGGATCCCCACGGAGCTGTTCACACCGCTGTTCGCCGTGGCGCGGATGAGCGGCTGGTGCGCCCATCGGATTGAGGAATTTATGACCTGCTCGCGGATCATCCGGCCCGCTTATAAGGCCGTGGTGAAGGAGAAGGATTACCTTCCCATGGAAAACCGCGGTTGACGCAAAAGGGTGGCAAAGTGAAGAAAAATTGGTTCTGCGGCGCGGCTGCCGCGGCTTTGGCGGGACTGCTGTTGGCGGGCTGCGCAATGCCACAAACCAGCATCGACAGCCTTTTGGCTCCGCCACGGCTCAACGATGAGCAGAATGAGATTTATTCTGCGCTGGTTCGGGAAACCAGCACGGATATCCGGCTTCTCTACCCTCAGAAGGGGACCAACCGCTCCGCTTTCCTGATCACCAATCTGGATGGCGAGGCCACGGCGGAGGCGCTGGTCTTTTACCAGTCTACCTCTGCCGCCAACGTCAGTGCGGCGGTCCATTTAAACGTTCTGGATAAGCAGGAGGACCGGTGGGTATCCGTCAACGACATCTCCCTGGACGGCTCCCAGGTGGAGGACGTGACGCTGATGAACGTGGGGACCGGCGTTCCCATGGTAGCGGTGGGGCTCAACTATGCCAGCGACGGTGCAAGCCTCCTCAAAATCTTTTCCTTTAACGGGAAGACCTTGGACGAGATCTGTTCGGAAAGCTACCAGACAAAAATCGTCTACGATATGGACAGCGACGATCAGGACGAGGTGATTCTGGTCTCCCTCCAGGAGGGCGGTCTCTCCATGGAGGCGAAGTTCTTTACCTATGAAAACGGTCGGTTCCGTCAGACCAGCACAGCGATTATGGACCCATCCATCACCCGGTACGTCCGTATCCAGGCAGGGTACCTGAAAAACGGGCGGAAGGCCGTTTATTTGGATGGCTACCGGGGAAGCTCTTTGATGACTACGGAGATCCTCGGATATGAAAAGAGCCTTCAAGGCGGCAGCGGATATCTTGTAAACCTCACCTATGACCCGGCGGCGGAGCCGAAGCACTATCCCGTGGACCGGCCTCCGGGGGCTTATACGTATGACACCAACAACGATTCGGTCATGGAGGTGCCCGGGCTGACGCTGATGCCCGGATACACCGAGGAGATGACCAGCGTTTTCTATCTGACTGATTGGTACAACTTCCTGGACGGGGAGTTTCAAAAGCTGAAGTCCTCCTATGTCAACAGTTCTCAGGGATATCTGCTGGATTTTCCGGCGGAGTGGATCGGACGGGTCAGCGTGCGGAAGACCTCCCGTGCCAACGAGATGCTGTTTTACGAGTATCAGGAAGGGGAAGAGCCGATCAAGAGCGAACTGCTCTACATTCAAATGTCCAAGCGCAGCGATTGGGAGGCCGGCAAGCTTGACGAAGACTATCAGGTCATCAACAGTTCGGGAGGCGGGCAGATCGTATACCTGGCCAAGATCCCGGACAATGCACCCTATGACCTGCGGCTGACGCTCCAGAAAGTGAAGGAGCGGTTCCACCGCTATTACTGATCGAAAGGAAGACTGCTTATGAAACGAATTTTGGTATGCGAGGATGAGGATACCATCCGGGATTTTGTGGTCATCAACCTTCAGCGCTCCGGATACAATGTGGTGGACGTCAACTGCGGGGAAGAGGCCCTGCGGGTTTATGACGAGCAGAACGGCGACTTTGACGTGGCACTGCTTGACATCACCATGCCCGGGATGGATGGGTTTACCCTGTGCAAAAAGCTGCGGGAGCGGTCGGAGACTTTGGGGATCATTTTCCTTACGGCCCGGGCCCAGGAGATGGATCGGGTCGGAGGGCTGATGCTGGGCGCCGACGATTATGTCACCAAGCCCTTCAGCCCGTCGGAGGTCGTCGCCCGGGTGGACGCCGTCTACCGCCGCGTCAGCATGGCCGCCGGTGCGCCTAAGGAAACGGCTACCATCACCAGCGGGCCCTTTGTCCTCAATCAGAAGAGCCGGACTCTGACTAAAAACGGCAAGCTCATCGACCTGACCCAGGTGGAGTATCAGATTGTCGAGCTGCTGCTGAAAAACAAGGGGGCTGCTCTGGACCGCAACAAGATCCTCACCGAAATCTGGGGGGAAAACTATTACAGCGACGTAAAGATCGTGGACGTCAATATCCGCCGGCTCCGGATCAAGGTGGAGGATGAACCCTCCGCCCCGGTCTACATTCAGACGGTTTGGGGCTACGGCTATAAGTGGGGCGAGCAGTAGGGTATCCGCCCCGCTTTTGCGCTGTTTTGAGATATCGGCGGCAAGCCGGAAAGGAGAACCGTTTCCGTGGCATTGAAAAGCATCACGCAGCGTTGGTTCCTCAACAGCTTCGGTGTGATCTTCCTGATTTTGGCGACGGTGGTGACCATCAGCGGCGTCACCATCCACAACAGTTACTACGCCTCCGTCCGAGAGGTGCTGAGCCGCCGCGCCAGCACGGTGGACGGGATGATGATCCGCTATTCGGAGAATACGGTCACATCCAATTTTTACACCGAGATCCGCAGCTATGTGGAGTCCTTTCCGGACAAGAACCTAATGGAGTTGATGACCATTGACCCCAGCGGCCAGGTGACCATGACCTCCAGCGGGTTTTCTTACGAGCAGCGGGACTTCCCCGACTATACTATGGCCCTGAACTCCGTGCGGGGGGAAGGGTACTACGTCGGCACCTCCGGCGGTGAGAAGATCATGGCCCTG
Organism: uncultured bacterium; assembly: GCA_905214265.1. Lineage (GTDB taxonomy): Bacteria > Bacillota > Clostridia > Oscillospirales > Ruminococcaceae > Merdivicinus. The sequence goes on from CAJMLQ010000001.1 coordinate 12,319, forward strand.
ACCCGGATGGTGACGCCAGTCAATTCGGAGTTTTCTGCTATGCGGTTTGTCGTTTCCCTGGAACGGGTGGATGCGGCGATCCGGAACATGGTGCTGATCATTTCCCTGGTGGCGGTAGCGGTGCTGGGACTAGTGCTGCTTTCAGGGCTGTTTTTTGTCAAGAGCATCGTGCGTCCGGTCCGCATGGTGAGCCGGACGGCCCGGCAGATTGCTTCGGGCGACTTCAAGGCCCGCATCTCTCGTATTTCTAACGACGAGCTGGGCGAGCTGTGCCAGACCATCAATTTTATGGCCGATGAGCTGGAAAACACCGAGAAGATGAAAAACGAGTTCATCTCTTCTGTTTCCCATGAGTTGCGGACCCCGCTGACTGCCATCAAGGGCTGGGCGGAAACGCTGCTGGACACGGAGAATTATGATGCCGCCACGCTGAAAAAGGGGATGCGGGTCATTTCCGCCGAAACGGAACGGCTTTCCGGCATGGTGGAGGAACTGTTGGATTTTTCCCGGATCCAGAACGGGCGGTTCAGCCTGGTGTTCCAGAAAATGGACCTTTTGGCCGAGCTGGGGGAAGCGGTGCTGATGTATACGGAAAAGGCCCGGCGGGAGAACATCCAGATCATCTACAACGAGCCGGAGATGCTGCCCATTCTTTACGGGGACAAAAACCGGCTGCGGCAGGTCTTTATCAATGTCATTGACAACGCTATCAAGTACTCGGATCCCGGCGACACCGTGAAGATCGACGCCTTCGTCCAGGGGGACGGCATCGTGATCACTGTGGCAGACACCGGCTGCGGCATCAGCCCGGAGGATCTCCCAAAGATCAAGACCAAATTCTTCAAGGCCAACCAGACCCGCCGCGGTTCGGGCATTGGGCTGGCTGTGGCCAGCGAGATCATCCAGATGCACAAGGGGAGCATCGAAATCGAGAGCACCCTCAACGTGGGGACGACGGTGCTGATCCGGCTCCCCCTCCAATCACAGGAAAGCAAGCAGCCGGAGCAGTCCGGAAACTTGGAAAGGATAAGTGAGAATGAGCAAGAGCAAGGATAAGAGCTTTAAAACCTCCATCGGCGGGCAGGCCTTGATCGAGGGTGTTATGATGCGGGGACCGAAAAAATCCGCCATGGCGGTCCGGAAACCCAACGGCGAACTGCAGGTGGACGTCTGGGACAATCCGCCGCGGACAATCTGGAATCGCATTCCGGTGGTGCGAGGCGTGGTCAATATGGTGACCTCCCTGGTTGACGGCTACAAGTGCCTGATGAAATCAGCGGAGATATCCACCGAGGGGCTGGAGGAGGAAGAACCTTCCAAATTTGAAAAGTGGCTGGAGGAGAAGCTGGGCGACAAAATGACCAAGGTGGTTACCGCAGTCAGCGCGGTGCTGGGATTTGGAATCGCCATCCTGCTCTTTATGTTTCTGCCTTCCTTTCTGGTGGGGCTGTTCAATGGAATTCTGCCCCGCTGGGGGATGTCCCTGGTGGAAGGACTGCTGAAAATTGCCCTGTTTATCGGCTATCTGGCTCTTGTGAGTCTGATGCCCGACATGAAACGGCTGTTTCAGTATCACGGTGCGGAGCATAAAACCATTTTCTGTTACGAAGCCGGACAGGAGCTGACGGTGGAGAACATCCGCAGCCAGAGCCGGTTCCATCCCCGTTGCGGCACCAGTTTCCTACTGATCGCTCTGGTGTTGGGAATTTTGGTGTTTTCAGTGGTAACTTGGAGCAATCCGGTAATCCGGACACTGCTGAAGCTGGCGATGATGCCCATCGTGGTGGGATTCGCCTACGAACTGATCAAGCTGGCCGGGCGGTATGACAACCTGTTTACCCGAATCATCTCATTCCCGGGGCTGAAGCTGCAGCATTTGACCACCCGGGAGCCGGATGACAGCATGATCGAGGCGGCCATCGCGTCAATGAAACCGGTACTGCCGGAACAGAAAGGCGAGGATCAGTGGTAGTCCGGGGTAAAACAGAAATCCAATCAGTATATGAATCTGTCAAAAATACGTTGCGGATAGAAATCGAGGAAGCGGATTTTGAGGCGCTGGAACTGGTTCACATGGTATGCGGCGCCTCCCGGCAGGATCTTATGCTGGGAAAGGATGTGCCGGTGTCCACGGAGCAGCGGAGGCAGCTGGAGGAGCTGGTCCGTCGGAGGATGGAGCATTATCCGCTTCAATATCTGCTGGGGGAGTGGGATTTTTTTGGACGGACCTTTGCAGTCGGCGAAGGTGTGCTGATCCCCCGGGCGGACACGGAGCCTTTGGCGGAGGCCTGCCTGGAGCTGCTCAAAGGGATGGAGAGTCCTCGGATACTGGACCTCTGCACCGGGACGGGATGCATTGGCATCACGCTGGCTTTGGAGCGGCCGGACGCGGAGGTTTGGGCCGTTGAAAAGTCCCCGGAGGCCTACCGCTATTTCCAGCGGAACAACGAGACCTACGGTGGGCGCGTCTGGGGAGTTCTTGGCGATGCGCTGGACCCGGGGATGGTTTCAGGCAGCTTTGATCTCATCGTTTCCAATCCACCATATCTGACTCGGGAGGAAATGGAGAATCTGCAGCCGGAGGTGGCCTGCGAACCAGCTATGGCGTTATACGGGGAGGAAGACGGATTATTTTTCTACAGAGAGTTTTCGAAAAAGTATGCGCCGCGGCTAAAAAACGGGGGAGTTCTGGCATTTGAGATCGGACAGGGCGAGGAAAACGCGGTCCGCAGTCTTTTGACAGAATCTGGCTTGATTTCCATTTGCCAAAAGCGGGATCTTCATGGTATAATAAGAGTAATCACCGCGCGGAACAAACTTTCCCGCCGGGAAGACGCGGCGGAAGTATGACGGAGGTAAAAATATGGCAAAGGCAAAAACAGTCGCCCCGGTGACGCCGCTGGAGTCTCCGGAGGAAAAAAAGAAAGCGCTTCAATCCGCTATCGAGCAGATAGAGCGGACCTACGGCGCCGGCTCCATTATGAAGCTGGGGCAGAACACCCATCTGGACGTGGATGTGATCCCCACCGGTTCCCTGGCGCTGGATCTGGCGCTGGGAGTGGGCGGTGTCCCCAAGGGGCGGATCATTGAGATCTACGGGCCGGAATCCTCCGGCAAGACCACGGTGGCCCTCCAGATGGTGGCACAGGCCCAGAAAAGGGGCGGCGAGGCCGCTTTCATCGACGTGGAGCACGCCTTGGATCCGGCTTACGCCCGGGCGCTGGGGGTGGACATCGACAATCTCCTGGTCTCCCAGCCGGACACCGGAGAGCAGGCCCTGGAAATCGCTGAGGCACTGGTGCGGTCTGGCGCTCTGGACATTGTGGTCTTTGACTCGGTGGCGGCCATGGTCACCAAAGGCGAGATCGAAGGCGAGATGGGCGACGCCCACGTGGGACAGCTGGCGCGGCTGATGTCCCAGGCTATGCGGAAGCTGACCGCCATCGTCGGCCGGAGCAACTGCGTCGCCATCTTCATTAACCAGATCCGCGAGAAGATCGGCGTTTCCTTTGGAAACCCCGAAACCACCACCGGCGGCCGGGCGCTGAAGTATTTCGCTACCATCCGCATCGACGTCCGTAAGGGCGAGGCGATTAAGGACGGCAACGAGGTCATCGGAAACGTTACTAAATGCAAAGTCGTGAAGAATAAAGTCGCGCCGCCCTTTAAGGAAGCGGTTTTCGACCTGATGTACGGTGAGGGTACCTCCTATGAGGGCGAGATCATTGACATTGGTTCGGTGCTGGGAATCATCGTCAAGTCCGGCTCTTGGTTCAGCTACAAGGGTGAGCGCATCGGTCAGGGCAAGGAGCGCGCCAAGGCGTTTCTGAAAGAGCATCCGGAAATCTGTACGGAGATCGAGCAGATCATTCGGGACAACATCGACAACTTTGTCATGGCCCCAGTCAAGGGCGCCAAGCAGGGCAGCATGGAGTTGCGCAAAGGCGTGACCATCAAACTGGGCGGGGAAACCATTACGCCGCCGGAGCGCAAGGCGGAGCCAGCGGCTCCAGCAGACGACCCGGCCGCACCGGACGATACCCTGACCGATATCGACCTGGACGTGGAAGCAGACCTGGAAGACTTTGAAGAATGAAGATTACAGCGATAACCAAAAAAAACGGCACCCGGTGGCAGGTGGATGTGGATGATGAATACTGGGCCATCCTGGACGCGGAGATCATCGTGGAGCACCATCTGAAGACGGGAGTGGAACTGACCGAGACGCGGATGGAGGAGATCCTCCATGCCGCCGACCTGCGCCGGGCCCGGGAGAGGGCGCTTTACCTGCTGGACTACCGGGACCATTCCCGGGCAGAGCTGGTGGAGAAGCTCTCCCGGAATGTGGATCGTGAGATTGCCCTGGAGGTAGTGGACCGCCTCGGCGGGCTGGGCCTCATCGACGACGCCGCCTATGCCAAAAAGCTGGCCCGGAAGCTGATTCTGACCAAGAAATACGGTCCCCGGCGGGCGGTTTACGAGCTGCGGCGGAAGGGGATCGATCTGGGGACGGCTGCAGAGGCCGTGGACGCAGTGGAGCCGGAGGAGGGCCTTTTGGAGGATCTGGTCCGGAGAAAATACGCCCGGTACCTGGAGGACGGCGAGGACGAAAAGGGCCGGGAAAAGGTGATCCGGGCGCTGATGCGGCTGGGTCACGGATATTACGATGCGGCGGCAGCAGTGGATGCAGCAGCCGCCCAACTGATGGAAGAAAAAGACGGGGAACTGGACCCCGATGAATAACCCAACTGGAAAGGAACCTTTGCCATATGCCAACAAAAATCGGAATGGTGTCCCTGGGATGCCCCAAAAATCAGGTAGACGCGGAGCTGCTGATGCACCGACTCCGGCAGGAGGGGTTTGAGCTGAGCCTGGACCCCGCCCTCGCGGAGGCAGTCATCATCAATACCTGCGGCTTTATTGAAAGCGCCAAGCAGGAGGCCATCGACAATATTCTGGAGTACAGCACCCTGAAAAAAGAGGGGCGGATCAAGAAGATCATCGTCACCGGCTGTCTGGCCGAGCGGTACCGGCAGGAGATCGCTGAGGAAATGCCCGAGGTGGACGCCGTAGTGGGCATCGGCTCCAACGCGGAAATCGCGGATATCATCCGGGACACCTTCTGCGGGGATAAGGTTTACCGATTTGGAGAAAAGTGCGGCCTGCCCCTGGAAGGGGGGCGGGTCCTCAGCACGCTGCCTTTTTACGCCTATCTGAAGATCGCCGAGGGCTGCGACAACTGCTGCTCCTACTGCGCGATTCCCTCCATCCGGGGACGGTTCCGCAGCCGGCCCATGGAGAGTGTCCTGCAGGAGGCCCGGGAGTTGGCAGCGCGGGGCGTCAAGGAGCTGGTAGTCGTCGCCCAGGACACCACCAAGTACGGCCAGGACCTTTACGGCGAGTACCGGCTGGCGGCGCTTCTGCAGGAGCTGGCGAAAATTGAGGGCTTCCGCTGGATCCGGGTGTTGTATGCCTATCCGGAGCGGATCACCGATGAGCTGCTGGAGGTCATCGCCTCCGAGCCGAAGATCGCCAAATACCTGGATATCCCGCTGCAGCATTGTGATAAAGAGATTCTCCGGGCCATGAACCGGCCGGGCAGCCGGGAGGAGATCGAACAGCTGTTGGCCCATGTTCGGGAAAAGGTGCCGGGCATCACCCTCCGCACCTCGCTGATCGCTGGCTTCCCGGGGGAAACCAAGGAGAATTTTGAGCATCTCTGCGAATTCGTCAAAAAGGCGGAATTTGAGCGGCTGGGCTGCTTCGCCTACTCCCAGGAGGACGGGACTCCTGCCGGTGAGCGGGAGGATCAGGTTGACGAGCAGCTGCGCACCGACCGGGCGGAGTTGGTGATGGCGGAGCAGATGACCATCATGGCGCGGCAGAACGCGGCCAAAGTAGGAAGCTCCATTCTCTGCGTAGTGGAGGGCTTCGACCGGTACGGCGAATGCTTCTTCGGCCGCAGCGAGGCCGACGCACCGGACATCGACGGGAAAGTCTTTTTCTCCTGCAAAAACAAACTTGCCGTGGGGCAGTTTGTCACCGTAAAGGTGGAAGACGTCATGGACCTCGACCTGATTGGAGTGGTGACCGATGAACACCCCGAATAAGCTGACCCTGCTTCGGATCCTTCTTGTGCCAGTATTCCTGCTGTTCTTTTTGTGCGAGTGGATCCCGCTGCACAACGTTTGGGCGCTTCTCGTGTTTGCGTTGGCCTCCGCCACCGACGCCATGGACGGACACATCGCCCGGAGCCGCAATTTGGTGACGGATTTTGGAAAGTTTCTGGACCCGGTGGCCGACAAGGTGCTGGTTTTCGCGGCGTTAGTCGCATTTATCGGCTTTGGCTGGGCCAGTTCCGTGGCAGTGATCATTATGATCGCCCGGGAATTTCTGGTCAGCTCCCTGCGGATGGTGGCCGCTGACAACGGCACCGTTATTGCGGCGGGAAAGCTGGGAAAACTGAAGACGGCGATGACGATGGCGTCCGTCGTCGTGGTGTTGGTGCTGGCCGCGGTGATGGATTCCGGACTGCTGGCGGAGGATTTCCCCATCGGAACCATCAGCAATGTGCTGGTTTGGGTGTCGGCGGTCATGACTGTGATCTCCGGCATAGAATATCTTTGGAAAAATCGATCCCAGTTCAATTCCAGCAAGTGATAAAGGTGGTCTGACTATGCTAAATCGGCTGAGGGCGGACATCCGTGCCGTGAAGGAGCGGGATCCGGCGGCTCGGAACTCCGCCGAGGTGCTCCTGCTTTATTCCGGACTTCATGCGATTATGCTTCACCGCCCTGCATATTTTCTCTATCGCCATCGCTGGTACTTCCTGGCGCGCTGGATCTCCCAGTTCGCCAGGTTTCTCACCGGTATTGAGATCCACCCCGGCGCGAAGATCGGCGTCGGAGTGATGATCGACCACGGCAGCGGCATCGTCATCGGCGAAACCGCCGAGGTGGGCGACGGCTGTACCCTCTATCAGGGCGTCACCCTGGGGGGGACCGGCAAGGACAAGGGAAAGCGCCATCCGACCCTGGGCAAAAACGTCATGGTGGGCAGCGGCGCGAAAATCCTCGGGCCCTTCACCGTGGGAGATAACGCGAAAATCGCGGCCGGAGCCGTGGTTTTGGAGCCGATCCCTCCCGACAGCACAGCGGTGGGCGTTCCGGCTCGGGTTGTCCGGCAGAACGGCCAGCGGGTCTGTGCGCCAATGGACCAGGTCCACATCCCGGACCCGGTGTCCCAGGAATTGTGCATGCTGAAATTCCGGCTGGAAAAAACGGAGAAGCTGGTGGAAGAGCAGCGGAAGGTCATCGAAGCGATGCAGGCGGCTCGTTCTGCATTCGGCGAAAGAGCCCCCGCCCCCTTTGAGGACGACGGCGGTTGGGAAAAAGTATAGGAGTGAATTTGAATGGCACTGAAACTTTATAACAGCCTCTCCCATGAGCGGGAGGACTTCGTGCCGGTGGAACCCGGCGAGGTGAAGATGTACACCTGCGGCCCCACGGTGTACCATTTTGCCCATATCGGCAACCTGCGCAGCTATATCATGGAGGACGTGCTGGAGAAATACCTGAACTATGCGGGTTTCCACGTTAGCCGCGTCATGAACATCACCGACGTGGGTCATCTTTCCAGCGATGCGGACACCGGCGAGGATAAGATGCTCAAAGGCGCCAAGCGGGAGCATAAAAGCGTCATGGAGATCGCCAAATTTTATACGGACGCTTTCTTTGCCGATTGCGAAAAGCTGAACATCAAACGGCCGGAGGTGGTGCAGCCCGCTACCGGCTGCATCGCGGATTTCATCCGGCTGATCTCCGAACTTCTGGAGAAGGGGTACGCCTACCAGGCGGGCGGAAACGTCTATTTCGATACCTCCAAACTGGAGAAGTACTACGTTTTCAACGACCATGACGAGGAGGACCTGGAGGTCGGCGTCCGAGAGGGCGTGGAGGAAGACACCAACAAGCACAGCAAGGCAGATTTCGTCCTCTGGTTCACCAAATCCAAATTCGACGATCAGGAGCTGAAATGGGAGTCCCCCTGGGGGCTGGGCTACCCGGGGTGGCACATCGAATGCTCCGCCATCAGCATGAAATATCTGGGGGACCGCCTGGACATCCACTGCGGCGGCATCGACAACGCCTTCCCCCACCACACCAACGAGATCGCCCAGAGCGAAGCGGTGCTGGGGCATAAATGGTGCAATTACTGGTTCCATGTCCATCATCTGAATACGGCAAACGGTAAGATGAGCAAGTCCAGCGGCGAATTTTTGACGGTCTCCCTACTGGAAAGCAAGGGTTATGACCCCATGGTGTACCGCTTTTTCTGCATGCAGTCCCACTACCGCCGGTCTCTGGCCTTTTCCTATGAGGCGCTGGACAACGCGGCGGCGGCTTACGGCAAGCTGGCAGCCCGCATCGCCGCCTTGGATCCCAGGGACGGGGAACTGGATAAGGCGGCTGCGGAGAAGCTCCGCGCCTCCTTCCGGGAGGGGATGGACAACGATCTGAACACCTCCCTGGCCGTTACGGCCCTTTATGACGTGCTGAAAGCGGACACCAACGGTCGGACTAAGCTGGCCCTTCTGGAGGAGTTCGACAGTGTGCTGTCCCTGAACCTGCTGAAGGCGGCAGAAAAGGTCCGCGCCAGCGCAGCACCCGCGGACGGCGAGGAGCTGCCTCCGGAGGTCCAGGCACTGGTGGAGGAGCGTGCCGCTGCACGAAAGGCAAAGGACTTCCAGAAGGCTGACGAGCTCCGTGGAAAGATCGCCGCGCTGGGTTATCAGGTCGAGGAGACCCGGCAGGGCACCCGCGTGACGAAAATCCAAGGATGACCGGCAAAATCAGGATCTGCCGCATACAATAGATAGAAACGGGCAGAAAGGGCGGGAAGAGGATATGTTTGATAAAATTATTACCGTGACGCTGAATCCGGCGCTGGATGTCACTCTCTGGCTCAACGCGCTGGACTTTGTGGAACCCAACGAGACAGCCCGGGAGGTCCTGTATGCAGGGGGAAAGGGCGTCAACATCTCCCGGGTGTTGGCGTCCCTGGGCGTTTGCGCCAAGGCGCTGGGGATCTGCGGAAGTGACAACGCCGGGCGGTTCATCAGCCTTCTGGACGGCGACGGGGTGACCCACGATTTTGTTCACACTGACGGCGCCGTCCGGGAAAACCTCACCGTCAACATCCCGGACGGTCGATTTTTGAAGATTAACCGCAAAGGGAGCATAGTCCCGGTGGAGGCGATGCACCAGCTCCGGCGCAAGCTGGAGGACGAGCTGCAGGGCGGCGGAAAGACGCTGATGGTCTTTGCAGGAAGCCTTCCGCCCAACGTCACGCCGGAAGGGTACCGGTCGTTTCTGCTCTCCTTCCGGCGTGAGAATGTGTTTTTCGCGCTGGACAACGCCTTTTTCAAGCTGGAGGACCTGCAGGAGATCCAGCCGTTTATCGTGAAGCCCAATCTGCTGGAGTTCCGAAAGATGAGCGGCTCCGATTTGCGGACGGAGCAGTCCATCGTCAAGCTGGCGCGTTCCATGACGGGGTACGTGGAGCACACCCTGGTAAGCCTGGGGCCCAAGGGGCTGATCTACGCAGGTCCGGAGGGCCTTTACCGCCTGCACAACCAGCCGGTGAAGGTCAAATCCACTGTAGGGGCGGGGGACACCACTTTAGCAGCGTTTTTGGCCGCCCTGCAGCGGGGGCTGCCCGCCTCAGAGGCGGCGCGGTACGCGGTGGCCGCCGGAAGCGCATCCGTCACCTTGGACGGGACCGACGTGGTCAGCCCGGCCCTGGTAGAGTCGTTTCTCCCACAGATCTCGGTGCGGATACTCCGGTAAGCATAGAACCAGAAAAGTGGATCCCTGCATAAAACTTGCTGACGGCAGCAGTGTTTCCATGTAGGTTTCGTGAGGATCCAGGCTTTATTTGGCTGTGAAGCGGCCGGAAAGCGCATTTTGGGTACCACTGCGGGAAATCCATCCCATCTCAAGGAATTTGTCCTGAGATGGGATTTTTTCTTTTTCCAAGGTGTCAGACTGTGATGATATTCTATCTGCTTCCAGAGACAGAATAAAGAAAAAAAGGGGCTTGTTAGATTTTTCACAATTTTTATTCCCGGCTGCGTCAGATTCTGAAAAACCCTACAAAGTGCAGCCAAATCGTCGAAAAGAACGGGCCGAATTGTTGACATTCGACGGAATCGGTATTATAATATCGATATTGAAATATGGATATTTTCTAGGATTGCGGCGGATCATCAACCTTATTTGCCCAGTCCTTTTTTTACGCAGAGCCCTGCGGAAAAAGGACCCCGCCAGTGCCCGTGGACGGCCGGACTTTCCGGCGAATGATGACCGTTGGAGGTGAGATGGGAACGATTTTTCTTGCCGGATTTTTCGGCAGTGTGAAACATTCCTTTTGGGCAGGCATCTTGTAATGGTATGACCATTCACCCGACTATCTGACAGATTGGAGAAGGTATTATGACAAACAAAATCACCATTATCGGCGCTGGAAGCGTTGGCTCCACCATTGCGTACACCCTTGCTGTGAACGGCATCGCCTCCGAAGTCGTTCTCATCGACGTCAACACCCAGAAAGCGCTGGGTGAGGCCATGGATATCCGGCAGGCGACCCCGTTTGCCTCCCAGACCCAGATTTATGCGGGCAGCTACAGCGACGCGGAAGGCTCCAACATTGTCATCGTGACCTCCGGCATCGCCCGGAAGCCCGGCCAAAGCCGCATCGACCTGACCCAGACCAACGTTGACATCATCAAGAGCATCATTCCGGACATCGTCCGCCACGCCCCCGAGGCTATTTACATCCTGGTCAGCAATCCGGTTGACATCCTGACCTACGTTTTCGGAAAAGTCTCCGGTTTGCCCACCAACCATGTTATCGGTTCTGGCACCATCCTGGACACCGCCCGGCTCCGGACCCGCCTGGCTGAGTATTTCTCCATCAGCCAGAAAAACATCCACGCTTACGTTCTGGGCGAGCATGGCGACAGTTCCTTCATCCCCTGGTCGATGGCCTCTATTTCCAGTATCCCCCTGGAAGACTACCGCAAGAGCCTGACCGTGGACGGTGACGTCCTGCCGGAGCTGGATGTGGCGGAAGTCGAAAAATATGTCCGCACCTCCGGCGGCAAGATCATCGGCCGCAAGGGCGCCACCTATTACGGCATCGCCGCTTCGGTATGTCATATCTGCCGCTGCCTCTTCAGCAGCACCGACACCATCCTGACGGTATCCTCCATGATGACCGGCGAGTATGGCCTCAGCGATGTGGCCCTCAGCGTTATGTCTGTTGTCGGCTCCGAGGGAATTAAGGGCAACATCTGCGCCAAGCTGACCGACGAGGAGCTGGAAAAGCTCCACCACAGCGCCGATGTCCTGAAGGACGTGATCCGTCAGATCAATATCTGACCCTGTTTTCTGCATGATATTTTTGGAGGTTACAGAATGGAATACCGCATTGAGCACGACTCCATGGGCGAAGTGAAGGTCCCTGCTGACCGCTACTGGGCCGCCCAGACCGAACGGAGCCACGAGAACTTCAAAATCGGCGTCGGCATCGAGACCATGCCCCGGGAGATCACCCACGCCTTCGGCATCCTGAAAAAGGCCGCCGCCATGGCGAACCACGCCCTGAAGCCCGAGAAAATGACCGACGAGAAGCTGGCCGCCATTACCGGCGCCTGCGATGAGGTCATCAGCGGCGCATTGAACGACCACTTCCCGCTGGTGGTCTGGCAGACCGGCTCTGGCACCCAGTCCAACATGAACGCCAACGAGGTCATTGCCAACCGGGGCAATGAAATTGCCGGCAAAAAGCTGCTGCACCCCAACGACGACATCAACATGAGCCAGTCCTCCAACGATACCTTCCCCACTGCCATGCACATCTCCGCGGTGCTGGCCATCGAGGACAAACTCTTTCCCGCCATCGACCTGCTGGTGGAAACCTTCAAGCGCCTGGAAGCCGAGAACGAAGGCATCGTCAAGAGCGGCCGCACCCATCTTCAGGACGCGACCCCCATCCAGTTCAGCCAGGAGATCAGCGGCTGGCGTTCTTCCCTGGAAAAAGACCGCCGGATGCTGGAGATCGCCCTCCCCGAACTGAAAGAGCTGGCGCTGGGCGGCACCGCCGTCGGCACTGGGCTCAACGCCCCGAAGGGCTTTGACGTCAAGGTTGCGGAGGCGGTTTCGGAACTGACCGGCAAGGATTTCGTCACCGCTCCCAACAAGTTCCACGCCCTGACCAGCAAGGATGAACTGGTGTTTGCCCACGGCGCTCTCAAGGCTCTGGCAGCGGACCTGATGAAGATCGCCAACGACGTCCGCTGGCTGGCCAGTGGCCCCCGCGACGGCCTGGGCGAGATCTTCATCCCCGAAAACGAGCCCGGCTCCTCCATCATGCCCGGCAAGGTGAATCCCACCCAGTGCGAAGCCGTCACCATGGTGGCCGTCCAGGTCATGGGCAACGACGTGGCCGTGGGTATGGCCGCCTCTCAGGGCAACTTTGAGCTGAACGTCTTTATGCCGGTGTGCATCTACAACTTCCTCCAGTCGGCGCGGCTGCTGGCAGAGGTCATGGTCTCCTTCAACAACAACTGCGCGGTGGGCATCAAGGCCAACCGGGAGAAGATGCACCATAATCTCTATAACTCCCTGATGCTGGTCACTGCCTTGAACCCCTATATCGGCTACGAAAACGCGGCGAAAACCGCGAAGAAGGCCTACAAGGACAACATCTCCCTGAAAGAAGCCTGCGTGGAGCTGGGCTTCCTCACTGCCGAGAAGTTCGACGAGGTCTTCCATCCGGAGCAGATGGCATAACGCTGCGATTGGAGGAATCAAATCATGAAATTCAGCTATTATCCGGGCTGCACCCTGAAAACCAAGGCAAAGGAACTGGACGCCTACGGGCGGCGCTCCGCCGAGGCTCTGGGGATTACTCTGGAAGAGTTGCCGGAGTGGCAGTGCTGCGGCGCAGTCTACCCCATGGCGAAGGATGAGATCGCCACTAAGCTGTCTTCCGTCCGCGCACTGGCCAGTGCCCGGGATTTGGGCAACGGATTGGTCACCCTCTGCTCTGCCTGCCACCATGTGATCAAGCGGGTCAACGGCGATATGCAGAATGACAACGAGATTCGCACAAAAGTCAACAATTACCTCCAGCTGGAGCCCCCTTATGAGGGCGAGACCCAGGTGCTGCACTATCTGGAGATGCTCCGGGACGTGGTAGGCTTTGACGAACTGAAAAAAAAGGTCGTGAATCCCCTGAAGGGCCGGAAGATCGGCGCCTATTACGGCTGCATGCTGCTGCGGCCCAGCAAGGAGATGCAATTCGACAACCCCGAGAACCCCACCATCATTGAGGACTTCATCCGGGCCATCGGCGGCACTCCGGTGCTTTACCCCTTCCGCAACGAGTGCTGCGGCGGGTATGTGACCCTGAGCAAGAAGGAACTGGCGCAGAAGAAGGCCGACATGGTCCTGGAATCCGCCATGGAGAAGGGTGCGGAGGAACTGATCACCGCCTGCCCGCTCTGTATGTACAACCTGGACGCCAACAGCACCAGCCACAAGCTGCCGGTCCGCTATTTCACCGAGCTTCTGGCGGAAGCCCTGGGCGTGAAATAAGAAGGAGGGATTGAATATGCCGGCTACCGAAAAAGAATTGGCGGAGACGATCCGCCGGATCAGCGGGGTGGATACCCGCAAGTGCATGAAGTGCGGCAAATGCTCCGGCACCTGTCCCGCCTTCGATGAGATGGACATTCATCCTCACAAATTTGTTTCCATGGTGGAGAAGGGGAAAATCGACGCGCTGATGCAGTCCAAATCCCTCTGGACCTGCCTTTCCTGCTTCGCCTGCGTGGAGCGCTGCCCCCGCAGCGTGGAGCCCGCCCGGCTTATCGAGGCTGTCCGGCTGGCTGTGATCCGGCGGCAGGGTGAGAATTACCTCAAGGCGGATCAGATCCCCGAATTGCTGGACGAGAAGCTGCCTCAACAGGCCATCGCCAGCGCCTTCCGGAAGTACAGTAAATAATTTCGCAAAGGATGGAAGTGAGTTCATTGCATAAAATCGGAGTCTTTGTCTGTTGGTGTGGCAGCAACATCGCGGCGACCGTTGACGTCGCAGCCGTTGCGGAAGCGATGAAGGCGGAACCCAATGTCGTTTACGCCACCGACTATCAGTATATGTGCTCGGAGGGCGGCCAGTCCAAGATCCGCCAGGCCATTAAGGAATACGGACTGACCGGCGTTGTCGTCTGCTCCTGCTCCCCCCGGATGCACGAGGCGACCTTCCGGAAAACGGCGCAGGCCGCCGGGCTGAACCCTTATATGGTGGAGATCGCCAATATCCGCGAGCACTGCTCGTGGATCCACAAGGATAAAATGGATGCCACGGCCAAGGCCATCGTTCTGGCCCGCACCGCCATCGCCAAGCTGAACTTGAACCAGCCCCTGACGGCGGGGGAAAGCAGCGTGGTCAAGCGGGCTCTGGTCATTGGCGGCGGCATCGCGGGCATCCAGTCCGCCCTGGATATCGCCGAGGCGGGCTACGAGGTCGACATTGTGGAGAAAACCCCGACCATCGGCGGCCGTATGGCCCAGCTGGATAAGACCTTCCCGACCCTGGACTGCGCGGCCTGCATCCTGACCCCCAAAATGGTGGACGCCGCCCAGAACGAGAAGATCACCCTGTATACATACAGCGAGATGGAGTCGGTTTCCGGCTTCGTGGGCAATTTCACTGCCAAGATCCGGAAAAAAGCCCGCTACATCAAAGAGGACCTCTGCACCGGCTGCGGCCTTTGCACCGAAAAATGTCCTTCCCGCAAGGCGAAAAACGAGTTCAACATGGGCCTTAACACCCGGGGCGCCGTGTACATTCCCTTCGCGCAGGCGATCCCCAATGTCCCGGTCATCGATACGGAGCAGTGCATCCACTTCAAAACCGGAAAGTGCGGCCTCTGCCAGATGAACTGCTCGGCCAAGGCTATCGATTTTGAGCAGAAGGACGAGATCATCGAGCGCCAGTACGGTGCCATCGTCGTGGCCACTGGCTTCCGGCCCATTTCTCTGGAGAAGTTCGACGAGTTTGGCTACTCACAGAATCCCGACGTGGTCACCTCGTTGGAGTTCGAGCGCATTATGAACGCTGCCGGCCCCACCAAGGGCCAGCTGGTTCGGCCCTCTGACGGGAAGCACCCCCACAGCATCGTCTTTGTCCAGTGCGTCGGCTCCCGGGACACCTCCGGCTGCGGCAAGCCTTACTGCTCCAAGATATGCTGTATGTACACCGCAAAGCACGCCATGCTGGTGCGGGAAAAATATCCGGATGTGGAAGTCCACGTCTTCTACATCGACGTCCGGACCCCCGGCAAGAACTTTGATGAGTTCTACCGCCGCGCCGTCGAGCAGTACGACGTCGATTACATCAAGGGCATGGTGGGCAAGGTGTCCAGCCACGGGGATAAACTCCGGGTCCAGGGCTCCGACCTCATCGCCGACAAGCAGGTCGTCATCGACGCGGATATGGTGGTTCTGGCCGCAGCTATTGAGCCGGATCCGGAGGTCAGAAAGATCGCTACCATGCTCACCGCCAGCATCGACACCAACAATTTCCTCACTGAGGCCCACCCGAAGCTTCGCCCCGTGGAGAGCCCCACAGCCGGCGTGTTTCTCTCAGGCGTCTGCCAGGGACCCAAAGACATCCCCGAAACTGTGGCCCAGGCTTCCGCCGCGGCCGCCAAGGTCATTGGACTGCTGGCCAAGGATAAGCTCAAGAGCAATCCCTGTGTTGCACATTCCGACGAGATGCTCTGCAACGGCTGTTCGGCCTGTGAAAAGGTCTGCCCTTACGGTGCCATCAGCTACATCGATAAGGAATTCCGGGTCCCCGGCCCTAAAAAGACCGAGATCCGCCGGATCGCCATGGTCAACGAGGCGATCTGCCAGGGCTGCGGCGCCTGTACGGTCACCTGTCCCTCCGGCGCAATGGATCTGAAGGGATTCTCGACCAAACAAATCATGGCGGAGGTGGACGCGATATGTCGATAGAAGAAACCAAAAAGGAATATAGGCCCCTGATCGTGGCGTTTTGCTGCAACTGGTGCAGCTACGCCGGCGCCGACCTAGCCGGCACCAGCCGCCTGTCCTATCCCGCCGATGTGAAGATCATCCGGGTACCCTGCTCCTGCCGGGTCAACCCTCTCTTTATTCTCCGGGCGTTCCAGCGGGGCGCCGATGGCGTCATCATCGCCGGGTGCCATCCCGGGGACTGCCACTACACCAGCGGCAACTACTATGCGCGCCGTCGGATGACCCTGCTGTTCAGTATGTTGGACTACCTGGGCATCGAACGGGCGCGCACCCGCGTGGAGTGGATCTCTGCGGCGGAGGGCGTGAAATTCTCCACCACCATGAACGAATTCGCTAAGACCATCCATGCGCTGGGCGAAAATAAGAAGCTGGAGGATCTCAGATGCAAAGAATTGTTGAAATAATCAAAGAGAAAGCCGGGAAACTCCTTGCGGACGGCACGGTGGACCGGGTCATCGGCTGGAAGGACGGCGAGTTCTTTTACGATCCCACCCCGGCGGTGTTTGAAACTGCCGGAGAGCTGGAAAGCCTCCGCTATGACGGCTTCTGCAGTGCCAATTTGAGCAAATATCTCATCGCAGAGAGCAAAAAGGACGGCAAAATTTTGGCGCTTTTGAAGCCCTGCGACACCTACAGCTTTAACCAGCTCGTCAAGGAGCACCGCGTGGACCGGGAGAAGGTCTACGTCCTGGGCGTGGAGTGCCGCGGCAAGGCGGATATCAACAAGATCCGCGAATTGGGCATCAAGGGGATTGAGAGCATTGAGGAGCTGCCCGGCGACGAGTTGCTCTGCCGCACCATCTACGGCGACAAGACCTGCAAGCTGAGCGACGTCCTGCTGGAGAAGTGCCTCTGCTGCAAGGGCAAGGCCTTCGCCGCCTCCGACGACCAGGCCCTCACCGGCGAGCCCATGCCCGAAGCCCCCAAGGACCGCTTCGCTATGGTAGCCAAGCTGGAAATGATGACCCCCGACGAGCGGTTCGAGTTCTGGCGGGGCGAGCTTTCCCGCTGCATCCGCTGCAACGCCTGCCGCAATGTCTGCCCGGCCTGCTCCTGCCTGAAGTGCGTCTTTGACAACGACGCTTCCGGCGTTGCCAGCAAGGCCAACGCCGATGATTTTGAGGAAAACCTGTTCCACATCATCCGCGCCTTCCACGTGGCGGGCCGCTGCACCGACTGCGGCGAATGTTCAAGAGTCTGCCCGCAGCACATTCCGCTGCACCTGCTGAACCGCAAGTTCATCAAGGACATCAACGAGCTCTACGGCGAATACCAGGCCGGAGCGGACACCACCTCCCGGGGGCCGCTCACCGATTACACCACCGATGACGTGGAGCCCAGTATCGTCATGACAAGGGGAGGGGAAGAGTAATGTATCAGATCGCAAAAACGCGTCTGGGCGAGTTGTTTGCCCGCATCGCCGAGTCCGGCGAGCTGATCCTGCCGCTGGAAAATAGCGGCATCTCCCAGTACGGGACCTGGACCCCGGAAGCGGACGTCCGTCTGGACCGGCTCAACACCGTCCGGTCCGCCAAGGACTGCTTCTTCCCCCAGACGGAGAACCTGGCCGCCTTCCGGATGGAAGGAAAGACCATCTCCGTCATTGACCAGCGCAAACCCTGCGCACCGTTCACCGTGTTCGGCGTCCGGGCCTGCGATGCGGCCAGCTTCGGGATCCTCGACCGGGTGTTCCTGGCGGAGCCGGTGGACACCTATTACCAGTCCCGTAGAGAAGCCGGCACCATCGTCACCCTGGCCTGCGATGAGCCGGAGGAAACCTGCTTCTGCGGCGTTTTCGGCATCGACGCGGCGAATCCCGGCGGCGACGTTTCCTGCTGGATGGACGGCGAAACCCTTTACTGGGAAAGCCTCACCGAAAAGGGCGCGGCCCTGACCGAAAAGGTAAAAGATCTGCTGGAAGAGGGCGACACTGCGGCGCTGGAGGCGCACAAAGCCGCCATTTCCGCCATCCTCGACAAGCTGCCGCTAAAAAACCTCAGCCTGAAGGGCTTTGACGGCAACGCCACCGAGGCGCTCTTCGACCGTCCGGAGTGGGCGGAACTGGCCGAGGCCTGCATTGGCTGCGGCACCTGCACCTTTGTCTGCCCCACCTGCCAGTGCTACGACATCCGGGATTTCGACACCGGCCACGGCATCCAGCGGTTCCGCTGCTGGGACTCCTGTATGTACTCCGATTTCACCAAGATGGCCCACGGAAACCCCCGTCTGACCCAGAAGGAGCGGTTCCGCCAGCGGTTCATGCACAAGCTGGTCTACTACCCCGCCAACAACGACGGGCTGTACTCCTGCGTTGGCTGCGGCCGCTGCCTTGCCAAGTGTCCGATCTCGATGAATATTGTAAAAGTAATCAAGACCCTGGGGGTGAAAGACCATGAGTAATCTGCCAAACGAGACCCTGATCCCCCACGTCGGCGTTGTTACCGATGTCCGGATCGATACGCCGGACGTCCGGACTTTCCGCGTTACGGCGCTGGACGGCGGAGTCTGCTTCAAGCATATCCCGGGCCAGTGTGCCATGCTGTCCATCCCCGGCGTGGGCGAGGCGATGTTCTCCATCACCTCCTCCCCGACCAACACCGAATTCATGGAATTCTCCATCAAAAAGTGCGGCTGCCTGACCGAGTGGCTCCATATGATGGAGCCGGGCCAACAGGTCACCATCCGCGGGCCCTACGGCAACGGCTTTCCCGTGGAAAGCGATTTCAAGGGAAAGGATCTGCTCTTCATCGCCGGCGGCATCGGTCTCGCGCCTCTCCGTTCGGTTATCAACTATGTCCGCCACTACCGCGAAAACTACGGAAAAGTGGATATCGTCTACGGCTCCCGCAGCAAGGAGGACTTGGTGGACTACAACGAAATCCTCACCGAGTGGTGCAACGAGGAGGGCATCAGCGTCCACCTCACCATCGACCGGGAGCAGGAGGGCTGGGACGGCCATGTAGGTTTTGTTCCCAACTACGTCAAGGAGCTGGGCTTCGACACCAATAAGACCGCCATCATCTGCGGTCCTCCCATCATGATTAAGTTCACCCTGGCCGGGCTGCAGGAACTGGGCTTCGACAAGACCCAGGTCTTTACCACCATGGAGCTGAAGATGAAATGCGGCGTGGGCAAATGCGGCCGGTGCAACATCGGCTCAAAGTACGTCTGCAAGGACGGCCCGGTTTTCCGCTGCGACCAGCTCGATGAGCTGCCGAACGAATATTGATCCGGAAGAGAGGTCTACAATATGGAACAAATGGTTAACGTCTTTCTGATGGGCAAAAAGTACGAAGTCCCCGCTAGTCTCACCATTATGAAGGCGATGGAATATGCAGGCTACCAGCTCATCCGCGGCTGCGGCTGCCGCAACGGCTTCTGTGGAGCCTGTGCCACTATCTACCGCATCAAGGGCGACCGCGAGCTGAAGGTCTGCCTGGCCTGCCAGACGCAGGTTGAGGACAATATGTATGTGGCGACCCTGCCCTTCTTCCCGCTGGTGAAGCAGGTCTACGACATCGAAAAGGTCAAGCCCACCGAGCAGATCATGATGCAGCTTTACCCCGAGATCTACGCCTGCATCGGCTGCAACGCCTGCACTAAGAGCTGCACCCAGGGCCTCAACGTCATGCAGTACATCGCATACGCACAGCGCGGCGAGTATGAGAAGTGTGCCGAGGAGTCCTTTGATTGCGTCATGTGCGGTGTCTGCTCCTCCCGCTGCCCCGCCGGCATCTCCCATCCGCAGGTGGCTATGCTGGCCCGCCGCCTCAACGGCAAGTATCTGGCTCCGAAATCCGGCCATCTGGAAGCCCGGGTCCAGGAGATCCGCGACGGCAATTTCAACGAACTGCTGGAGAGCCTGATGCAGAAGCCCATCGAGGAAATACAGGAACTTTATAATCACCGCGAGATCGAGAAGTAAGGAGGGAACCACGATGTACACCAACGAAATGCTGGAATCCATGAAAAAGGTGGAGGCGGCCCGTGCGGAAAACGCCGTTCTGGAACCCCGCCGGATGACCGCTGAGGAAAAGGACAACCTCCTGAAAACCTACCACCCTGACTACAAGCAGGACGAGTTCGCCGTTCTGCAGATCGGCCCCAACAAAGGCGAAAAAGTCCCCACCGAGCTGGCGGCTCTGCTCCAGGCCAATTCCCGGGTGAACCCCGCAGAGATCGACCTGTCCAATCCTGACTATGACGTGGACGTTCTCGTTATCGGCGGCGGCGGCGCGGGTGCTTCCGCGGCTATCGAAGCCGACAACAACGGTGCCAAGGCGATGATCGTCACCAAGCTCCGTCTGGGCGACGCCAACACCATGATGGCGGAAGGCGGCATCCAGGCGGCTGACAAGGAAAACGACTCCCCGGCAATCCACTATTTGGACGCCTTCGGCGGCGGACATTTTGCCGCCAAGCCGGAGCTCCTTTACCGGCTGGTCACCGAAGCACCGGAAGCGATCCAGTGGCTCAACGATCTGGGCGTCGAGTTCGACAAGGACAAAGACGGCACCATGATCACCACCCACGGCGGCGGCACCTCCCGCAAGCGTATGCACGCGGCCAAGGACTACTCCGGCGCGGAGATCATGCGGACCCTCCGGGACGAGGTCTTGAACCGTGAGATCCCGGTAGTGGACTTCACCGCCGCCATCGAGCTGATCCTCGACAACGAGGGCAAGGCGGCCGGCGCGGTGCTTCTGAACATGGAGACCAAGGAGATCCTCATCGCCAAGGCCAAGACCGTCATCATCGCCACCGGCGGCGCGGGACGGCTGCACTATCAGGGCTTCCCCACCTCCAATCACTACGGCGCGACTGCGGACGGTCTGGTTCTGGGCTACCGCGCGGGCGCCAAGCTGCTTTACGCGGACACTCTCCAGTACCACCCCACCGGCGCGGCTTATCCTGAGCAGATCTTCGGCGCGCTGGTCACGGAGAAGGTCCGCTCCCTGGGCGCCAAGCTCATCAACGTGGACGGCGAGGCCTTCATGCATCCGCTGGAGACCCGTGACGTTTCCGCTGCCTCCATCATTCGAGAATGCTCCACCAACGGCAAGGGCGTCCGCACCCCTGGCGGCGTGGGTGTCTGGCTGGATACCCCGATGATCGAGCTGAAAAACGGCGAAGGCACCATTGAAAAGCGCATCCCCGCTATGATGCGGATGTTTGGGAAATACGGCATCGATATCCGGAAGGAGCCGATCCTGGTCTATCCGACTCTCCACTACCAGAACGGAGGCCTGGATATTTCCGCGGACGGCATGACCAGCGTGGAAAATCTCTTTGTCGCGGGCGAAGCTGTCGGGGGCATCCATGGGCGCAACCGGCTTATGGGCAACTCGCTGCTGGACATCATTGTCTTCGGGCGCAGCGCCGGACGTAACGCTTCGGAAAAGAGCAAAAGCGTGAAGACCGGCAAGCTGTCCCTGGATCATGTGACCCGGTTCGCTGCGGAGGCGGAAGCCGCCGGTATCCACAGTGACGCAGTTTCTCCGAAGCTGCTGCCGGATTACGCACGCAAAAAATAAAATACGATTTGAGGAGAAAACATGACTGATCTATTTGAAGCGCTGATGATCCTCTGCTTCGGTCTTTCCTGGCCGATTTCCATCCGCAAATCCTGGACATCCCGGACCGCCAAGGGCAAGAGCCTATTTTTTGAGGTTTTCCTGTTAGTTGGTTACATCTTTGGAATTGCGCGGAAGGCCATTCTCTTTTCCGCAGCAATTTCCAGCGGGCAGTCGGAAAGTTTTCTGTTCTATCTGGGATGGTTTTTCTATGTCCTGAACTTTGTTGAAATCTCCATTGACGTGGCACTGTATTTCCGCAACGTCAAGCTGGATAAAGCGAGAGAAGCCGGACAGGCGGCGCAGTAAGCCGGGTAGGAGGAAGCATGGAAACGCGATCTGTGTCGAAACAAACGCTGGAACGCCTTCCGAACTATCTGAATTTTTTGAAATCCCTGCCGGAGGACGGCAACGTCAACATTTCCGCAACGGCTATTGCCGAGGCGCTGGGACTCAACGATGTCCAGGTTCGGAAGGATCTGGCTGCGGTCAGCTCCGGCGGCCGTCCGAAAATCGGATATGTGACCCGGAATCTCGCTGCGGATATAGAAGCGTTTTTGGGCTATCACGATGTGGGAAGCGCGGTTTTGGTAGGCGCGGGGAATCTGGGTCGGGCGCTGTTGTCTTACAGTGGATTTTCCAGCTATGGGCTGGAGATCGTGGCTGCTTTCGACAAGGATGAGCACATTATTGGGGCGGCTATTTCCGGGAAACAGGTGCTCCCCGTGGATAAGCTTGCGGATTTGTGCTGCCGGATGCAGATCCACATCGGGATCGTTGTGGTTCCGGCGGCGGAAGCTCAGGCGGTGTGCGACATTTTGGTCAGCAGCGGAGTCCTTGCCATTTGGAATTTTGCGCCGGTACATCTGAATGTGCCGGATAATGTGCTGGTGCGCAACGAAGATATCGCCGGGTCGCTTGCGGTGCTGGCAAAGCGGCTGGCCGAGAGGCTGTAGCATCAACAAGACAGACAAGGGGAGTCCATTATGAAAATTACGGTATGTATCGGAAGTTCCTGCCACCTGAAGGGATCTAAGGCGATTGTGGACCAGCTTCAGGAACTGATCGCGGCCAACAAGCTGGAGGATCGGATTGAACTGGCGGCGACTTTCTGCACCGGAAACTGTCAGCAGGGGGTCTGCGTGACCATTGATGAGACGCTGTTTTCTGTAAAACCGGATACAGCAGAAACATTTTTCAAAACCGAAGTTTTGCCCCGCCTATAAGGATTTGGAAGGCAAAAGGCCGGGACCGCTTGAATAGGCGGTCCCGGCCTTTTTGGCCTAATACGGATTCCCAAGAGCTGTTAAAGAGCAGCAGCTTTTTCTTCAACCTGGATTTGTTCCAGAATGAAGGGCAGCACCTGGTCCTGACGGATGTTCAGCACGTAGGCAAATTCCTCGTACAGCATTTTTTCGGCTTCTTTCATAAAACGCTCATCTTCTGCGCAGGGCTTTTTCCGCTGCTCCTTACGTTCCTGCTGGCGGGAATACAGGGTTTTGATGAGCTGCACCAGCTTCATGCGGTCTCCGGAACGGAGAATCCGATTGTAGGTCTCCCGGCGCTGGGCGTCGTCGTCGACTTGGATCAGTCCCTCATCCGGCATGGCGCGGATGATCCGGTGAATTTCCTCTGCGGAAAGAATTCGCCGCATTTTGGCGGCCAGCGCCGGATTATCCACTGGCACAAAGATCGTGGAAGATCCGCCGTATACAGGTTCCAGAACATAATAGAGGGCTTCCCGGTCCCCAAATTTTCTGGAGGTGGTCCCGGTGATCCGGCATACGCCGTGCGTCCCATACAAAACCGTACTGTTTCCCATATCCATTTGAATCATCCTCCTAATGGCATTGTTGCAACCCACTTGTGAAAACAACGCGCCGTCTGCACAACAGGACTTACGTTCCGATAGCAAACTGCACGTTGTATTAATTTTATTATAACACAAATTACTATTTTTTTCAAATAGCTTCTGAAAAGTGGGAGAAAATGGGGAATTTTTAACAGAAAACCGGCTCCGGTGAACAGAAGCAAGCCGCTTTATTCGCCGGGGCCGGTTTGTATTCCGCATTATTCTCCGATGGCCTCTGTCCGGTAGATAAATTTCACCTGACCGTTCATCCCTTCCTGGATGCCGCCATAGGACTGATAATCCGCCGCTGCGTCGCGGATTGCGCGAAGCCGTGCCGCCATTCCGTCCAGATCGCCGCTGAACGCGCTGGTCAGCTTTTGGACGCCTTCTTCCTGGAATTTTCGAAGGCCGTCGGAAAGCTGCATGGCACCGTTGCGGAGCTGGGTCACGCCGCTGGTCAGAGCGCTGCCACCCTGGCGCAGGGCCCCCATTCCGTCGGAAAGAGTATCTGCGCCGGTTTTGAGGCTGTCAGCCCCGGACTTCAGAGCATCTGCGCCGTCTTTCAGAGAGACGACTCCAGCTTCCAATGCTGCCGCGCCGGTATCTGCCGCCGCGACACCTGCGGTATAGGACTGGAGGCCCTGGTAGAATTGGCTATAGCTGTCCAGCTGTGCCTTCAGCGCGGAGATGCTGGTTTTCCCGGACTCCGCCATCCGGATGGCGCTGTCGATTTGGAACTGTACATCGGAGGAACTCATGTTCTCTTCGATCAGCTTTGCCACCTGTTGGGAGGTGAGCTCCTCGATCTGTGCCTGGATGGATGCCTCCTGCATTTTTGCGTTCGCCGCCGCAGAGATCTGAGCGGCGGTTTCGGCCGGAATCTGCCCGGCGGAAACGGCGGCCGCATATTGTTCTGCGGTCAGGTCCAGTCCCGCCGCGGCAAGAACGCCGCTCAGGACCTTCTCCTGAACCGTCAGAGATACCTGTTCCCGGATGGTATCCTTCTGCGCGGTGACAGCGCTGGAGACCTGGCTGTAGGCCGTGTTATAGGCCAGACTTCGGACAGCAGTTTTGTCTAGGGAGACTAGAATGCCATCCAGGACCTCAGCGTAGTTTTCAATGGTCAGCGTTTCGGCTTTGAGACCGGCAGCTTTAAGCTGCGTGTCTGCCATGGCCAACAGCGAGTCGAATACCTGTTTTGCACCGGCGTTGAGAGCATTGTTGTTGGCTGTTAGAGCGTCCAGTCCGGCTTTCAGTTTCGTGGCGCCATCTTTCAGGCTGGAGGCCCCGATTTGGAGTTCTCCGGCCCCACCGGCCAGCTTAGAGGTTCCCGCCGAAAGCTGCCGAGCGCCCTCTGCCAACTGGTCGATGCCGGAGATGAGTTCTCCCGATTTTTCCAGAAGGGCGTTCAGCCCATCGTACAGGGCAGAGGAACCGTCCAGAAGCTGATCCATCGCACTGGTGAGCTGTTCCAGTGCGACGGAGAGCTCATCCGAGCCTCCAGTACCATCCAGATCCAGTTCGCCGAAAAGCCCGCATGAGGCCAGCGTAACGGTATTGGAAAGGGTGAAATCCTCTGCGTCGGCAGTGATTTCCACAAATTCCGGCAGCTCCAGGATCTTCTGGTCTAGCTTCAGGTCCCCGGCCAGCCCTGGAAGAGCTAGGCCGACGACGATGGTGCGATCACCGTCGTTGATGAGCTTGCCGTTGGAGACCTCAACATTGCGGAAATGGCTGTTGTCCAGGATCATACCGGTGAGAACAGCGAAAGGGACATGGACCGTCTCGGTTTTTCCGTTGATTTCCACCTCCGTGATCTGGGTGTTTTCATAGTCAAAGCGAATGGTCATCCGGCCGCTTTTTCCGGCCAGCTCTTCTGCGGAAACCGGCTGGCCGTCCAGGGTATAGCGGACAGTGACCTCTACCGGCAGCTTTTTCTGAGAACTGCCCTGATAATAGATATCGCCGCCTTGGGCCTCCCAGACCCGTGCGCCGTCGCTCTTCAGGGTGTAGGAGGTGTCTCCCTTAACGCAGGAGACGTCTTCTAGATCCGTACGGTCGGAAAGAGAAGCCTCCCCGGCGGGGTTTTGGATCCAGTCGCTGACCAGGATCTTTTGAGCGATCCCATCGGCTCCGGCCAAGACATAGACGGTTTCATCCTTATACGCGCTGCCGGTTGCAGCAGCCGGGGCGGCGCTAGATGGAGCGGCAGAAGAAGAACCGGCGCTGCCGGACTCTTCCTCTGTGGAGCCGGATGCGCGGACGACAGCGATGCTGCCGCCGCAGGCAACGAAAAGGCAGACGGCCAAGGAAACGATGCGCAGACCGGTCTTTTTGGATTCTTTCATAAATTTATCCCTCCAGATTGATTTTCTTAGGGCGGAACCCCCGTGTGGTTGCTGCGATGGCTCGGTCGAAAAGCAGCAGCATGGCCGGCAGGATTAGAATCACACAGAACATGCTGACGATCGCGCCCCGGGCCATCAGCATGCACATGGAACGGATGATGTCGATGTCAGAATACAATGCAACACCAAAAGTCGCCGCAAACAGTCCCATGGCGCTGACGATGATGGACGGGATGGACGCGGACAAGGCAGTGGATACGGCCACGTGTTTATCCTGTCCGGAGTGGCGCTCCGCTTTGTAGCGAGTGGTCATCAGAATGGCGTAATCTACCGTCGCTCCTAGTTGGATGGTGCTGATGCAGATCGGCGCGATGAAGGGCAGGGACTGACCCAGAAAGTGGGGAAGCCCCAGATTGATGAAAATGGCCAGTTCAATGACGGATACCAAAATAAAGGGCAGCGTCAGACTTTTTTCTACTGCGGCGATAATGAGGAAGATGGCGGCGATGGAGATGATATTGACCACCTGAAAGTCATGACCGGTGGTCTCGATCATGTCCTTCATGCAAGGCGCTTCTCCGATGAGCATTCCGCCGGGATCATGGGCTTTGAGGATCGCATTGAGGGCGTCCAACTGGCTGTTTACCGCGTCGCTGGCCACCCGGTATTCCGAGTTGATGAGCAGCAGCTCCCAGCGGTCGCTTTTCAGCACGCTGCGGACGGAGTCCGGAAGGATTTTCTCGGGAACCAGGGAGCCGACCACCGATTCCAGCCCCAGGACGTATTTGACTCCGTCCACGTCCTCCATTTCTCGGATCATGGAACGGACATCGGATGCGGGAAGGCTGGCGTCCACCAAAAGCATATGGGTGGAGGCAATGTCAAACTCTTCGCTGAGCTTGGAGTTGGCGATGACATACTCCATGTCCTCCGGAAGGCACTGGCCCATGTCATAGTAGACCTCGTCGTTGGTCCTGCTGTACCCGTAATAGAAGGGAACGGCCAGCACTACAAAGAGCGCGAGAAAGACGGGAAATACCTTTGTGACGCCTTTGGAAAATCTGTCCATGTTGGGGATCAGAGAACGGTGGCGGGTCTTTTGCAGCGGCTTATCCAGCAGTAGGATCATGGCGGGCAGTGTGGTGACGCAGCCGATGACGCCCAACAGAACGCCTTTTGCCATGACGACGCCCAGATCGCGGCCCAGAGTAAAGGACATGAAGCAGAGGGCAATAAACCCGGCAATGGTGGTGACAGAGCTGCCGATCACGGAGGTCAGCGTCTGCTGGATCGCGGCGGCCATGGCTTCCTGTCGGTCTGGTATTCGTTCCCGCTGCTCGTTGTAGCTGTGCCAGAGGAAGATGGAGTAGTCCATGGTGACGGCCAGCTGCAGCACGGCGGAGAGCGCCTTGGTGATGTAGGAGATCTCCCCGAGAAAGTAGTTGGTTCCAAGATTCAGCAGGATGGACATGCCGATGCTGACCAAGAACACAAAGGGCACCAGCCAACTGTCCAGAAAGAGCATCATAGCCGTGCAGGCTAAAGCAACAGCCAGCGCCACATAGACCGGCTCCTCTTTTTCGCAGAGGTCCTTCAGATCGGTGACCAGGGCGGACATGCCGGAAACAAAGCACTGCTTTCCGGCCAGGGCACGGATGGTGCGGATGGCGTCCATGGTGTCATCCGAAGAGGTGGAGGTGTCAAAAAACACTGCCATCATGGTGGCGTCTCCGCTGTTGAAGGCGCTGTAAAGTGAATCCGGCAGCAGCTCCATGGGGACCGAGAGGTCGGTGAAACTGTCGTACCAGAGGATGGTTTCGACATGCTCGACCTGTTCGATTTGGGACTTCAGTGCGGCCACGTCCTTGGGAGGCATATCTTCGGCAATGACAAAGGAGAAGGCTCCCTTTCCGAAGTCCTTCAGCAGCTCATTCTGCCCCACCACGGTGTCCATATCCTCCGGGAGGTAGTTGAGCATGTCGTAGTTGATGCGGGTGCTCTGCATCCCAATTACAGAGGGGATCAGAAGCAGGACCGCGATAATCAGGATCGGAATACGGAATTTGGTGACAATTTTTCCGAATTTCATGGCTCAGTGCTCCTCCCCGTTTTCGGTATAGGAAACTTCGATGACGTCCGGCCGCTGATGCCGGACAATTTTTACCGCGCAGAGGATGACGCTGAAACTGAGGATTCCCTCTGTCAGCAGCCCGGCGCCCAGCAGAATGACGGCGGCCTCCGCTCCCGCAAAGGGATGGAGAATCAGCAGCAGGCCAGAGATTCCCGTCAGGATGGCAAAAGCGGTGATGAGCCACCATTTTTGAACACCGAAGCGCTTGGCGTCAATGGCAATCTGAATTTTAAAAAGCCCGTCGGCCAGGATCAGGATGCCGATAACGGTGTGGGTCACGGAGATGACGCCGTCCGGGACCAGCAGCATGATCACGCCCAGCGCCGTGATGAGGGCGCCGGAGGCCAGGTCATACTGGAAGGCTAGCCGGTACAGGTCTCGGGAAAAATATCCCACCATTTTGATAATTCCATATACAGCGAGGACTCCGCCCAGGATGTAGCACAGGGCTTTCGCCGAAATCTCCGGAAATACCATCAGCAGAACTCCAAGGACGCATAGAGCGGCCGACACGACCAGGTATCCGGTTTTGGCAGTCTGGATGGACCGGACGGAACGGACCGGTTTTGCAGAGTGCATACTGTCGCTTCCTTTCTGTTTCTTTGCGACTGTTATTATAAACCCGGTCAGGCGAAAACGAAATAGACAGTAAAAAACCCGTGCCGAAAAATTAGGCACGGGAACAGCTTTATCTAGTTTTTAGGCAAATTGTTTCATCTGTCGGAGGCCTCGGGAGGCTCCAGTCCGGCGGAGCGCCGGAAGGCCGTCTGAGCGGCGCCGTCAAACAGCTCGCAGAGACGGTGAAACTGCGCGCGGATGTCGTACTGCATCCCATTGTTAAGCCAATCCAGGATCTGGCCCACGAATTCGCACTTGTAATAGTGGACCAGCAGCGCCTTGTCCGTTTCACGGACTGGGATATCCGGCAGGACGGTATCAATATATTCCTCTACAGCATAGGTACAGACCCGGTTCAGATAGCGTTCATAGGAGCTGTGGCTGGAGGAGTTGTGGATGTGCAGCACGGCCCTTTTATTTTTCAGGGCAAAGTCCAGTGCAATATCCAGACATTCCTCCAGAGAGGCCGCAGCAGCGTGCCCGGCGATAATTTTGTCCGCCTCCTCCCGGATGACGGTTTCAACCAGGGAGGGGAGGTCTTCAAAGTGGTAATAGAAGGAATTGCGGTTGATGCCGCAGTCCTCGACGATATCTTTTACGGTGATCTGATTCAGGGGGCGTTGATTGAGCAGCTTCAGGAAGGATTCGATAATGGCCTTTCTGGTAAAGGACGGCACGGGAGACAGCTCCTTTCGTAATCGGCTTTTTTCAATATAGCATATTTTGGAGAAAAAGAAAAGGAGAAAAGGAATTGCAAATCTTTGCGAAATGTTGTGGAATCTTGCGGGATATGCGACGGACAGTTGCAGGACGGAAAAAAATCTGCTAAAATGGGGGAAAATGGGATGATTCCCAAATCTTGATTTGTAAGGAAGGTTTCGTTATGCCAAAAATGCAGCCAGAGATGGTCTCCAGCCCGGCAATTCATCGGTATAACGGCGGTGCGCCGGTCCTCTCCGCCAAGGATATCCCTTATGCCGCCGACTGTATCTTCAACGCCGGCGTTGCAAAGTTTCAGGGAAAGTATGTGATGGTTTTCCGCAACGATTTCGATCATATTCCGCGGGGCGGGTTCCGGGGATGCGTCGTTGGCGTGGCTTTCAGCGACGATGGGAAAAGCTGGACGGTTCGGGATACCCCGTTTCTCAGCCCGGAATCCCTGGGGGATCCGGACGTGACCCGGGTCTACGATCCCCGGCTGACGGTGATGGACGGGCGGTGCTACCTCTGCTTTGCAGTGGATACCCGACATGGGCTCCGCGGGGGCATCGCCGTTACCGATGATTTTGAGAAGATCCAGGTGCTCTCTCTCTCCGAGCCGGACAATCGCAATATGGTGCTGTTTCCGGAAAAGATCGGCGGGACATATGTCCGCCTGGACCGGCCGATGCCGGTGTACTCCCGGGGGAAGGACCGGTTTGACCTGTGGCTCTCTCGGTCGCCGGACCTGCGGTACTGGGGGGATCACAAGCTGGTGCTGGGAGTGGAGGACGTCCCCTTTGCCAACGACAAGATCGGCCCCGGCGCACCGCCTATCAGAACGGAGGCCGGCTGGCTGACACTGTTCCACGCCGTCCATCGGGATGACGCCGGCCGCGGCAAAAACGGCTGGGAGGACAAATGGGCCAAGTGCTACCATGCCGGGATCATGCTGCTGGACCTGGAGGATCCTTCTAGGATCATCGGGATGTCCAAGGAGCCGCTGCTGGCCCCGGAGACCTCCTGGGAGGCGGACGAGGGCTTCCGCACCAATGTAATCTTCCCTGGCGGGATGCTGCTGGAGGACAGTGGGGAGGTCAAAATCTACTACGGGGCTTCGGATACGGTGGAATGCCTGGCTACAGCTGATGTCCACGACCTGATCGCCCTGTGCCGGTAAAATCTGTCGTTTTTGCGAAGAATCGGTTGACAGTTCTGCCGCAGCGTGCTATCCTTTTTATAGGAAAGCATGGGACATGCTTCTTCGGAGGAGGTACGGCGCCTGTGACAATGGGGATGCAAAGGCTTCAGGAGGAAAACGAGCGGCTGAGCAGGCTGGCGGAAAGGGATTGGCTGACGGGCCTGTATAACCGCGGGGCCACAGAGGCAAAGATCAATCAATTCCTTCAAGAGAGAGGGCGAGGGCTCCTTTTTGTGCTGGACGTTGACAACTTTAAGCAGGTCAACGACCGGTACGGACACATCACGGGGGATGAGACCCTCCGGGAGATTGCGCGGGTCCTGAGCAGTATGGCGTTTCGGGAGGACGTGATTGGGCGAGTCGGCGGCGACGAGTTTGTGATCTACATGCCGGTGGAGGAAAACGGCTCGTTCTTGGAGGAGCGGTGCCGCCAGCTTCGTAACCGGCTTTCGGAGATCCAGCCCGGTCGGGCGGCGTCCAGCCGTATTTCGGTGACAGTGAGCGGAAGCGCTTTCCAGCAGGGGGACGATTACATTCAGCTTTTCGACCGGGCGGACCAGCATCTTTTGGAACGGAAGCGCCGGCGGAGACGGAACGGCGGAGAGGCATCCGATCAGCAGGGAATCGGGACGGACGTCCGGCGGATCTGCGGCGAATTGAAGGAGCAGGTCCTGATAGCAGGTGCGTACTGCCAGGACTACGATACGTTTAAGAGTATTTTTCGATTTGTTGAACGTCGTCTGAGGCGTACCAACGGAAGCGCGTTTATCATCCTGTTTACGGTGATGGACCGGAACGGCGACTTTCCGCCGCTGGCGGAGCGGGAGCGGCAGATGGATGCGCTGCAGACCGTGATCCAGAGCTCTCTGCGGCTGGGGGATGTTTTCACCCAGTACACCAGCTGCCAGTATCTGGTGCTGGTTTCGGATTTGAAGCAGGATGATGCGGACATGGTGGCGGAACGGATCCGGAGTGCTTTTTACCGGGAGGCGGGAACCGGCGAGGAGCGTATTTTGCTGCATCACTGCTACCCGATGTCGCCGGTGGAGGCAGGATAAAATTAGCGGTCAAGAGCGCGGAGCTTGGAAAAGCTCCGCGTCTTTTCTAGGAGGAATTTGATGGAAGAACTGAGAAGCCAGAAAATGCGGCGGCTGGCGCCGGAAATGGATCCGCTGCGGCTGGGGACCGGCTGGACGGAGGAGGACCTGGCAAAGCCACAGATCCTGATAGAAAGCACTTCCGGCGACAGTCACCCCGGAAGCGTCCATTTGGGCCGTCTGACAGAGCAGGTACGGAAGGGGGTCGCGGCGGCGGGAGGATTCGGCGCCCGGTATTCCTGCACGGACATCTGTGACGGGGAAAGTCAGGGGACAGACGGCATCAATTACAGCCTAGCCAGCCGAGAAATGATCGCCAACATGATTGAGATCCACGCTAACGCAACCCCTTTTGACGGAGCAGTGTACCTGGCCAGCTGCGACAAAGGCCTCCCGGCGATGCTGATGGGAATGGCGCGGGTCAATATCCCCTCCATCGTTCTGCCCGGAGGAGTGATGAGCGCGGGACCGGAACTGTTGACCTTGGAGCAGCTGGGGAAATACAGCGCCTGCTTCCAGCGGGGGGAGATCACTAAGGAGCGGCTGGATTGGGCCAAGCAGAACGCCTGCCCCGGCTGCGGTGCGTGCAGTTTCATCGGGACGGCGTCCACGATGCAGATTATGGCGGAGAGCTTGGGACTAGCCCTGCCGGGGACGGCGCTGCTCCCTGCTTCGGGTCCAGAACTGGAGGAGGCTGCCGTCCGCGTTGGAGAACAGGCCGTGGCGCTGGCCCGGAGCGGACTCCGCCCCGGGGATCTTGTGACCCGGGAGAGCTTTGAAAACGCCATCCTCGTCCACGCGGCGGTTTCCGGCAGCACAAACTGCCTGCTGCACCTTCCGGCCATTGCCCATGAGTACGGGATCACCATCACCGGCGACGATTTTGACCGGTTGCACCGGGGGGCAAAGTACTTGCTGGACATCCGTCCGGCGGGACGTTGGCCCGCGGAGTTTTTCGGCTGTGCCGGAGGCGTGCCCGCTGTCATGGAGGAGATACGGGACTGTCTGCATCTGGACGCACGGACGGTTACCGGCCGGACTCTGGGGGAAAATCTGGACGAACTGAAGCGGAACGGCTACTATCAGCGCTGTCAGGAGCGTTTAGAGGCGGTCAATCGGCGGTGCGGTCTGTGCCTTTCCAGGGAGGATATCATCCGGCCAGCGGAGCGGCCTTTAGGATCCAGCGGAAGTATCGCGGTGCTGCGGGGGAATCTTGCGCCGGAGGGGGCGGTTATCAAGCACACCGCCTGCCCGCCGGAAATGTTTGACGCGGTGCTGACGGCGCGGCCCTTTGACAGTGAAGAAGAGTGCTTGGATGCGGTGCTCAGCCATCGGGTGCGGAAAGGGGACGCGGTGTTCATCCGCTACGAGGGTCCAAAGGGCAGCGGAATGCCGGAGATGTTTTACACTTCTGAGGCCATCAGCAGCGACAGGGAGCTGGGGAGGAGCATCGCACTGATTACCGACGGGCGGTTCTCCGGAGCCTCTACCGGGCCGGTGATCGGGCATTGCAGCCCCGAGGCGGCTGCGGGCGGGCCCATTGCATTGGTGGAGGAAGGGGATCTCATCGAGCTGAGCGTGGAAAAACGGCTGCTGGCCATTGTGGGCGTTAAGGGGGAGAGAAAATCTCCAGAGGAAATGGAGGAGATTTTAGCGGAACGGCGCTCCCGCTGGCGTCCCCGTCCGCCGCGCTATCAGAACGGCGTTCTGCGCCTTTTCAGCGAGCTGGCGGCCAGTCCCATGAAGGGGGCCTACCTGGATTTCAGAAAATAAGGCAAAATGCAGACAAGAAAAAGCCATCGAAAAAAGGAAGTTTTCGCCCACCTTTTTTAAAAGGCGGAGGGGGTGGAAAGGGCAGCGTCCTTCTTCGCGCTCCGCAGAGCGCGAAAACTTATCTTTTGTGGTCCGGCCGCAATTAAAACAAAAAAGGCGGCTCGCAAGCCGCCTGCGGATATTCCCCTGCTCGGATTTTGCATTCAAAATCCGAGCTTGCAGCCCCAAAACGCTCTTGGGGCCAATTTGTATAATCTGTTGATAAGAATCCCTTTTTTCGACAAGCTAAGCCGTCCGCTTTCAGCGGACGGCTTTTTTGCGTAGATGAAATTAAGCGGTTTCAATGCTGGCGGCGGCCTCAAGGCTCAGTTTCTGCACGGCGGCCTCCCGCATTTTGTATTTGAGGATCTTTCCGGCGGCATTCATCGGGAAGCCCTCCACAAAGTCCACGTAACGGGGAGTTTTGTGTTTGGCCATGTGGGTGGCGACGTATTCCTTCAGCTCTTCCTCGGTCATGGTTTCGCCGGGCTTCAAAATAACGCAGGCCATGATTTCCTCGCCGTACTGTTTGTCGGGGACGCCGATGACCTGGACGTCGGAGACCTTCGGATGGGTATAGATGAAATCCTCGATTTCCTTGGGGTAGATATTTTCACCGCCGCGGATGATCATGTCCTTGATACGGCCGGTGACTTTATAATTCCCGTCGGGGAGGCGGCGGAGCATATCCCCGGAATGGAGCCAGCCGTCCTTGTCAATGGCGGCGGCAGTGGCGCTGGGCATTTTGTAGTAGCCCTTCATGATGTTGTAGCCCCGGGCGCAAAATTCGCCGTCCACGTTGTCCGGGAGTTCCTCTCCGGTCTCAGGATCGACGATTTTGCACTCTACCCCGAAAATGGGGCTGCCCACAGTGTTGACACGGGTCTCAATGGAGTCAGTGATTTTACTCATGGTGGTGGCAGGGGAGGCCTCGGTCTGGCCGTAGGTGATGCAGATCTCGGTCATGTGCATCTTTTCAATAACGTCCTGCATGACCTTGACCGGGCAGGGCGATCCGGCCATAATGCCGGTGCGCATGTAGCTGAAATCGGTCTTTTCGAAATCCTCGTGGCCCAGCATGGCAATAAACATGGTGGGGACGCCGTGAAAGGCAGTGATCTTTTCCCGGTTGATGCAGTCCAAGCCTTTTTTGGGGGAGAACGCCGGGATGGGAGACATGGTGACGCCATGGGTCATGGAAGCGGTCATGGCCAAAACCATGCCGAAACAGTGGAACATCGGCACCTGGATCATCATCCGGTCGGCAGTGGAGAGGTCCATGCAGTCACCGATCGCCTTGCCGTTATTGACGACGTTATAATGGGTCAGCATGACTCCTTTTGGGAAACCGGTGGTGCCGGAGGTGTACTGCATATTGCAGACGTCGTGCTTGCTGACAGCTGCAGCGCGGCGGTAAACCTCTTCCAGCGGCACCTTGGAGGCCAGCTCCAGGCTTTCCTGCCAGGTGTAGCAGCCGGGCTGCTCCGAGTCCACGGTGATGATGTTGCGGAGGAAGGGGAGCTTGCGGATATAGAGGGGATCGCCTTTTTTAGCGGTGGCCAGTTCGGGGCAGAGCTCCTTCATAATGGCCACGTAGTCGGAATCCTTGTAACCATCGATCATGACCAGGGTATGGGTGTCCGATTGACGGAGCAGATATTCGGCTTCGTGGATTTTATAAGCGGTGTTAACCGTCACCAGGACCGCGCCGATTTTGGTAGTGGCCCAGAAGGTGATGTACCATTGGGGAATGTTGGTCGCCCAGATCGCCACGTGATCGCCGGGCTTGACGCCCATGGCGATGAGGGACCGGGCGAAGGTGTCCACATCATCGCGGAACTCCGTATAGGTGCGGGTGTAGTCCAGGGTGGTGTAGCGGAAGGCATACTGGTTGGGAAACTCCTCCACCATTCGGTCCAGGACCTGGGGAAAGGTCAGGTCGATGAGGGTTTCCTTGGGCCAGACGTACTTGCCGGTACCGGCGCGGTTGTCCTGCAGACGGCCGGTGGAACGGGTTTTGCCCAAGTACTGGTTCATAAAGTTGGCAAAGTGCGGAAAAACAATGCCTGCGTCGCTCAGGTCCGGGGCGTACTGCTTGAGCCATTCCAGGGAGACGTAGCCCTCATAATTAATGGAATTCAGGGTGCGGATAATGTCGTCCATGGGAAGGTCACCCTCACCCATGAGGCGGTAGCAGACCTTGCCGCCGTCCATGACCGAGTCCTTCACATGGGTGTATTTGATATAAGCGCCCAGGTTTGTGACGGTCTGCTCCGGGGACTCTCCCGCGAAGCGGTAAGGATGGTGGACGTCCCAAAGGGCAGCTACATTATCGCTTCGGACCTGATTTAAAAGGTCCCGGAGCCGGGCAGTGTTGGCGTAAACGCCGTTGGTTTCCACCAAAAGGGTGACACCCGCCTTTTCTGCAAAGGGAACCAGGGCCTTCAGACCGTCCAGCACTACGGCGTCGTCCACTTCTCCCTCCGGAGCAGCGGTCAGGTCGCCGAGGATGCGAATGTAGGGGGTCCCCAGCTTGGACGCCAGGTCGATATACTCCCGGATCTCCCGGAGCGTTTCCTCACGGCGGTCCCCAAATTTCAGCGCGCGGCCGGTGGAAAGACAGGGAATCTCCAGATGCTGCTTCGCCAGCATAGCGATGGTCGCCGGAAGATTTTCCTCCTGGAAGGGACGCGCGTGGACCGAGAAGATATCATTCCCCAGCCCGCGCAGTTCGATGCCGGAAAAGCCAAAATCCTTGGCCATAGAATAAATGTCCTTCCAGTCGAAATCTGGACAGCCGAGAGTTGAAAATGCCAGTTTCATTTTGCGATTCCTCCAAATATATGGGCTTTTCTGCAACGAAAAGCGCCCTCGTCTCCTGTCTCCAAGAGACGAAAGCGCAAGCTTCCGCGGTACCACTCCTGTTGGCACAGTACTGTGCCCAACTCATCTCCTTGATAACGGGAGAAAGCCCGAACCAGCTTAATCGGCAATGCCTTTCAGCCGTCTGCTCCAGGGTGAGCGCACAATCTCTGCTATGCCGCCTCGCAGCATCCGGCGGCTCTCTGAAATAGCGGTAGACTGTTTGAAGTCCCTTTCGTCGCATTTTTGTGAATTTTTTTTTGATTATACCATATATAATTCGATTTGTAAAGGTCTTTTCGAAATTAATTCTTAAAAAATCGGATAAAAAACATTTTTTGCCATTTGGTATGCCTCCCATTCAAATACAAAGATTTTTTCATTGATTTTGACAAGAGCACAGTTGACAAATTTTTTACGTGCCGATATGATAGAAGAAGAACGGTCAAACAAAACTACAGCGTCAGGGGGAGACGGCTTATGTATCGGGTGCTCATTGCAGAAGACGAGGCGCTGGTCCGGATGGGGCTGAAAACCATGCCGGATTGGGGAAAGCTGGACATGCAGGTGGTAGGGGACGCAGCGGACGGCCGAGAGGCCTGCGCAATGTACCAGGAGCTGCGGCCGGACATCCTGATCACTGACATCCGGATGCCTGGCATGGACGGAATCGAACTGATCCGGAAAATCCGCGCGTCGGATTCCCGGATTAAGATCATCATTCTTTCCTGTCTGGACGAGTTCCGGCTAGTGCAGCAGGCCATGGAGCTGGGGGTTTCCAGCTATATCCTCAAGCTGACGGCCGGGATTGCCGAGATCGAGCAGACGGTCCGGAACGTTAAGGCTGTGCTGGATGAAGAAGCCCGGGCCGCTGCCCCACTGGAATGGCTGAATCTAGCCCTTGTCCGGGAACAGGTGCTGGAAAATTATCTGTTTGATCAGACCCTTCCGGCGGCAGATTTTGAAAGCTGTGCCCGGCAGCTCCCGCTGCGGCTGGCACCGGAGAATCTGCGGGCTGTTATGCTCCGGCTTCCCAACGGCAATTGGCTGTCCCAATGCCGTCAGGAACAGTCCGGAAGGCCGCTGCGCCGGTTTGTGCTGGACCTGCTGGGACAGGTGCTGGCGCGGTTCCCCACCGGCGAATGCTGCGGTGATTCCCAGTCGGGTTACTGCTTGCTTCTGAGCTTTCCGGAGTTGAGCCCGGCAGAGGCAGAGCGCCAGACTGGGGAAGTGCTTGAGGCTGTGCGGGAGGCCTTTCTGAAGTCTTTGGGAGCCGAACCGGTTTTTGGGATCAGTTCCTTGGGCAGCAGATTTGACGAACTTCCTGGCCTTCAGAGAGAGGCGTGGGAGTTGCTTCGGGAGGGAGAAGGCTCTGTGGATGTGCAGCCCAAGGTCGCGGAAGCGGTACGTTACCTGCAGGAGCACTACGCTGAAAATATTTCCCTTCAGTCGGTGGCCGACCGCCTAAACGTGACGCCCAACTATCTCGGCCACCTTTTTGTCCGGTTTTTGGAGAGGCCGTTCACCGATTTCCTGGGCGAGATCCGGGTGGAGGCCGCGAAAAGGCTTCTGGCGGATCCCGCCCGCAAAATCTATGAAGTAGCGGAGGCTGTGGGGATCTTCAATCCTTCCTATTTCATCCGGGTCTTCAAAAAACATACCGGTATGACGCCTAACGAATATCGGAGCGGAGGCGGGTATGAGACAAAGTAAGGGCTTGCGGCGGCTGAGGCAGGCGGCCGGAGGCATCCGCGGAAAATTCCTGGTTTACTTTGCCATCGGTACAGTCTTATTGCTGTCCTTGGCGTCGCTGCTGAGCTATCGGGTCATGGCCGGCTCGGTGCAGCGGATCAACGAACGGACGGCCAACTCTGAATTCGCACAGATTTCCGTCAACCTGCAGAGCCTGTATGACAACATCAACCGGCAGATCGACGCGCTGCTGTTCCAGGAGGAGACCCAGACGCTTCTGCGCTATGACGAGCAAAAGGAGCTGGACATCATTTATGCGGTCAGTGATTTCTCCAAATCCGTGACCAATATGATCTCCAATTTTCCCTACATTCATTCGGTCTATCTGTTTCTAGATGACGGAAGGGCCTTGTGCGCTACGGCCAGCAATATGCGCCGCTTTATCTACGACTGGAGTCCCCGTCCTTCCGACGCAGTGGCGGAGCAGGTTCTGACCTACCAGGGGCGGCACATGGCGCTGGTGGGCGGGCTGACGGATCGAGATTATCCTCTGGTGCCTCTGGTGCAGCGGCCGGAGCAGAATCTGATCTCCGCCATCCGGACAGCCAAGGGCGGGAGGCTGGTCATCAACCTGTTTGAGGAGCAGTTCAGCACCCTGTATCTTGGAATCGCGGAAAACGGCAGCAGCGTCATCCGTCTGGTCGGAGAGGATGGAAACGTGCTTTCCTCCCGGAGTAAGGAGGAATTGGGCCGGCAATACGCGTATTATGACGAACTGCCCTCGCCGGCTGCCGACGGCCAGCTGACCGATTGGGACGCGGGTATGCAGGTGCTCTGGTCTTATTTGCCCGGCGCCCGAATCTGGATCGCCAATGAGATCGGGCTAGACGTCTACTGGAAGGATCTTTCCGATGTGGTGGGAACGGTGCTGGTCACTTTTCTGGCAGGACTGATTTTGCTCTGCGCCTTCTTCCTGCTCTGGATGAATCGGGTTCTGGCCCCCCTGGGGCAGCTCAGCGCCGGAATGCGCCGGGTCGGTGAGACCGGAGAGTACGACCAGGCGCTGCCGGTGCCGTCTCGGCGGGAGGATGAACTGACTCAGCTGGTTCGGCATTTCAATCGGATGCTTCGGGACCTGCAGGAACTGACTCAGAGGCAGAAGCAGACCGAGGAAGAAAAGCGCCGGAGTGAGCTGCGGGCGCTGCGCAACCAGATCAACCCACACTTTCTGTTCAACACCCTCAACAACATCAAGTGGATGGGACTGCTGTCCGGCTCCTCCCAGGTAGCGGAGTGTATTACCGCTTTGGGCGGGATCATCCAGCCCATGTTCCGGACCGACGATCCGCTGTGCAGCCTGGAGGAGGAGCTGCAGTCGGTGCGGCTCTACCTCCAAATTATGAACATCCGCTACGAGAACGGGATCGTTTACGAGGAAGAGGTGGAGGAAGGGCTGAAGGAGCGGCCAGTGCTGCGGTTTATCCTTCAACCGCTCTTTGAAAACGCCATTTCCCACGGCTTCCGGGAACGGAACCATCATGGCGTCATCTGCCTGCGGGCCTTGCGGGACGGAGGCTGGTTGCGGATCCAGGTCCTAGACGACGGGCAGGGTCTTTCGGACCGGGAGCTTTCGGAGCTGAACCAGAGGCTTCTTTCCGGAGAAGGAGGGGGGATCGGGCTGCTGAACACCAGCCGGCGACTGGCGCTTCATTACGGCCCGCCCTGCGGGGTGCAGCTGTCCCGCAATCCAGGCGGCGGACTGTGTGCGGTGTTGACGCTTCCTCTGGAGGAGATTCCAGGGAGTGTGGAATCCGGACAGTAATCTTGGAATTTGGATATTTTTTCGTTCCGCTCTCAATTTCATCGTTGAATCAGACGGCAAAGAGTAGATTTTCAAGATTTACTTTTGCCGTCTTGCTTTTTATAATAGAATCAGAAAAACAAATAGAAATGCAGAAAGGAACGAATGATTTGTGTATAAACGATCCAAAAAACGTGCGCCGATTAGGCCGGACCGGCTAAAACTGACGCTGCTGGCGCTTCCCTTTGTAGTGTTTGTCTTTCTGTTCTCCTATGTGCCGCTGCTGGGTTGGGGGCTTGCGTTTTTCGACTACAAGCCGGGACTCTCACTGGATAAAATCAAGTTCGTAGGGTTTAAGTACTTTCAGCTGATGTTCTTCTACAAGGAGGACATTTTGAACGCACTGCTGAACACGCTGGTCCTGAGCTTTCTTTCCATGGCGGCGTCGGTGCTGCCCATCGTTTTCGCCATTCTGCTGACGGAGCTGCGGCACAGCCGGATGCGGAAGGTCATTCAGACGGTAGTGACCCTGCCGCATTTCGTCAGCTGGATCATTGTGTACGCCCTCTGCTTCGCCCTTTTTTCCAGCAGCGGAATGGTGAGCCAGATGCTGATGACGCTGGGGCTGGCGGATAAGCCGCTGGGGTTGATGACCAACGCTTCCACGGCCTGGCTTTTTATGACGCTGCTGGGAATTTGGAAAGAACTGGGCTGGAATTCCATCATCTATCTAGCCGCCATCACCGGCATCGACGAGGAGTATTATGACGCGGCCCGGGTGGACGGCGCCGGACGGTTCCGGTGCATCTGGCACATCACGGTGCCGGGTCTTATGCCAACCTTCATCGTTCTGCTCCTGCTGAAGGTCGGAAATCTGCTGTCCGTGGGCTTTGACCAGTACTTGGTCTTCAACAACGCCATGATCTCCAGCCGATTGGAGGTCCTGGATCTCTACACCTACCGTATCGGGATCGGGACCCAGGATTATTCTTTTGCGGTGGCGGTGGGCATCGTAAAATCGGCGGTCAGCCTGCTGATGCTGTTCAGCGTCAACGCGCTGGCAAAACGGGTGAGGGGGGAGAGCATCATATGAAATGCAGACGGACCCCCGGGGCGGTTGCATTCGACTGGTGCAACGGGCTGATTCTGACGCTGTTCGCGCTGATCTGCGTTTACCCCTTCTACTATATGCTCTGTTATGCCTTCAGTGATCCCGGTGAGGCGATGAAAGGCATTTCCCTGCTGCCCCGGCGCTTCACGCTGGAAAATTTTCGGGCGGTAGCAGAGCTGGGAACCATTCCTCAGGCGGTCTTTATCTCCGTTTTCCGCACCGTAGCCGGATCGGCGGTCACGCTGATCTGCTGCAGCTTTTTCGGCTATCTGGTATCCAAACAGGAGATGTACTTCCGAAAATTGATCTATCGGTTCGTCATCATCACGATGTATGTCAGCGGCGGGCTGATCCCCACCTATCTGGTCATGCGGGCTTACGGACTGCGGAACACACTGCTGGTCTATATCCTGCCCGGGGCGGTTTCGGCGTATTATGTCATTCTCATTAAGACCTTTATCGAACAATTGCCGCCCTCTCTGGAGGAAGCGGCCAAGATGGAGGGCGCAGGGATCTTCACCTGCTACACCAGGATCGTCCTGCCGCTGTCCAAGCCGATCCTGGCGACCATCGCCCTCTTTGCCATGGTCGGGCAGTGGAACAGCTGGTTTGACACCCATATTTACATGACCCGTCCGGAGTATTATCCGCTCCAGTACATCCTTTACAACTATCTTCAGGAGGCCCAGCGGACTGCCTCTGCCATGGCGGACGGCCTGGAGGCAGAGGGCGTCCGAATGACCCCTAACACCGTGCGGATGACCATCACGGCCATTTCCACTATTCCGATCATGCTGGTATATCCTTTTATGCAGCGCTATTTCGTCAAGGGCATCATGCTCGGGGCGGTAAAAGGCTAATCGAATCCCTATATTTTATTTTCAGAAAGGCGGATCACTATGAGAACATGGCACCGGCATACCAAACTGGCATCCTGGACAAGCCTCCTGCTGGCAGCGGCGCTGCTGGCCGGCGGATGCGGCGGAAACGGCGGAGAAAGCGGAAGCACACCCTCCGACTCCTCCCAGCCGGTTTCCTCTTCCGGCGGGGCAGTGACGGACGAGCGGATCGACGTCAACATCATCGCGGTCAACGGAAATTTTGCGAACTTTAAAGACGCTGAGGGAACCCCGGTATTGGAGGAAATTCAGAATCAGACCAACATCAACCTGACGCTGACGCCTGTGGATGCGGACAAGTGGAACGTTATCCTGGCGGGCGGCGACACCACGGATCTGCTGATGTATCCTCACGCCGACTACCTGACGACGCTCATCGACGGGGAACTGATTCTCCCGCTGGACGACCTGATCGGCCAGTATGGGGAGTGGATCACCAAGAACTGTCCGGAACGGCTGGACTTTGTAAAGGAAATGGCCCCAGACGGAAAAACGGTCTACTGCCTGCCGTATTCCGCCGGAGCGGAGGGCGGCAACTCCAAAGCGACGAACTCCCTGTTGCTGACCCGTTGGGATTACTACAAAGAGCTGGGCTGCCCGGAAATCAAAAATCCGGACGATTACCTGAACCTGCTGTCCCAGATGCAGAAAAACCACCCCACTACTGATGACGGCCTGCCGGTCTACGGCTTCAGCCTCTACAATGCGGACAATGCTCTATATCCCGTGACCATGTATATGCGCTGCTTCGGTACGCAGGGATACAATGAATGGATCGACACCAGAGTCGACGATAACTCTTTCTGCTACGCCTACACCGAAGAGGACAGCCCCTTCTGGAAGAGCTTGGACTTTTTCCATAAAGCCTACAATTTGGGCCTTCTGGATCCGGACTCCTTTACCCAGAAGAGCGAGGATGAATACGCCAAGGCCGCCAACGGGCAGGTGCTGGCCCCCATGTGGCGGGACCATATCAAGACCATTCAGGCGGAGTGGCTGGCGGAAGATCCGGAAAATCCCCGGGGCTATGCGATCCTTCCCATGGAAGGGACCTACATCATTGAAAACAAAAATGCTGTTGTAGGCGGAACCTTCAGTGCTTCCATCGCGAAAACCTGCAAAAATCCGGAGCGGGTGATGCAGTTCCTCAACTATATCTACAGCCCGGAAGGCGCACGAACCATCTTCAGCGGCGTCAAGGGAGAACACTGGGATGTGATTGATGGCGTGGCTCAGCCCCTGGATTCCGCAATTCAGATGAAGAAGGAAAGCGGCGACGCCTGGACAAAATCCGGCATCAGCAACTCCGCTCTTTACGGCATGGTCGGCATGGCACGAGGCGTGCTGCTGGACGACGGGGCGCCGACGGATCTTTACCGCAGCGAAGGCTATTTTGTTAAGGATCTGGACGCTATTGACAAGGATTTCTGCAGCTATTACGGCGATTACGCCTATCCCAACCAGGTCCTTCTGGACAAGGGCGTCAAGGACTTCTCCAATTTGGACATGCGGATCGCCAGCGGTTACGGCACGACCCCGGAGGACATTCAGCGCATTGACACCAAGCTTTTGGATATGGCGCTCAAGGCCATTCCCACGCTGATCATGGCCGGGGACGACGACTCCTTCGCAAAATTGAAAGCGGATACCATCCAGTCCTTTAACGAAGCGGGCGCGGATCAGTCCAGGGAGTGGTGGGAAGGCCGCCACGGCGAGCTCCTGAAAAAATATGGGAAATAG
This sequence comes from uncultured bacterium, assembly GCA_905214265.1. GTDB lineage: Bacteria > Bacillota > Clostridia > Oscillospirales > Ruminococcaceae > Merdivicinus. The sequence continues at coordinate 55,885 of CAJMLQ010000001.1, forward strand.
TTCTTGGCACAGCCCCGGCAGATCATGCTGGGGCTGTTTCCACAAATAAAATTTTTTCTAAAAAGAGAGGAATAATTTCCATTTTCACCTTTAAAAATAGATGCTACAATAAGGACATCCTTTGAAAGGCGGTTTCGCTTAAGATGAAACAGAAATCTGTACAACCGGGGCTGGAAATGCGTTTTCGCCCCTTTGATAACTACCACACTCTTCAGAATCCTCCGGATTTTTCCTGGCCCTGGGTGGAAGATGCGGAGAGCTATGACCTCATCGTCTGCCGCGACCGGGAGCTGAAGGATATTGCCTACAGCCGCTATGGCAACCGTGTGAACTACTACAATTTCCCGGAGATTTTTGAGCCGGGGATGTATTACTGGAGCGTGCGGCATCACCGGGATGGAAGGCCCTCCGCCTGGGAACCCGCCCGGCGTTTCCTGCTGGACCCGGCCGCCCGGCCGTTTCCGGTACCGGACGTGGAGGTCCTGCTCTCCCGGATTGCGGCGGGCCACCCGCGGATTTACACCAATGCACGGGAACTGGCGGACTTTCGGAAGGAAATGCTCTCGCCGGACAACACCTACTTTCCCATGGTGATGCGAGCCCTGTCCGGCTTTATGGCGGAGCCCTTCCCTGAGGAGAAAGACGCCGACCCCTTAGATGCAAACCCCTACACAATGTTCGGGCTGTTCCAACACGCTGCGGACACCACCAAGGCCGCCTGCGACCGGGTGACCTTCAGCGCCTTTGCCTACCTGGTGACGGAGGACGAGGCCATCGGCCGGTATGCAGTGGAGTGTCTGCTCCGGCTGGCCGCGTGGGACCCGGACGGCGTAACTACCTATTCTTTAAATGATCAGGCCCACCGGCGGATCGCGGTTTACTCGGCGCTGGCTTACGACTGGATCTCCTCCCTGCTGTCGGAGGAGGAGCGGAAAAGAGTCGTTTCCATGATCCGAGACCGTACAGCGATCATCTGCCGTTCCGACGAATCCAACATCAACCAGCTGGACCGCAGTCCCTTTGACTCCCACGGTGGGACCGCCATCGGCTACGTCTGCCTCATCGGCTTGGCTCTTTACGGGGACGTCCCGGAGGCGGAGGAGTGGCTGCGCTACGTGCTGCCATTGTATATCAATTTCTTCGAGCCCTTCAGCAACGAGGACGGCGGCTGGGCCCAGGGGACTTACTACTGGTCCTGCGGCTTCTTCGGCAAAAAGGCGCTGGAAGCGATGCTCAGTGCAGGGGTCATCGACCTCTATCAGAAGACCTGGCAGCAGAACGAACCCCTTTATCCGCTTTACTGCTGGCCGGAGGGTTCAGTAGGAGCCTTCGGGGACAACAGTTACATCCTTCCCACCGGGAAAAACGCGACACAGGCTTCCATGCTGGCCTACCGCATCGGGACTCCAGAAAGCAAATGGCTGCGCAACCAGTTGGGCTACATGACCGCCTACGGCCACACCGACGATCCAGACCCAGGCGTCTGTTGCCACGACCGACTCTATCCGCCGGAGGAGGCCTATCTGCCGGAGGAAACTCCCAAGGAGCATTTCTTCCCGGATATCGGCTGGGTAGCCGCCCACTCCGACTTGGAGGATCCGGAACGGGTGTCGGTCTTTTTCAAATCCAGTTGGTACGGCTCCTTTAACCACTCCCACCCGGATCAGAATTCCTTCATTATTCAGGCCTACGGTGAGCCGCTGGCCATTGACAGCGGCTATTATGACCTGTATAACTATCCCTTTGACGCGGCCTATACCCGGAAGACCTACGCCCATAACGCCGTTACCTATGCGAACGGCCAGGGCCAGCCGGCCATGGACATCCTCGCCAAGGGCAAAATTTTGGGCTTTGCCGGGAACTCCCGGGCGGTGCTCACTGCCGGGGACGCGGCAGAGGCTTATCGAGGCGGCCTGGACCGGGCGGTCCGGTATCTGCTTTACCTGAGGCCGGATTTGGTTGTGATTATTGACGATCTGGCAGCGAAGGAAGAAGAGGAGACCACCTTTGAGTTCTGGCTCAACGCTCAGAAGTATCTGGATTTAGACGGAGACGGCCGGGGCTGCCGGGCAGTCAATGGCCGGGCCGCCCTGGATGTGCGGGTGCAGTATCCGGCCGTACAGGGCTTCCGGAGCCAGGATTTTGCCGGGACCGACGGCGTTCCGCACTATCCGGTCTATGAGGGTCACGCCCGCTGGCCGGTCCAGAAGCGGGTCTGGTTCCAGACGGAGCGCGTTCGGGAGACCCGGATGGTGACGACTTTGGACATCCACTCCTCCAAGACACCGGGGCGGGAGATCACCGGAGAGATTCAGGGGAACTGTCAGATTCTGCGGCTTCCCGGCGGGATGACCCTGTACGTCAACCTGGACGGTAACGGCTTCTGCGCAGCAGAGGGTGTCTTCTTCCGGGGAGCGGCGGCTCTGACGGGGCCGGATCTGTTCCTCCTGGCCAACGGGACCGAGTTGAAAACTGGCGGAAGGAAGATCGTATCCTCCGACGTTCCGGTATTTGTGATCTTGGGAGGCAGGGAGCTCTCCGTGTCCAGCCTGGAGGCAGACGCCAGCGTTCAGATCGGGCTAGAAGGCCCGTCCCGGATTTTTGATGAGAAGAAGCGAGAAATCTTGGCGGACAGCCGCTTACTGGGAGCTTGCGCAGAATTTTCCGACGGGATGCTGAACCTCTGGCTCTATAATGGTGCGCATCGGTTTGCGTTGGAATGAGTTGGCGGCCTGTGAAAAACTTGCATAAAGGACGGAAAGAAAGTTTTACGCAATTTTTTTCAAAAAATTGCGGATTTCAAAAGTAGCGCCTTCGGTTGTGTTCCGCAGAGCACGAAAACCTTCCTTTTTTGTGCGGTTTTTTCTGAAATGGATTTCGGAAAAATTACGGTGGCGGGAATTAGATGAAAGGCTGTCCTGTCGCCGTAATTTTACATTTAGAATAATTGTTTGACGATATTACAAAGAGTTGTTCTTTGTGTAGTCCAGTAAGTCGTCCACCGTGGTGAAGCAGAGACCGGTGACGGTGTCTGCACACCCATAGTAGACGGCGATACGACCGGTGTCCGCGTCGGTGAGGGCGGCACAGGGGAAAACCACGTTGGGGACGTCTCCGACGCACTCGTAGAGCTCCTCTGGGCCCATGGCGTAGAACTTGGTGCGGTATTTGACCTTCCAGGGCTCATCCCGGTCCAGCAGGGCTGCGCCCATGCGGTAGACGAAGCCGTTGCAGGTGGTGAGAACGCCGTGGTAGATCAGCAGCCAGCCTTCATCCGTTTCGATAGGAGTGGGACCAGGACCGATTTTTGTGGACTGCCAGGCAGAGGCGTCCCCTTTGTAAGCGCCCATTACATAGCGGTGGCGGCCCCAGAATTCCAGATCCGGGCTTTGGGAGCAGAACATGTCGCCGAAGGGAGTGTGGCCGGTGTCACTGGGACGGCTCAGCATGGTGTACAGACCGCCGATCTTCCGGGGAAAAAGGACGCCGTTGCGATTATAAGGGAGAAACGCATTTTCCAGCTGATAGAAAGTCTCAAAATCAAAGGTGTAGCCTACGCCGATGGTGGGACCGTGATAGCCGTTGCACCAGGTGATGTAGTACCGGTCCTCCAGAAAGCAGACCCGGGCGTCATAGCGGTACTCCCGCTGGAGGATCTCAGGGACGGCGTCGGTGAACTGGATAGGTTCGGTGCGGATCTCCCAGCTGTAGCCGTCTTTGCTGAAGCCGGGGTAAAGATCCATGCTCAGACCCCGTGAGTCACAGCGGAATACGCCGGCGAAGCCATCTTTGAAGGGAACCACGGCGCTGTTGAAGATGCTGTTGGCGCCGGGCTTCTGGTGCCGGGTGATGACGGGGTTTTTCTGGTAGCGCCAGAAGGGCATGTCGGTACCGGTGGGCTTTTCCTGCCAGGGAATGTTGGGCAGTGCAGTTCCGATAATTTTTGCCATATTGTTTTCCTTTCCATTTGTGAGATGATTTATTTTTCTTTACACGGAAAGTCTTCCCCGCTTTAGGAAGAAAATTCCGGGTTTGCAGATGATAGTCCTTCCTGCTGAGATGCGCGGTATTGTTTCACCCGGTTCCGTCCTTGAAGTGTGAGTTGACGGCTCGTGTATAATATAAAGTATAGGGATTTTTAATATGCACCATGCGCCGATGACTGCTTATAATCGCAATTGCATCGCTGTCATCGGCCGCTTGGGTAGGCAAACCATCCGAATCACAGAATTCGTGTCCCGAAATGGAAAGGAGCATTGCATGAAAATTTTAGGCTATGTTGGAAACAGCGGTATCGTCACAGAACAGGATGCCAAAAATCTGACCCACATCAATGTGGCCTTTGGCAATTTGCGGATTGACGGCAGCATTGAGGTGGATCATCTGAACATTTTCGGCCGCATGGGACAGATCCGCTCCTGGAACCCAGACATCAAAATCGTGGTGTCCGTCGTGCCAAAGGAGACGGACGCCTTTACCGTTTGCGCCGCCTCCCAAGAATTGCGGAAAAAAGTGGGACAGTCCTGCGTAGAGATGGTGAAAACGTACGGCTTCGATGGGGTGGACTTTGATTGGGAGTATCCCTGTGTTCCCTCCAACGGCATGAACAGCACCCCGGCCGATAAGAAGAATTTCACCCTCTTCTGCCGGGAAGTCCGCCGCGCCCTGGATGCGTTGGGCCGGCATTATCTGGTGACCATTGCCGCCGGCGCGGATCTCTACTATGTGGAGAGCGTGGAACTGCCGGAGTTGGCCAAGGTGCTGGATTACATCTGTGTGATGACTTATGACCTGAAATGCGGATTCCATGCACTCACGGGACATCATACGGCCCTTTATTCCTCTACTGGCGATGTGTTCCGCAACAGCTGCGACCAGGCCCTGCGGCTTTTCCGTGAATCGGGCGTCCCCAAGGAGCAGCTGCTGATGGGAGCGGGTTTTTACTCCCGCAAGTGGGAAAATATCCCAGACCGGAACCACGGATTTCTTCAGATCACCGGGACCGGCGGCGGCTACGGCCCGAATTACAGCGCGCTGGAGGAGCTAGCCAAGGGCAAGGACGGATTTGTCCGCTACTGGGACAATGAAGCGAAGGCTCCGTGGCTTTTTGACGGATCAACCTTTCTCTCCTACGACGACGAGGAGTCTATCCGCTGCAAGTCGGAGTATGTGAAGAATAATGGCTATGGTGGCATCTTCTACTGGGAACACAGCTGCGATCCCAGCGGACGGCTGCTGGGGATCATGGCGGAGATCCTGAAGTAAGGAATTGGCAAGAAAACCGCGGCGGCGGAAAGGAGGCATATCGAGCCCTTCCGCCGCTGCGGTTTTCTTCTGGATTCTTGAAAATCTTGGAAATTATACGGGAATAGCAGGAGAACGGTGATATTCCCGATATTTGCGGGCAGCGGCGAGAAGCGCGGCCACGTTTTCCAGGGGGACCTCCATCCCAACTTCAAAGGAAAGGCCCAGACCGCCTTCCGGGAGGTAGAGGGCTTCCACCGCTTCTCGGACGTGATCGTCCAGCTGGGAAGGGGAGGCAAAGGGGAACAACTGGCGGTCCAAATCCAAATTTATGGGGATTTTTCCCCGGCAGACCCGGGCCAGGTTGTCTAAGCCGTTGGCGCGGAACTGGGGATTGATCATATCAACGCCGCACTCCTGGAGGTCCGGCATGATTTCATAGATCATGCCGTCGGTGTGCATATAAACGTACCGGCCCGCTGCCTTGACCATGCCGTACATTTTGGAAAAGGCAGGCTTTAAATATTTCCGCCACTTCTGAGGGCCGATGGCGAGACCCTTCTGCATCCCCAGGTCGTCACCAAAAAACAGGATTTCCCTGGATCTGGGAAGGACCGCTTCGATCTGGCGGCAGTTGTAGGTGAGCACTTTATCAATGAGAATATCCAGCTCCTCACACTCTTCCGCAAAGTCCAGCATGGCCTCCTCGAAGCCGCGGAGATCCAGAAGGCGCAGGTACATGAAGCCGTGGGGGAGCCTTCCGTCCCGGTTTTCTGGGATTTTCAGCGTGCGAATATCCTCCCGGCGGGGGACGGGGTGGCCAGTGACGATGGACTCCATGCCTTCCGTCAGGTTTTCCCAGACGCAGCCCCACTCATCGGTGAAGGAACCCTTGTGGTAGGATGCCGGGATGGAGTCCTCGATATGCTCGAGATCGGGAGTCGAGGCGATGATATCAGGATATTCCGCAGTCAGACGCTTCAGTTCTTCACCGTGGCGGAGCCAGGCGGCGGGAAGGAAGCTGAAGGATACGGGCAGGCGTTTGGGGCAGGCGTAAGTCATAGCCTGCAAGAGTTCGTTCATGATAATTCCTCCCATTTTGGCGGCTGCTCTGTAGGCTTGCCCAAAAAGGGCTTGCGAACAGGCGACGATTCTGTTACTCTAATTATAAGAGAGAAAGCGGCTGACTGCATTGACTTTTCCGCAAAGCGGAAAATGCGGGTCGTTGAGGAGAGAAAAGATCGATGGAAAGCAGAGCGTATCGGCAGGAGTATTACGCGGAACAGGCCGGTGTTCCCGGAGTGCCCCTTTTTGGCTACAACCGGGAGCGGAGAGCGAAGGAGCCGCTGGCGTTTCACACCCATCCAGGGTGCGCTGAACTAGTGTTTCTTCTTGGTGGGACGGAATGTTATGCTGCGGAAGGGCGGACTTTCACCCTGTCCCGGGGCGCGGCCTTTTACTCGGCGCCAGGGCAGATCCATGGTAGTGGGGGCGGATACACACCGGTCAGTGAGTTCTACTGGCTGCAGTTGCGCGTGCCGGATACTGAGGGCTTCCTGAACTTGGACCGGGAGGCCGGGCAGGCGATTCAGGAGAAGATCTCCAGCTTTCCCGGTCACATTCTGACGGTGGACACTCGGACGCAGGAGCTTCTTCGAGAGTGTCACGCCGCGCTGCGGGAGGGGGAGAACGCCCTTTATCTGGCGGGGCTGTTCACCTGTCTGGTGAGTCGGTTGTTTCTCCGGACGGGGGCAGCGGAGAAGGAGGACGGGACCATCCGGGAAGCGCTGCGGTATCTGGACGGGCATCTCAGCGAACCGCTGACGCTGGCTATGCTGGCAAAGCGGTTCTGCATGTCAGAATCGGCGTTCCAGCACAAGATCCGAGAACAGACGGGGTATTCATTCCGGGATTACCGGAACCGGCAGCGGATCGTCCGGGCAAGGCGTCTCCTTCTGGAGGGGCGGTCCGTGACGGAAACGGCGATGGAGTTGGGATTCAACTCAGCGGACTATTTTTCGTCGGTATTCCGAAAGTATCATGCGGTGACGCCTACGCAGTGGCTGAAAGAAAACAGAAGCGGGGATACGCGGGAGCTGCTTCTGGGAGATATCCGGGGTGAAGGCGGTCTCGCAGACGGGAGGGAAGGCTTTTGAAACGACAAATCCGGTGCGGGATGGAAAAAAATAGGGAACTCCGGCTGAAAAGCACGTATGTAAATTCCCTGTTCCTCCGGCTGATGCTGCTGACGGCGATTATCACATTTGCATCGGTCTTTCTGGCGAGCCTTCTGCCCTTTGCCTATTTGAGCACGGAGCTTCGGGCGGACATTGAAAATTACAACAATCAGCGGCTGCTCCATGTGAAAAACACAGCTGACAGCACGGTATTTGCACCGGTGATGTCCGCCTTTTCGGACATTGTTCTGACGGATCAGGTGTCGCAGGCACCGGGCTTTTCCGGCGCCGCCGGAGATATCAAGCCGTCGGGGCTTTATGCAGTCTATGGACTTTTGCAGAAAAAAATCGCCCAGTATCCTCTGGCGGATATCGCGCTGTATAATCCGGGAAGCCGGGTACTGCTGTCGGCCACCTATGGGATCACCTATCTGACCGGGACGGCGGTGGGGCTGACCAGCGACATTTCCTGGATCGAGGAAATCAGCCGGATCTCTGTGGGCACCCGGGCGGCGGTCTGGCTGGAGCCCCGGGCATTTCCCGATGGGAGCAGGCAGTCCGGCGAAGCAAATCTGCTTTCGCTGATCGCGCCCCTCAATTCCGGGGAACGCAGCGGGCTGTATGCCTGCCTGAGCCTCAGCGACACCGTGCTGATGGAGGCGATGGAGGCCGCCGGGCGAAGCACGGACGCGGACTATTTCATGATTTCGCCGGAAGGGAATGTCATTGCTGGGCAGCCGGGAGAGGAAATCCTGGAAGGGCTGCGGAAACGGTCCGGCGAACTGCTGGAAACGCCGGGGAATGCGCCGTGGTCCTTCTCTCTGGGAGGGACCATGGTGACGGCAGTGCGGTCGGATTACAGCCAGTGGCTGTATGTGATGTGCCTGCCGGAAACCGTGTATTATCAAAAGAGTAATCAGTTCCAGCGAAACGTTCTGCTGGCCTGCCTAGCGGTGTTCGGGGGGATGCTCCTGGTGTGCGCGGTGTCGGCAATGAAGATCAGCTATCCGTTTGGAAAACTGGTCGAGAGTATCCGCTCGGCGGGGTTTGGGCAGCGGACCCGGGCACAGGACGTTTTTGGGGGATTGGAAGAGGCCTTCACCGGGCTCCTGGAAGAAACGGGCATTCAAGCGCAGCTGATCCACGGAAACCGTGAGTTGGTATCCCGCAGTTTCTTCTCCCATCTGCTTCAGGGGAAGCCGGTGCCGGCGGCGGATATGGAGGCGTATCAGCGGTTCCTGAAGCCGTATTATCCTGGTGCGCTGTTTTCCGTGTGCTGTATCCGGTCAGAGGGCGAGATTCCTTTGCAGGACGTGGGGAAAATCCTGGAAGAGCAGCGGCCGGAGGGGACGGGGCTGACCTGTCTGGAATGCGACGGCGGCGGGGTGATGGCGGTCATCTGCAGCGCCGATGATCCGGAAAGTCTGGCGCGTTGGTTCGAGGGAATGCTGAAAGGCCCGCTGCTGGAAAAATACTGCGGCGCGATGGGTGAGAGCTGTGGGGGAATGGAGAATGTCTGCGTTTCCTACCGGCAGGCGTTGAGCGCGCTGCAATACGCGGCGTATTTTCCGGAAAAGCCCTTCTACCGTTACGGGGAGACAAGGGGCTGGGATCGGAATACAAGCTTTGACCGCAGGCGGATGGATGATTTTCTGGAACAGCTGGCGGCCTGCCGTCCGGAGGATGCGGTGGCCAGTCTGGAAGAGCTGCGACGGCTGATTTGCGAAACGCCTCTTTCCTGGCAGAGCTGCACGCAGATCTTGGAAGAGATCCTGCTGGCGCTGGAAAAGATCGCAGAGAACAACCACGTAGACCTGAGCGAGCTATTTACGATCTCGCTGCCGGACCAGCTGGGACAGCTCTTTTATCTGGACGAGATGTTCCAGGCGCTGGAGAATGAGGCGGAAGCAATCCTCCGCCATATCCAAAAAGAATCTGCGCCGGCATCCGCTCAATATGCGGAGCGTGCGGTAGACTTTATCGAGGAACACTATCAATACGATATTTCCATTCAGGATATTGCCGACGAGCTTGGCATCAGCCGGTTTCACCTTTGCCGGGTGTTCAAGGAGAGCCGGGGCGTAACCCTGCTGGAATACATTGCGGAGGTCCGGATGGAGCGCGCAAAACGGCTGCTGGAGGAGACGGAACTTTCGGTCGGCGAGGTCGCCCGGCAGGTCGGATTCAACAATGTCACGTATTTTCACAAGCGGTTTAAACAGAGCTTCGGCATTACACCCAGTCAGCTCCGCAGAAACTGAAAAAGCGAAGCCCGGTATACCTTGCGCGGTATGCCGGGCTTTTTCCGGGCCTGTGAACGATATTGCGGATGAAAAAGTGTATGGGAGCAAAAATATTTATGGAGGAAAACCGCAAAATCCTTTAGAAATCGCAAATATTTTGATTTGACCTTTCTGAATTCCTATGCAAAAATGAAATTGTCGATTCCGCACAAGAAAGGAAAAGAGGCGGAACGAAAACTATCTGCTTTTGCAAGGGGGAATCTTTTTTGGAAAAAGCCGCTGCCGCCCAAGGGGCGCCCGTCCGTTCCAGGGAAAAGGAAAACGGGTTTATCCGCACGGTGAAAGCCTATGGAAGACACTATCAGCTGGTGCTGATGTTTCTGCCGGCAGTGATCACCATCGTGCTGTTTTCCTACGCGCCGATGTACGGACTGACCATCGCGTTCAAGGACTATGCTCTGCTGGAGGGGATACATGGAAGCCCATGGGTAGGATTTGCAAACTTCCAGAAGCTGCTGACTGCGCCCAGCTTTGCCGAGGTTTTTCGGAACACGGTCACCATCAGCTTCCTGCGGATCCTTTTCGGGTTTCCGGCACCGGTGCTGCTGGCGCTGCTCCTGAACGAAGTTGGGAATGTACGGTTTAAAAAGATGGTGCAGACCATCAGCTACCTTCCGCATTTTCTTTCCTGGGTGGTGCTGGCGGGAATTCTGATCCAGATCCTCTCACCCTCCAGCGGAATCGTCAATCAGATCATCGTACTGTTTGGGGGGACGCCCATATATTTCGTCGCCGATCCCCGCTGCTTTGTGCCAATGCTGATCGTGACGGGGATCTGGAAAGAGGTCGGGTGGGGCACTATCGTTTATCTGGCTGCCATCACGTCCATCAGTCCGGAGCTATATGAAGCCGCCACCATCGACGGCGCAGGCCGGTTTCAGAAGATGTTGCACATCACGCTGCCCGCCATCCGGCCTGTAGTGTCCATCATGTTCATTTTGAACAGCGGCAACCTCATCAACGCCGGCTTTGACCAGATATACAATCTGTATAATCCGGCGGTTTACAAGGTCGCGGATATCCTGGACACCTACGTATACCGGCGGGGACTCATCGACATGAAGTACAGCTTTTCTGCCGCGGCAGGGTTGTTTAAGAACGTCATTTCCTTCGCGCTGGTCCTGACCACCAACGGGCTGGTCAAGGTGATCAGCGGTAAAGAAAATGGAATCTGGTGAGGAGGAAAGGAAATGATTTGGAAGCAAAAGATAGGCAGGCGATCCCACATCCGGAAGAGCGCGGGAAGCTGGGCCTTTGACGTTTGCAACTACCTGTTGCTCACGCTGTTCTGCCTGACGATATTGCTGCCGTTTTGGTATCTGCTGGTGCTCTCCTTTGACAAATTCGGCAACGTGACGGCACAGGACTTCTTTCTTTGGCCCCGGGAATTCACGTTGAGCAACTATGAGGCGGTGGTGGAAAACCCCTACACATGGCAGGGGTACGGAAATACCATTCTGCGGACGGTGGCGGGGACTTTCCTGTCTCTGATCTGTACGGCCATGGCGGCCTACGCCCTGTCGAAGGACAGCTTTCCCAACCGGAAGTTCTGGTCCTTTTTCGTAGTGTTCACGATGTTCTTCAGCGGGGGGCTGATTCCAACGTACCTCTGGATCCGGGACCTAGGGTTGCTAGACAACCGGCTGGTTCTGATCTTGCCGGGGCTGGTAGGCGCTTACAATCTGGTTTTGATCCGCAATTTTTTCAAGCAGATGCCTCCGGAGCTGGAGGAGAGCGCCCGTATCGACGGGGCAGGCGATTTCCGGGCGTTTGTGAGCATTGTGCTGCCGGTTTCCAAGCCCATCCTGGCGACGGTGGCGCTCTGGCTGGCTGTAGGGCACTGGAACGCGTGGTTCGATTGCCTGGTCTATATCCGTGACACCCGGAAATATGTGCTGCAGATCATTTTGCAGCGGATCGTCATCGAGGGGACGATTCAGAACATCTCCACCACCGAGCAGATGACCCAGGAATTCAACGCGCGGCCGGAAATGGTCAAGGCCGCCTGCATCTACTTTACGACGCTGCCCATTCTCTGCGTGTATCCGTTTTTACAGAAATATTTCGTCAAAGGCATCTATGTCGGCTCCCTGAAGGGCTGACGAAACAACGGGTTTCAGGGCCGCAGGCCCTTACCAACAGATAAACGAAAGGAAGAACGTACATGAAAAAGCGCACATTATTGGCACTGGCACTGGTACTGACAATGGTTTCCGGAGCCTTTGGGGGATGCGGTTCCGGAAGCGGCAGCAGCACATCCGAAGAAAGCTCCGCGCCGTCTTCGCAGGCAGAAAGCAGCAGCACGGAGGCAGAACGCTACCATTATACCATCGTCCAGCACCTCAACGGAACGGTGGACGAGGATGCGCCCATGGTGAAATACTGGGAAGATTATTTTGACTGCGATTTCACCATCGAAGGCGTGGAGCAGAGCAAGATCCATGAGCTGATGTCCCTGCGGTTTGCTTCCGGCGATATTCCCGACGTGATCACCAATCTGGGGTACGCCACGTTTTATGATCTGGTTAACCAGAAGATTGCCGGGACTTGGACGGAGGAATTTATGCGGGAGCATGCGCCGGATATCGCCGCTTATCTCGACGAGCTGGGCCCGGACGCCTGGGCGGCCGCGAAGCATGAAAACGGTGAACTGTTCACCACTCCCGGTATCAATCCCAGCTATATGTATGGGAATGCCATTATTTGGCGGGACTCCTGGCTGGAAGCGGTGGGAGAGAAAATTCCTCGCACGCTGGCCGATGCGGAGAGGATCTTCTATAAATTCGCCAACGATGATCCGGATGGAAATGGAGTGAAGGACACCTATGCTCTGTCCAAGGACGGCATGAACCAGATCTACGGCGCATACGGCGTTCCGCTGAATGTCTGGATCAAAGGCGACGACGGCAAACTAGTGTATTCCAGCGTGGCGCCGGCCATGAAGGACGCTCTGGCGACACTGGCCCGCTATTACGCGGATGGCGTTTTGGATCCGGAATTCATCACTGGTCAGAACAAGGGGGATTACGCGCATCTGGACCATGCGTTCTGTCAGGGCCGGATCGGGTTTACCAACAAGGCTACCCACGGGCACTGGTTCAGCACGGACTATCTGAAATCTCCCGGCGCACAGGCCAAGGTCAACCTGGAACTGTTCCTGCAGAACTATCCGGACGAGACTTTTTCCTACGGCTATCCGCTGGAAGGACCTGACGGGGATAAATATAGCGGCGTTACCTCCTATGCCTTCTGGAGCTGCTACTCCAAGGCGATGACCGATGATGCCGGAAAATTTGCCAAATTCCTGGAGATCTTCCAGAAAACCGGCGGCTTCACCGATCCCAAGGATTACCTGACCACGCTGATGGGAATGGAAGGGACACACTGGGATTACGATGAAAACGGGATCCCGCAGGTCCGGGAAGACGTGGACACGGTCGCAATCGGCGCAAGCAACTGTTTCACCTTCGGCAACAATCATCATGTCGAGGAAGTTACCAAGCCGTTGGTTGCCAAGTTCCGTAACGAGCTTTACTCCGATACGGACCGGTACGCCATGTGGCCCAACTACATTCTGACCCCTCTGCCGTCTTCGGCGGACTATCAGGCCGAGTGCCAGAAGCTCATCGATGAGGGCTTTATCAGTATCATCACCGGAGAAAAGCCGCTGGATTATTTCGACGAGATCGTTGAGCAATGGTATGCCATCGGCGGCCAGACCCTGACCGATGAAGCAAACGCCTGACTCTGCTGCCCGCCTCGCTTGCGAGGCGGGTTTGAGCCATATTATCCGAGGAGGAAAAAGATGGAACGAATTCAAGCGCGGCCCTATTCGAAAGAAACCCATTTCCGGGAGGAAAACCCGGTGTATTTCGCAGCTTCCAGGGAGGCCCGCGGCCTTGCCCAGGAGCTGGCGGGAAAGACAGCCATTGTACTGGAGGACCCGGACCCTGGCCTGCTCCGGAAGGCGGACGGGCCGGTCATTCTGCTGGGAAATTTGTCGGACAACCGCTGCGTGAAGGAGCTTTACTACCAGCATCTGCTGTTCACCGACCGGACGTATCCCGGGCCGGGGGGGTACGAGCTGCGGACCCTGCTGGACCCCTTTGCCACGGGCTTTAACGTTCTGCATGCCGGATATTCCGACAGTGTGGGGCTGGAGAAGGCCGCCGCGGCGCTGGGGAAGAAGCTGACAGAAGAGGGGTGCCCCTATCTCTGTGAGATCCGGGCCGTGCAGTATCCCTTCGACCCTATTCAGGCGGAATATTTCCAGAGCCAGGTCTGCGATCCGAAGGATCCTACGGCCTATTACACCGCACCTATCGATCAAAAGGGCTTCACCGCTTATTTTACCGGGGACGAGGTATCCCGCAGAGAGTATAACGCTGCCTGGCAAATCATTCTCCGCCAGGACAATGATGAGGATCTACATTTGAAGCTGAAGACCCGGGTATCGGCCTGGAGGCTGATGGAGATGACGGGGATGCTGGACGACGGTCTGCGGGAGGACGCGGAAAACCTTTTTTACCGTTGGGTGGAGAGCCGGGAGGGGCTTGCCCGGATCGACCATCCGGCCTATCAGCGCGCCGGGTATCCCCGGCAGAACCACGGCCTGCTCCCGGCTATGGGGATCCGCTGGCTGGCGGACTTCTTCCTGCGATATCATTCGGAGCTGGAGCGCCCCAGAGTCTGGCGGGAAATGGCGGATAAGGTCTTTTCGGTCTATCAGGATGGGAGCTGGAAGCCCATCTGCGACGGGCTCTGCCACGGGTGGAGCATGTCCCAGCCGGTGATGGCGGAATACGGGCTGTATGACGGAAGGCACGGTTACTTTGCCGCCGGAGGGGCGCGAAGGGCGGCGGAATGCGCTATTGCCGTGGTGAACAACGAGGGGTGGATGCCTTCTTCCGGGGACTCTCAGCTGACGCGGGCGTTCCAGGGCACCCTCCTGGCTGCGGCGGCGGAATACTATCGGGACGGGCGGTATCTCTTCGCGCGGAACATGGCCCCGCTCTGGCGGCAGGGAAATCTGGATTGGACCAGCTATCTTTCCCGGAGCTTTGACGTAGGGCTCGAACCGCTCCTCCCCGAAGACCACATCGGCGTAAAAGTGATCCCTATGGATTCTCTGATCTACCACGCGTGGGAGGCCTTTTTAGACGAGGACGGGACCAGAGGGCCGTCTACGCGTCCACCAGAGGTGCCGCTGGAGAAATGCTTTGACAAGCTGGTCTATCGCAGCGGATTCGGCGTGCAGGACGAGTATCTGCTCATCGACGGACTAGGAGGAGGCTCCCATTCCTATGACGACGCCATGAGCATTGTGGATTACGAGAAATTCGGAGTGGATTTTGTCATTGCAGAGGACGATCTGCTGAACAACGAGGCGGAGAACCACTCCATGGTAACGGTCATCCGCAACGGGGAATATGAGAAGATCCCGTCTTTCCCGGCATTGGAAGAGACCCAGCAGGAGCCGGACGGGAGCGTGTACCTCACGATGACGCTGAAAAACTATTCCGGGACCGACTGGAAGCGGGAGGTGTACCGAATCCCGGAAGTGGGACTGGTGATGCAGGACACGGTGACCGCTCGGGAGAAGGGGCTTTACCGCATCACCTCCCGGCTGCGGACACCAGGAAGGGCCAGCCTGAAGGGGGACCGCCTATTGAGCCGCCGGGTCAACGGGGAAGGAGAGACAGTGTGGTTCCAGGTGGCGGCGACGGCCTCTTCGCCTTGCCGCTATAGTGTCGTAGAGAAGGCCATCGCCAATCCGCGGATCCGGCTGGACGACAAGTACGGACAGGAACGGTTCTCCCGGATGCGGACCGACTACTTTTTTGATCAGCGCTACCGGCTGGGAGCGGACGAATTCTGTCTGACTTCCTATGAGCAGGAGATGATCTTGGAGCTGCAGCCTGGGGAGAAGGTCTGCTTTACCAATCTGCTGTGCCCATCCAAGGAGCTAATTTCGGCGGAGCTGCTGGTCCGTGACGGGAAAATCTGGGCGGCGGCCGGAGGCCGGGTACAGTCTACGCCATTTGCGGCCTATCCTTTCTGGCGGAAAACGGAGGAGACTGTTTATCCGGCGGCTCCGGCGAAACGGGCAGCTGGATTTGACGCGGCGGTCAGGTGCCTGAAGGCGCTGGACGGTGGAGAGATAGCCGTGGGACTGCAAAACGGGCGGTTGTTCCTGCTGAAAAACGGCGGAGAATGGACGGAAGCGGCGAAAATGACGGGAGAAGTCCATGATGTTCTTCCTTATAATAAAAATCTCTTTGCTGCCTTTGGGGAACGCAGCCTTGCCTGTTTCGGAGCGGACGGGAGTATTCTCTGGCAGAAGGAGCTACAGCGGGCGGCGACGGTCTATCCCTGGTGGGAGCTTTCTGCACCGGTCCCGCTGACGTTGCGGCTGGTCAGGTATCAGGGCAGGGAGGCGCTGGCAGCAGGATGTGGAGACGACAGTCTGAAGTTCTTCGATTTTGACGGCACGCTGCTGGAGAGCTTCTATTTTTACATCGCAGTTCCAGACCGGATCGAGCTTTTAGATGTCAACGGGGACGGAGCGGAAGAGATCGTGGCAGGCGGCGGGTGTCTTGCCTGCCGGTCAAACGTTCAGGTGCTCAATGACCGTTTGGAGATCCTCCATGAATTTGGCAGCGAGGGCTGGACCAGCCACGTGACCTGCCTGCGGTGTTTTTCGATTGACGGGTGTCCGGCAGTGGCGATGGGAGTCAACCACCGGAACAATTTGAAGCTGTTCCGATTCGAAAACGGCGAAGAAAAATGCCTGATCAATCAGGCGGTCGCCGGGGCGGTGACGGATGCGGTCTATCTGCCGGATGCCGGGATGCTGGTGGGGTGCACCGCAGGAAAGGCAGTGCTGGCTTATGGCCTGGATGGGAGGCAGCGTTGGGTTCGCTACTGTGAAAGCGGGCTTATAAGGCTGCTGGAAAGACCGGAAGGAGTCCTTGCCGTTGCTGGAGGCGGAGAGTTGACCCTGTTTTCCGTAGCAGGGGAAGTCCTGGGGAGATGGGACGCGGGGAGGCCCGTCAGTCAAGTGCTGGAGGCTGGAGAAAAGACCTTCTTTTTGTCCGGCCAGGAGCTTTGGAGGCTTGCACTGTAAACGCTATCTCGTACTGCTTTGCTGGCATCGGGAAGAACGGTGTTTGGCAGAGTCAACGTGATGCCCCTTCTGGATTTTTAGCGGCCGTCCGCCGATTGCCCAGAAGGGCGGCAAGGGTTATATGCCGGAGATGAAATCGGCAAAAATGGAAAAGGAATGCTACACGATTTTGAAGCCGAGTTAAGCAATTTGACAGAAAGCATTTCCCAAGGCCAGCAGGAACTTGACCACAAGTCTTGTAATCGCTCTAACGGAGGTGATACCATAGTGATTTACCATTGCAACATCAGCATTGTCAGCCGTGGAAAAGGCAAATCAGCCATAGCTGCTGCCGCCTACCGAAGCGGCGAAAAAATCACAAATGAGTGGGACGGAATAACCCATGACTACACCGGCGAAGGCGGCGTCTATACGGAAATTATGCCGCCGCCCATGCCCCGCTCTCTTTCTCTGACCGTTCTACCCTATGGAACAGCGTGGAGCTTTACGAGAAAGCCAGGAACGCGCAGCTTGCCAGAGGAATTGACGCAGCACTCCCCATAGAATTATCACGAGAGGAACAGATACGGCTTGTCCGGGAATACTGTTCCTCTCAATTTGTTTCTAAGGGAATGTGCGTAGGCTTTGCCATTCACGACACAGGCGGCAACCCCACTGTCATATTATGCTTACCATGCAACCACTTGATGAGCGTGGCGCATGGAAATCCAAAAAGGAATATGACCTTGACGAGAATGAGGAGCGCATACGCTTACCAAGCGGCAGATGCAAAACCCACAAGGTTGACCTTACGGGCTGGAACAGCAAGGGCAACACGCTTTTGTGGCGCAAGGCGTGGGCGGATATATCAAAGTCTACCTTGAATGCAGCGGAAGCCCGGCGCGTATCGACCACCGCAGCAACGCTGAGCGCGGGATTGATGAAATCCCCACCGTCCACATGGGCGTGGCGGCCTGTCAAATGGAGAAGAAATGAAAAAGGTGTTTGACCGGATCGGGATCGGTCAGAAGGACGATTTTGGCCATTCCTATGAAGAATGGTTCATCACGGACTATGACTGCTATGTGGACGGCCTCTATGACAAACTGGGCGAGTATGAAAGTCTGGACGAGCTGAATTATCTGGCGTCGAAGCTGGATGAAATGAGCCAGGGCGAGTACGAACAGTTCCAGGCGGCTATGGAGGTGGGCGACCATTCCGGCAGCTTGCAGGAGATCATCAAACTTACGGAAAATCTGGATTGCTACGACGTGTACCCGGATATCCACGACCATGACGACCTGGGCCGATATTACATCGACGAGCTGGAGACTATGTTCTCCTGTATGTGGATAGGAAAGGATAGGAGAATATTCGTAGCAGCAGGCGTTGTGAGAATGTGCGTAAACTGCCATGTCTGGCTGTGCTGTGGGAAACCTGTTTGCAGACTGTGGGAAAGAGCTTATCCTTTTCCATAGGCTGTGAATGGGGTTTCCATCGGCACAAGCGGCAGTTTTCCACATTTCCATGTCGCAAAATCTTTTACCCAACGATCAGACGGTATGTGGTCAGCGGCACATAGCACAGGCACCAGCAGCCGCCAAACTAGGACGAAATCACCGATCACACCGCCGATGATGAAATTGAGCGCAAACAGCGCGATCCAGCCCCTGAAGAAGCCGCTGCCCGGTATGAGCCAGAGGCACATCCGATGGAGGCCGAAGGGCAGGCCGCAGAGTATCCAGAGCCATACATAGTCCAGC
>CAJMLQ010000002.1 GCA_905214265.1 uncultured bacterium
CGACTGGCTGGCAGCAGATTAACGGCGTATGGTACTACCTCAAGAGCTGGGGCGGCATGGCGACCGGTTGGCAGCAGATCAACGGCGTATGGTACTACCTGAAGAGCTGGGGCGGTATGGCCGCCAACACCATCACCCCGGATGGTTATTATGTGAACGCCAGCGGTGCGTGGATTACTCCGTAAATCATCTGTCTTTTCTTATATCCGTCTTCGATGATGGAGCAGAGCAGTGGCCGGTGTGGTGAGGATAAAACGCAAATTGAATAAATATGCAAACTTATACATTTTGATTCGGAACCTTTTTTACATGTATATATGAGCACAGAAGGAAATCTATCATTTCTCAAAAATGCTCTTTGCTTTTCGATTCTCTTTCACTCTATTTTTCGTTATGTTTCAATCTGATTAAATCCCAAAAATTTTGAACCGGCTATATAAAAATCAGAGAATATGCACGATTTTTTCCTGATTTTTGGCAATTTGAAAAAATTGTGCCTGAAAGAGAAAGCACTTTTCTGAAAATGAAAAATCGTGCTTCTATAAAAAATGGTTTCTTGACATTTGAACTTATTCACAATATAATCAGCATCAGAAGGGAAATATCAGTGCAAAATCCCATCTTGAGTTTCAAATTCATGAATGACTGCCGCTCCTCCCGAGAATTTCATTGGATCGGACAAAACACAGGATACATATTTATTCGTATTATAATACATCCACTCAAAGGAGGATCTCTCATGCAAAAAGTCACTGCTGTAACAAGTTCCGCCGTTTTGCTTAAGCAAAAGCGAAGACGGCGCATCCGCGATAACGTGGAACTGTATAGCCTTCTTTTGCCGGTATTGGTTCACATTTTTATTTTCAGTTACATCCCGATGTATGGAATTCTGATTGCCTTTCAGAATTACACGCCCGGTGCGCCGATTCTGGCCTTCGATGGTTCTGTGAAATGGGTGGGGCTGAAGCACTTTGTGAGTTTTGTGACCTCTCCGATGTTCCCCAGGCTGTTCTATAATACCTTCTATCTCAGCTTTCTGAATCTAGTTTTCGGTTTCTTATGTCCGATTTTGTTCGCCTTGCTGGTCAATGAGCTCAAAGATAATTTTTATAAAAAGTTTTTGCAGACGACCAGCTACATGCCCTATTTTATCTCCAGCGTTGTCGTGGCCGGTATGGTTCTATCTTTCCTTAATACGGACGGTGTCCTGAACCAGTTCCTAGCTCTTTTCGACATTCCCCCGAAAGCCTACAACACCCTGCCCAAGGCGTTCCCGGTTTTCTACACCGTCACCTGTATCTGGAAGAGTTTTGGTTGGGGGAGCATCCTCTATCTCTCCACCATTTCCTCCATCGACCCCGGCTTATATGAAAGCGCCAAGATCGATGGGGCCAACCGCCTGCAGCGCTGCTGGTATGTCACGCTGCCCCACCTGTCCAACCTGATCATCATCCAGCTGATCTTTTCCATCGGCGGCCTGCTGGGGTCGAATACGGAATTGATTTTGCTGCTTTACGTTCCGGCAACCTATTCTACGGCGGATGTAATCGGCACGTACGTTTACCGTGACGGCCTTATGGGCGGAAGGTTTAGCTATGGTACAGCAGTCGGCATCTTCACTTCCGTGATCAACTTCACACTGTTGTTTATTACCAATAAGGTCAGCAACAAGATTACAGATTACGGCATTTGGTAATGCAGAGAAAGGAGCATTCGACTATGACTACCGCAGTGAAAAAAAGCAATGCCAATCGAATCAAGGACGGATCACCCGCGGCGACTGTACTCCTTTACGTGATCTCGGTCATCATATGCATCATCACCCTGTACCCCATGTATTATGTGGTCATTAAGTCCATCAGCGATCCGCAGATATCCCTGACTCATCCGGTTATTTTCTATCCCCAAGGCCTGTACTTTGGTTCCTATGAGATGATTCTCCGGGACAAGGACATGTGGATTGCTTATGGTAATACGCTGATTTATGTGGCATCGACTACTGTGCTGATGATCCTCACGTCTGTGATAGCAGCTTATCCACTGGTCAGCAGCAAGTTGGCCGGACGGAAATTTGTTGTAGCGTATCTCTTGATCCCCATGTACTTTGGCGGCGGCATGATACCAACCTTTTTGCTGATCAATAATCTGGGTCTGTACAATACGCGTCTGGCACTGATTATCCCCGGCGCGGTAGGTATTTGGAACATTATTCTGACGCGCACATACTTTTCCAGCCTGCCAAACGAGCTCAGCGAAGCAGCCTTCATTGATGGGGCCACGAACTATCAGGTGCTTTTCCGTATCTTTGTTCCTTTGGCGAAACCGATCATCGCGGTCATTGCGATTTATACCATTGTCGGCGTATGGAACAGCTGGTTTGGCGCCAATATCTACCAGACTAAGACGGAGCTTCATCCTTTACAGATGTATCTCCAGCGGGTTCTAATCTCCCAGTCCGTAGACCTGAACAAGCTGAAGACCAAAGAAGAAATCGAGCAGGCCCGGGAAGTCGCGCTGGGTGCCCAGCAGCTCAAATATGCACTTATCGTCTTTATTACCCTTCCCATCCTTTTCATTTATCCGCTGTTCCAGAAGCAGTTTATGAAGGGAATCATGCTTGGCTCCCTGAAAGGTTAATTTTGTCCCTATCCGCCGGAGCGGTTTATACAGAAAGGATTTATTTTAAGGAGGCTTACCTATGTACAAAAACATCGGCAAATCAGCACGGACCCTGAGCGCCATTCTGGCGGCGATGCTGCTGCTGGCGTCCTGCGGCGGCAGTGGCACGTCTTCCAGCAGTGAGGCGTCCAAGGAATCCAGCACGGCTTCCGCATCTTCCGCGGAGTCCAGCGACAGCAGCCAGGAAATGACCCCTGTTACCATCAAGATCATGGGGCCGACGGTCAGCCAGGATTACTGGGATTGGGATGACCGGGAATCTTTCCCCTCCTATGTGGAGTTTGAAAAAGAACTCGCTAATCGGAATCTCACCCTGGAGTACGAGCTGGTTTCCAACGAACAGTACACCACCGTTGTTCAGACACGGATGGCTGCAGCCAGCGATCTGCCCGATCTGATCAACATCACCCCTCTGGATGACGTCACGGCGCTGAACCTGGGCACCAGCGGCCAGCTGCAGGACTGGATCGCCGCCATGGACGCCTACAGCCGCCCGGACCCGCTGCAGCCTACCAATCGCAACGGGGATCCCACCCTCTCCTTAAAGGAAAAATTTGAACTCCGCGCCAACTACGCAAAGAAGCTGGTCACTGCTCCGGATGGCAAGATGTATTGGTGCCCCAACGTGGTTCCTGGCGGCACAATGACGCTGCCGGACGGCTCTGTTACGGATAACCTGGAGGTTATCGGTGCGTCTCTCCGTGCGGACTGGCTGGCAAAGGTGGGCATGGATATGCCGACCACGGTCGATGAGTTCCTCAATGCTCTCCGCGCCTTCCAGGACCAGGATGTCAACGGAAACGGTCAGCGCGACGAGCGGTACTGCTTCGACGCATACTCCTATGGCTTCTTTACCGGCATCGCCCAGTGGTTCGGCCTGACCCCCGGCCTGACCGGCATTGACCCCAACACCGATACGGCCACTTCCGCCTGGTATTCCAAAGGCGTTCGGCCTTATTTTGAGTTGCTCTCCACCATGGTCGCCGAGGATCTGTTCGACACCTCTATGCTGGGGGCCACGGACGAGATGTTTAACTCCCGCATTGCGGAAAACAAAGTCGCCGGCATGCGGTCCTATACCGACGCTACCTGGTTTAACCAGCTTGTGGAAGGCGTAGAAGAGGCAGAATATACGGTAATTGCTCCCATCCAGGCGGTTGAAGGCGTTACCCCTTACCTCCTCACAGATGCAGTAGACCTTGCTTACAATAAGGTGGGCATTACCAAGGTCGCTACCCCCGAGGTCGTGGAAGGCATCATGCGGCTGTACGATTTCTCCTGCACAGAAAGATACGGCGACCTTATTGGATCCGGTATCGAGGGTACTGATTTTATCGTGGAGCCCGACCCCAACAATGAAGGACGCGTCCGTACGCAGCTGGTGGAGGAAGTCAAGGCCATGACTCCGGCTGACCGCTATGCCGCCAGAAGAGGAGGCTGCAGTACGTTCATTGTTAGTATCGCGAACGTTGGCGGGGGCGATCCTGCTATTACCAACAAGTTGAAGGGAGTTTCTGCGGAAGAACGCCTGGCGTTGATGGGCACAGATAAACAGAAACGTGCCCTGGAAAACCGCTGGTCGCAGATGACTTACCGCCCGTACGTCGTCAGCCCCTTCTCCAGCAGCACTTATGCGGTTGCCACAGAAGAGGAGCAGGAGGTTCTCACCACCTATACCACCGCTTTGCAGTCTTACTCTGACGAGCTTTGCATGAACCTGATTCTGGGCAACGTCAAACTGGACCAGCTTGACGCCGAGATCGAAAAGCTGAATTCTCTGGGTCTGGAAGAACTGGTCAAGGTCAACAACGATCGTTATCAGCGTTACAAAAACAACTAATCCGGATTTTCAGGGAGAACCGGCCAAAGACTTTGTTTCCTGATTCTCTTTTCCCGGAAAAACTAAACAAGCGGAGCCGCGGTCTGAAAAGTCAGGCTGCGGCTCCGCTTTGCTTTGATCTAGCTGGGTTAGTGGAGATAAAAACCTTAAGCTGGAGCTCAAAGCAGATATCAGAGAAAGGCTAAGAAGGTTATGCGAGCAAAAGAGTGTAGGGATACGGCGCAAAAAGGTGAGTTTGACGCCTCAGATTCTTATCATAATGAGTCGTTAATTGCATGTGTTAAAATGGTATGAACCCAAAAGAAAGGAGAATTTAAACGAAATGTGGTATAATGAAATTACCAAAAGGCCAACTCTATTTGATCCTACAAACAGAGTTGATACGGTGCCTATAAAATTGACACATTTTTCTGTAGAATCTACCTATCTCAATTTGATTTAACGGACTACAATATCCATAGAGGGGCTGAAACAAATGCTGCGAATGGAAATTTCCTTAATCCTGATTCTTACTTTTGTGGCGTATATTTATTTTTCTGCCGGGTGGAAGCACACGTTGCTTCATAAGACCTTTTCCGTGCTGCTGATAACCATGCTGGTTCATCTGTCATTCGATGCTGCGACGATTTGTACAGTAAATCATCTGAATACGGTTCCGCTGCTTCTCAATGACATTTTACATCGTTTTTTTATCGGCACCATGGTTTTTACCGTGTATTTGTTCTATCAGTACATTGCCGTTCTGGTGCAGGAAGAGGCAGGAAAGCCCCGATATTTGGACATTGCCGCAAGAATTTATCTGGCAGCTGCTGAACTGGGGGCAATGCTTTTGCCTGTCCATTACGCCGTCACAGAAAAAGGAAATTATTCCGACGGCATCCATGCCGGTGTCTGTTATATCAGTATGGCCTTCTATCTCTTCCTGTGCGTTTGGCTTTTGCTGCGCAATTGGAAGCTGATAGACCGGAAAAAGAAATTCGCTATCGGCGCGGCTCTTGGCATTGAAGTATGTGTTTCCATATTGCAGGCGATGAATCCCACATGGCTGATCAGCGGCATGGGACTGACGCTGATGACACTGGCATTTTATCTGACACTGGAAAATCCGGATATACTTCAGGCCGAACTGACAGAGCAGAAGATGTCTATGTTATATTTGAAGAGCCAGGTCAATCCCCATTTTCTGTATAACACGCTGGACACGATCCGTATTCAGGCTCAACTGAACGGAGACAAGAAGGTTGCCGATTTGCTGATGCAGTTAGTGGATTTCTTTCGGTTGAGTGTCAAGGTGGACCGGCAGATGGTTGCTTTGGATGATGAGTTGGAACTACTGGAGGTGTATATGGAACTTATGTGTTACCGCTATCCACAGCTTCGGTGCAGCTATGATATCGATCCGGATTTGGGCGGTGTGCTCGTGCCAAATTTTATTCTGCAGCCTATTGTGGAGAACAGTTTGCTCCATGGATTAAAAAATAAGGGATATCGGGGAGAAGTACATATTATAGCCAAACATTCAGATCAGCCTGGTCAAATGGAAGTCCAGGTCATAGATACCGGAAGCGGTTTTGCGGAAGGAAAAAAAGAACAGATTGACCAGATGCTTTTAAATTATGCTAAGCAGGCTCCAAAGCTGGAGGGTAACAGCATTGGAATATTGAATGTGCAGAAACGCGTTAAGCTGCTTTGCGGCCGAGACTGTGGCCTGTGGTATACGGAAAATCCGGGCGGCGGTGTAACAGCCCATCTGATGCTGCCTTTAGGCAAGGAGAAAACGAAATGAAAAAGCTGCGTGTGCTTTTAGTGGATGATGAAATTATGATCCGGGAGGGCTTCAAGCGACTTTTTGACTGGGAAGCGCATGACTGTGAGGTGGTGGGAGAAGCTGCCGACGGCATGGAGACGCTCGCTCAGATTGATACTCTGCGTCCGGATATTGTGATTATGGATATCAATATCCCCATTATGAACGGTCTGAAGGTTATTCAGGTCAGCCGCATCAAGCATCCGCGGACCGCGTTTATTATCGTGTCGGGCTATGATGATTTCTCCTATTGTCAGCAGGCTTTGCGCATGCAGATTACAGACTATATTCTCAAACCTGTGAATTATGAGGAGTTCGGCACCTGCATTGACAATCTGAAAATCTCCCTGTTTGAGCATCGGGTGGCTACCGAATATGAGCCGGAGAAGCAGGAAGAACGAACCATTACAGGTATTACACGGTATTTGCAGGAGCATCTGTCGGAGGAAATGAGCCTGTCCATATTATCGGATGAATTTCATCTGAACGCTCAGTACATCAGTCAACTTTTTAGGAATGAAATAGGCGTGGGATTTTTGACTTATCTGACCAATATCCGCATGGAAAAGGCGAAGCAGCTGCTGCTTTCCACCTCTTTTTCTGTTGCGGAAGTGGCAGAGCGGTCGGGTTACGTGGATTACCGGATCTTCACCAAGGTGTTTAAAAAAGTCGAGGGGATTACGCCCTCTCAGTACCGGCGGGATTTCATAGATGCGGCGGAAACAAAAACACAGTAAAATGATTGCTGCAGAAGAGTTGAATATCTCTGCAGTTAGACAAATCCACATTTATCGGGAATCTGACCGGAACATCAAATAAGAATTTGTGGGGGAATACTATGATTTTAAACAAAACCCGAATTGACGGCATTCCTGTGATCATGTGGGGAGAAACAAGTGATAAAATGATCATTGCAGCACATGGCAGTCACTCTTCCAAAATTGATGACTGTATATGGGCACTTGCAGAAGAGGCAACAAAACGAGGTTACCAGATCCTCAGCTTTGACTTGCCTCAACATGGTGAGAGAGTTTATGAGACCGATTTTATTATGCCGGATGAATGTGTCCGAGAGCTAAAAGTCATGTACACCTATGCAAAAAAATGCTCTCAGAAGATTTCTCTTTTTGGATGCAGCATGGGCGCATATTTTCAATTACTTGCGTTCCCAAAGGCTGAGATAGACCGGGCGTGGTTTCTTTCGCCGGTGACGGATATGGAACGCATCATTCACAATCTGATGGATTACTGCCATCTTACGGAGAAAACGTTTAAGGAAAAAGTATTAGTGGAGAATGATATAGAACCTCTCTATTATCCATATTATGAATATGTTCGTAGCCATCCAATCGCGAAATGGCCGCATGAGACATATATTCTCCGTGGTGAAAATGATACTTTATGTGAATATTCGTATATGAAAAATTTTGCAGACCGCTTTGGGTGTGAGCTTACAGAACAAAAGGAAGGAGAGCACTGGTTCCATACGGAGTCGGAACTGGATTTTTTCAGAACATGGATTCGAAAGAGACTTTAAATAAGACAGACTGTCCGTGCAGAAAGACGACATGTGAAAGGCACGGTAACTGTGAAGCCTGCCGGGCTTATCATGCAGCGTCCAAATACCGGCGCCCCTGCGAGAAAGAGCGGCGCACATGCAATCTTTCATTTCGCAGGAAACGAAATTCGCAGTAGAAAGAGAGAATCAATATGGAGGCTCAATTTGTTAACCTGACGCCGGAAAATCTGGCAAGTGAACACCTGTGCTGTATTATCCGCAGCAAGAAGCCACATTCGGGGGTTGAGGCAAAGCGCCGGTGGCTGGAAGACCGGCTGAAGGAAGGACATGTGTTTCGGAAGCTGGATGTGAAAGGATGTGTATTCATCGAATATGCTCCATTGGAAACGGCCTGGGTGCCCATTGTTGGAGATAATTATCTGTACATTTATTGTCTGTGGGTCACTGGCGCTTCCAAGGGCTGCGGCTACGGCAAGGCACTGATGGAATATTGCATCGCCGATGCCCGGATGAAGGGAAAATCCGGCGTCTGTATGCTGGGCGCGCAGAAACAGAAGGCGTGGCTTTCCGACCAAAGCTTTGCAAAGAGGTTTGGCTTTGAGGTTGTGGACACAACCCCCGGCGGCTATGACCTGTTGGCGCTGTCCTTTAATGGAAGTAAGCCTGCCTTTGCCCCCAACGCTAAACGGGAAACCATCGAAAGCCGTGAACTGACGGTCTATTACGATTTGCAATGCCCCTATATTCCACAGCGGATCGAAACCCTGCAAGCCTATTGCTCGGAAAAGAAAATTCCCGCCCGCTTTATTCAAGTGGACAGTCTGGAAAAGGCGAAAGAGTTACCTTGTCCCTTCAACAACTGGGCGGTTTTCTATCAGGGAAAATTTGAGACCGTAAATCAGCTGGGTGCCCCCGATTTGGAGCGGATTTTAAAATAAAATGTTTTAGAAATTCAAAAAGGGAAAGGCCTCACTCCCTTCAGTAGCACATACGGAATATAGAATTCGAACGGCGGTTTTGAAATAACAAGCAAAGTCGCCGCTTCCTTTTCAAAAAGCAAGAAAAGTCGAGAGAAAAAATGCGAAATGCGGTATAATTACTACTAAAGGGGTTGAAAGGGATGAAGGAACAAACATTAGCCGTTCAGCGAATGCAGAATTGTATCGAAGAAAATCTGAGGGAAGGGATCAGCCTGTCCGATCTTGCTAAAGTATCCCTCTTTTCTCCATGGTATTCCTACCGGCTATTTCGGGAGTATCTGGACTTGACTCCCACAGAGTATATTCGTAAGCTGCGGCTATCCCATGCGGCTATTCGGTTGAGAGATGAGAACTGCCATATCATTGACGTTGCTTTTGATCTTGGCTTTGGCAGTGTAGATACATTTACGAGAGCATTTTTTCGGGAATACGGGGTAAATCCCAGCAATTATGCAAAAGCACCCATACCGCTTCCTCTTTTTGTCCCTTACGGTGCGAAATACAAAGAATTGAGAAAGGAGCAGATCAATATGACGAATACGCAAACCGTTTTTGTTCAGGTCATTCACAAGCCGGAGCGTTTGTGCATCATTAAGCGGGCTGTCTGCGCAGATGACTATTTTCCCTATTGCACAGAAGTCGGTTGTGAAGTGTGGGGAATACTTGTGAGCATGAAATCCCTCTGCGGTGAGCCGGTGTGCATGTGGCTTCCTGAAAAATACCGAAAGCCCAATACTTCCATTTATGTTCAGGGCGTGGAGGTGGAAACGGATTATCTAGGAGTTATACCGGATGGCTTTGATGTGATCAAGCTGCCGGAAGCAGATTATTTGATGTTTCAGGGGCAGCCTTTCCGGGAAGAGGATTACTGCGAAGCAATTTTTGCAGTACAACACGCGATGGATGAATATGATCCTTCTGCCATCGGCTATAAGTGGGATAACGGCAATCCTCGTATCCAGTTGGAGCCCCGCGGAGAGCGAGGTTATATCGAGCTGCGGGCGGTAAGGAGGATTACAGAGTAAGAAACGTGATTAAAACAAGCCGGCTTACAAAATCTTACAACGGCAAGATCGTTCTGAACAGTCTGGACTTATCCGTGAAAGCTGGAACAGCATTTGGCCTTTTAGGCGCCGACAAAACGGGAAAAAGCACAACAATTGCGTGTATATTGGGAACTGGAAGATTTGAAAGCGGCGAGGTCCCCCTGTTGGAGCAGAATCCGAAAAAGCAGCATCGAAGCCTTTTTTAGAAAATCGGCGTTCAGTTTCAGGAGGGAGATTATTATCGTTATATGCACGGGGTTGCCATTCGGTTTTTAAAATGGGAATAGAGTGAACCATTTGAAAATAAAAAAGAAAGGTTTTGAAGAACGTCCTCGCGTATGGTTTTATGGATGACAAATCTATAGGAGAAGGCTATGAAAAGACAAAACCATGACATCTGCTTTATAGCATTCTGCTGCATGGTTTTATTTAGGAAGCGCAGAGCAGAACATCGGATTCGGTGTTCCGGCTCTGCGTTTTTCCTACCTATAAAACTAACACATTCTCCTGCAAAATCCGCCTATCGGAAAGAAAGGATATTTTGTAGAATAATGAGAGAAAGATAAAAAGGCGTGCTTGTGTGCAGAAAGGAGCAAATGATGAAAATAGCATATTTGGAGATTCCTAATACTAAAGAGGTTACAATGAGCCGATTTTACTATTTGTTGCTGATTTTTCTGACCGGTTGCCTGATCGGCTGGATATATGAAGAGATTTTTTACTGGTTTACCGAGGGGCTTCTGCGGAATCGTGGAATCCTTTACGGACCATGGCTGCCTATCTATGGCATCGGCACTCTGGCCATTTATGCCATGAAACCGCTGAAAAAACATCCGCTGCTGTTGTTTTTACTTTGCGTAGGTGCTACTGGTATAGTGGAGTACATCATTGGTTATATCGGTATCCGCTTTTTTGGAATGCGGCTTTGGGATTACAGGGGGTTGTTTCTGAATATTGATGGGATCATCTGTTTTCGAAGCGTGATGAGCTTTGGTATCATGGGTATAGCGTTTCATTATTTGATAGAGCCTATGGCAGAGAAGCTGTATCTCAGAGTCTCAACAAAAGTCATTCGGCCCACCTGCCTTG
Source organism: uncultured bacterium (assembly GCA_905214265.1). GTDB lineage: Bacteria > Bacillota > Clostridia > Oscillospirales > Ruminococcaceae > Merdivicinus. The sequence goes on from CAJMLQ010000002.1 coordinate 10,961, forward strand.
TTCTGGCTGCGTTGTTTATCACAGACTGTATCTTGAGTTTCCTTTTCCGGACGCCGATCACATACTGATACATAGAAGGAGCAATCGAATGAACCCAAAGAAATCAAGAGCCATCCCTGTCAAAATTATTACGGCGCTGGCAATCATAGCCGCCATTCTGCTGACCATCTTCCTTATCGGCCGCTATGGCTGGAAGTTGGGTGGCTTTCGCGCTTGCCAGAGCGCAGCAATTGAAAATGTGGAAGTGACCGATAGACAGGTTACCATCACTGGATATTATCCCGGCTTTTTTTCGGAAGGTTTTCTTGGCTATCACGCGGAGGAAACCGATGGAAAGCTCTATGTTGGATTCAAGTTCAGCGCGGTATTCGGCATCTTTGAGACAGGAGATTTCGACGTCACGATCCCTGTGAAGGGTGAGATTAATGAAGTCATTGTCAAGACCCACATGAGTGAATACCCCATTTGGAATGCGGAAGATGGCGCTGTTCTGCAGTCGGAGCGTTACGGCGTCTATGTCAAATTGGAAACGAATGATGCCTATTCGCTCTCGATGTCCTATACCGGTGAAAGCCATAACATAGTGCGTTCAGCCAACGTTGTTCTGGAAAGCGGCGTGTACCTGTTTGTGGAAAACGACATCGCCTTTGCCTCCAAGAAGACAGGAAAACCAATTCCGTTTACGCTGGTCGTGACGAAAAACGATGGCTCTGTCTTCGCATCCGGCACATTTGTGTATGATTACAATGAGACTGCGGAAAAAATGTATCTGACTGTCACCGCAGATGGGCAGATCTTTGACGACACTGCCGGTCGTGTCCCATCCCCTGCGGAAAAGCCGACCATGCTGGAGGCCTACGCCACCGTGATCGGCGAATACTATACGACTCTGGAAGAGGAATGGGATGCTGCAGCGGTGATGGAGGCCGGACTGAACTACCTGGTGGCAGACAGCTTCTTTGATACCCCCTTGGAGGATATTGGCTATGCAGTTACCGACCTGGATGGGGACGGCATGGACGAACTGGCCATCGGTCCCATGGCAGGGGACGAATTTTTTGGAAAGATGGTTTTTTCCTTATACACGCTTGCCAGCGACGGCGTACCGCAGCTTTTGTTCAACAGTACGGAGCGCAACCGTTATTATTATGCAGGTGGATCCAATTTTGCCAATCTTGGCTCCTCCGACTGGAACGAGAGCTTTGTCACAACACGGAAGCTGGAGGACAGGAAACTGATCGATGTGACGTATACCACTGACCCTGTGGATTATGTTCAGATGGAACTAACGCCATTTTCCCAATGGGTTGAATAAGGAGAACAAATCGTATGAAAAAAGATATACACCGCACATCCCGGTTGTTGGCCTGTGCAGGAGCCTTGATGATCGTTTCCGGTATCCTGATGGCAGTGTGTGCAAAGCTCGCATATGGCGGGATCCTCTGGGCGGCGGCGTCCTGTATGTTCTTTGCGGCATACCATTTCAGACTGGCGGAGAACAAAAAGAAGGAATCGGACGATGAACAGGAGACTTTATAAATCTAACGAAAATAAGAGGGCGGCGGCGTCTGCGGCGGCATCACGGAGTATTCCGTATAGATTCCCACACTGGTATAGTTGGGCTGGGTGTGTTCTGCGCCATGGGAGACAGAGAATTTATTGCATACATCGTCGCTGCTATCATTATTCCTCGCAGGCCGCCGTATGGATGTATCAAAGGAGAATAGGGTTATGAATAATATAATTGAAATCGATCATCTGAGTAAACGCTTCGGCGAGGTACAGGCGGTACAGAATTTGAGTTTCCGTGTGAAAGAGGGCGAACTTTTCGCTTTTTTGGGCATCAACGGCGCAGGAAAATCCACTACAATCAACATTATGTGCGGGCAGCTTGCCAAGGATGCGGGTACTGTTCATATCGGCGGTATCGATCTGGACCAAGATGCCGACGGCATAAAGCGCAGCCTCGGCGTAGTGTTCCAGAGCTCTGTGCTGGATAAAGACCTCTCGGTACGAGACAATCTGGAGAACCGGGCGGCGCTGTACGGTATCTACGGAAGGCCTTTCAAAGAGAGACTGGCGGAGCTGGCAGAGCTGTTGGAATTTGAGGATTTGCTGAAACGTACTGTGGGCAAGCTTTCCGGCGGTCAGCGGCGCAGAATCGACATTGCCCGGGCGCTGCTCCATAAACCACAGGTCCTAATTTTGGATGAACCGACCACAGGCCTGGACCCCCAAACCAGAACTACCCTCTGGAGGGTGATCGAAGATCTGCGAAGGGATGAAGGCATGACAGTGTTTCTGACTACCCACTATATGGAGGAGGCTGCCGACGCGGATTATGTGGTGATTCTGGATAGTGGCAAGATTGCCGCCGAGGGTACGCCCTTGACCCTGAAAAACGCCTATACCGGAGATTTTATCACCTTCTACGGTGCGGAGGAAGCACAGGTTAAGCAGCTGGGTGTGCCGTATGAGCCGCTTCGGAACGCTTATCGAGTATCCGTACCCAATACCGCCGCTGCTACGGAAATGATTCTGAAATATCCTGAGATTTTCCGAGACTATGAAATTATCAAAGGAAAAATGGATGATGTGTTCCTGGCGGTGACAGGTAAAAAGCTTGTGGGAGGAACAGAAAAATGACAGGACTTGCTTCGCTGGTTAAACGTAATACAAAATTGTATTTTAAAGACAAGGGGATGTTTTTCACTTCGCTGATCACACCGTTGATCCTGCTGGTTCTGTACGGCACCTTCCTGAGCAATGTTTATGACGAAACCTTCCGCAGCGCCCTAGAGGCGGCAGGCGCGACGGCTTCAGACCGGCTGATTGGCGGCTGTGTGGGCGGCGAGCTGGTTTCCTCTCTGCTGGCGGTGAGCTGCGTGACGGTGGCATTCTGCTCCAATCTCTTGATGGTACAGGACAAGATCACCGGGGCACGGCGGGATCTGACCATCGCCCCGGTCAAATTCAGCACATTGGCACTGGGCTATTATCTGTCGACTCTGTTGTCCACCCTACTGATCTGCTTTGTGGCAACGGGGATCTGCCTTGGGTATCTGGCTTATGTGGGATGGTTCCTCACCGTCGGGGATGTGGTAAGTCTGCTTTTGGATGTGATTTTGCTGGTGCTGTTCGGCACGGCTCTGTCCTCCTGTGTCAATTTTCCATTGTCCACTCAGGGGCAGGCTTCGGCGGTAGGCACCATCGTCAGCGCGGGCTATGGCTTTGTATGCGGGGCCTACATGCCCATCTCCCAGTTTTCAGAGGGCCTGCAGAAAGTCATCTCCTTCCTGCCGGGCACTTACGGAACCAGTCTGCTGCGCAACCATGCCCTGCGGGGCGTCTTTGAGGAAATGGGCAATCAGGGCTTTCCAACCGAAGTGGTGGAGGCCATCCGCGACAGTGTGGATTGCAATCTGTATTTCTTTGGAGGCAAGGTGGAACTGAGGCATATGTATCTCGTCCTCATTTTCTCCATTGTGATCGCGATCGCCCTGTATATCGTGATGAATGTGCTGCTGCTGGGCAGAAAACAGAAATAAAGAAGCGGAGAATCTGAAAAGTCTCTTCAAGGTGTTCTGAGTCCACTCAAAGATGGCTATGATCCGGTCCTTTGAGTGGGGAAAACTCACGGTAATTGGCTGTTGCGCGATATTATCTAGTACTCGGCGGCATCGTGATCGGCACCAACTAGGAGGCGCAGCTATCTCTAACCCTGACGGGCAGCTTGAACCGGATGATGGACGTGCTGCCTCTGCAACGATATATTTATGATCAAATGGCTGTCAGGAATGGTGTGAAGAAAGCGTTCAGGCGTACAAAACGGAAAAGCAGTATCCATTAAAGAAATTTGTTTCAGCTACCTGCCCTTTATTGCAGCTGTCAAATACCGTCGATTTGTCTCCTTGCATACATATATGAACAAGCTGACAGGCGGGGTCATTTTTCTTGTTCTTTTTCTGCTTACTACGGAGTATGCGGCTTTTTATGCCGGGTAACCTATGCGGTCGCGGCTATTGCTGCTTTGAAGGAACTGGTGATTCCCCTTCAAAGACAAACCTATGACGCAAACACCAAATCGATCTTTCAGAAGGAGTATTGAGATGAGCAAATCACGGTTTCTGCCCATAAGACGGGCGCTTATTTTTTGGACGCTGTTTATCGGTATCGGTGCGGTGTGCGGCGCGGTGGGAATGCTGGCCGATCCCACCGGCAAGCTTTTGGGAATGGATGCCATGCTGCCGTATTTTCAAAAACTTCCTTTGGCGGATATTCTTTACCGAAACTATTTATTTCCAGGCTTTGCCCTACTCGTCGTCAACGGTCTGACCAATCTGACGGCAGCGGGCTTGCTGTTGGCGCGAAAGAGGCTCGGAGTCATTCTGGGCGGCGTATTCGGCGTTACCCTGATGCTGTGGATCTGTATCCAGTTTTACATCTTTCCGCTGAATTTTATGTCTACTATTTACTTCCTTTTCGGCCTTTTGCAGGCAATCACCGGGTATATGGCGTGGGTATTTGAAAAACAGGAGCAATTCTCCGTCTCAGAGGCGGATTATTCCGGAATCGGAACCAATCCCAAACGGTTGGTGGTGTATTTTTCCCGGATGGGCTATACGAAAAAGTCGGCGCTTGAGGAGGCCAGCCGAACCGGAGCTTATCTGTATGAGATCAAGTCTACCGAGCGGACGGCGGGAACGCTGGGCTTCTGGTGGTGCGGTCGATACGGAATGCACCGCTGGCCGATGCCCATTGAGCAGATTGACATCGACCTGACCCGTTTTGAACATGTTACAATTTGTTCTCCCATCTGGATATTTCACCTCGCGGCACCAGTCAGAGCCTTTTGTCGGCAGGCAAGCGGAAAAATAGGAGCGGCCGATTACATTCTGGTACATCATCAAAAGAATCCATACTGGAATGCCGCCAAAGAAATGGATCGACTTTTGAATTTGAAAAACAGCCCGGTTGTCAGTGTTTGCTGCCGCAGCGGAAAATATCTAAGCAAAATGGAGAAAACTCGATGAGAACGCCATATTTGAAATGGTGCAAGCGGAAAAAACGGCGGTGAAACGGAACCCTAAACAGCAAAAATGCCCGAATTCCTGCAGAATTACAGGAGCCGGGCATTTTTGTTGGGAAAAAGGTAATGTGTGTTGCTACCTATAATATATCATGCGCCTTCATCCGAATTTGTCGAATTGTGTCGGATGAAAAAATCTTTTGGGCCGGTGCCTGCCTCTTGCGGGAAACTGCATACTTTCTATCGTTCTTTCCTCTGCTGGATCCGGTAGTCATTGGGGGTCAATCCGGTCAATTTGCGGAATGTGCGGAAAAAGGTGCTGCTGTTGGTGTAGCCCACAGCCACAGAGATGTCCTGCGCCGTCAGTTTGGACTCGGCCAGCAGCTGCTTGGCGTGTTCAATGCGGCAGATATTCAACAGATTGGAAAAACTCTGGTGTACTTCGTCGCTGAAAATATGGGAGAGGTAGTAGTAGGATACATGGAATGCGGCCGCCACGGTATTCAGCGACAGGTTTGGATCCGCATAATGCTGGTGGATGTATTGAATGATGGCGCTGATAACATGTTCGTTTTTGCTCTTTTTGGGCTGGCTGCACAGGTCCGCGACAGATTGGTAGAATTGCAGTACGAATTGGAAACAGTGTTCGTTGGAATCCGCGCAGGAAAGCACGGATTCCAGGTGCTGAAGGGGCCTCTTGTCCGGGGTGTTGAGGGTATAATACACGTGACACGCCGTGGCGGTCATGCTGTGCAGCAGGCAGAAAAGCATGGGAACGGGCAGGGAACGGTTCTCCTCGTACAGCTCTTTCAGCAGGCGCTCGCAGCCCGGATAATCGCCGTTGCAGAGGGTGTTGAGGATCTCCAGTTCCCGGTCCACCGGGTAGAAGACCGGTTGCTGGCCATTTGCTCCATCTTCCTGAGTTTGGCCGGGAAGAAGCTCTGTGGTGTAACGCAGGGCCTCCCGAAAACAATGATGCAGGCCCTGGAGGGAGTCGCAGGGGGAGCTGACATTGACCTGCATTTCCGGCACCGCCGCCTGCAGCTCCTCCAGACTATGGCAGATCCGTTCAATTGCGGGGTCCTGTGGACTGTCATTTACGATCAGCGCGCAGTAGCGAGTGATCGGAAAAGGACAAAGGGTGGAGCCGTCAAATTCTAGCTGTTCCGCCGGGCAGCCATACACGACGATCACGTAAAAACGCGGCTGCGTGAATTCCAGGTTATATTCGTTGAGCAAAATCTGGAGCTTTTTTCGTCAAAGCCAGAAGTGGTCAGGAGCTGGATCAAAAGCTGATCGCGGAGCTTTCGGGACTGCGCCTGGATCTCATCCGCGTAAAACTGATCTTGGCGGTTCATCTCGTCGAACCGCTGAAGGATCAGATCGAAATCTTCCCGGTTGGAATCTGAATTTGGAAATACCTGGACAAACAGCTTTTGGATCGGTGCGTAACGCCGGAAGGCAATGAGAAACGCGAGAAACACGCTGCCCAGGAACACCACGGCGAAGATTAGCCAGAACGTACGCTGGAACCGCAGCAGCGCTTCAAACACGGAGGACTCCGGAACATAAAAGTTGTACTGCATCTGCGTAACACCGGGAGTTTCCGAAAACTGTAAGTACCGGACGCCGTCAATCTCGATTTTGGAGCGGCTTGTGTATTCCGTCCCCGCTGTTTCCGGGAGATTGGAAGCGATCTGCTCCTGTTCGGGTGTGCAGATGCGGTAATAACTGCCGGGCATGAGCTTTTGCTCCAGCTCGTTCTGAAGCCGGCCTACGCTGAAAAACGACAGCAGATACGAGGTGCGGTGCAGATAGGCCGATGGCAGCACCTGGGCCAGACAGAAAAACTGCTGGCCGTTAGGCGCGGTCAGCAGCCCCGAATAGGCGCGCTGCTCTACCGATTGAATCCACCGGTAAAAATCCTCTCCGGAGATTCCTTTATAGTTGAGCATGGAGCGGTAGTAGTCGGAAAAGGCGTGCGTACTACCGGATGCGGAGATGAGGGTGTCTGATTCCAGAAAATACACGCAGTAGTTGGTGCAGATATCGTTTCGGATCAGGCCGTTGAGATAGCTGGAAATTTCAGATACGCTGTTCTGCCGTTCGTAGGCGGTAAACGCAGTGGAGACGTTGAAGAGGCGATAACTGCGCAGCCCTACCAGCTTACTGGAAATGTTGATCGGCGTTTCGATATAGGAGTCCATCTGTTCAGAGACCGCCCGAAGCATCAGTTGCTCGGTCTGCAGGTACTGCTTTTGAGCGGAGCTGTTGAAGGAAGAGCTGATGAGGATGCTGATAATGGTCAGCGGCAGCAGAATCAGCGCCAAAAAGGAGAGAAGATACGATACAAATATTTTGCTTTTCATGATGGAAAACAATTTCATAATCGAATCTCCTTTGAATTTAGCCTATCAAAAGATAAACGGTATATTATAAATTATAGTTTACCTTTTTTGGTTCTGGTTGTCAAATAAGAGAAGAAAAAACTGCAATTTTTGAGAGGAATCACAAAAAAGAGCAGACTGTTTTCGCAAAATAGAGCACACTTCGCGAATTGTGTCAATTGCGAAAACAGAGAGGCGGCGATATAATGAAACCACGATCCAAAATCAAAGGAGGCAATTCAAAATGAAAAAGACAAAAAGCTTTTTGGCTCTTTGCGCGGCCCTGACCGTTTTGCTGGCAGGCTGCGGCGGCAGCGGCACATCCAATTCGCCCGGGGCCCCCTCGTCCGGAGAATCCAGCGCGGGTTCTGTGCAGCCGTCCGGGGAGAGCTCCAGTGAGACGATTTCGGAATATCCGGAATCTCTGCGGATTTGGACGGGCGGATTTTCAGACAAATATTCCGCAATGGGTGCAAAAGACTACAATGTCAACGCATCTTTGCAGAAAATCTGTGAAAACACTGGAACCGAACTGATTTGGGAATATGGCTCCAGCGGCAACGACTGGATGACGAATTTCAACCTGATGCTCAGTTCGGGAGATTATCCGGATATTATCGTCTACAACTGGAAGTCAATCCCCGGAGGCGCCGCACAGTATGCAGAAGAGGGCGTCATCATTGATCTGACGGATTTATATCAAAGCAATCTTTCCAATGTGTATCATGCACTGGAGAATGTGGATTCTGTCAACAATGTGAAAGCAGCGGACGGCAGGATGTATTATGTTCCGGAAATTTTCGACAGACCTGGCGGTGGAATCTATATGGGCTTTATCATTCGGCAGGACATGCTGGACGAAATGAATGAACCCATTCCGACGACTTTAGATGAGTACCATGCCCTGTTAAAGAAAGCAAAGGAGAAATATGGGGATGGATTTTGCCCCATGACTGGCGTCGGTTTTAATGATGCGCTGGGTATCGGTTCCCTGCTGTGGGCCTATGGAATTACCTATGACTTCTATCTGGAAGGTGAAAAGGTCTGTTACGGACCGCTGTCCGACCGTTTCGCCGATGGCATGGAATATATTCACACCCTGTATGCAGAGGGACTGATTGACCCGGACTACGCCACCCAGGATCGGACTGCAGAAAAGGGAAAAATCATGTCTGACCAATCCATGGTAACTTTTGAGTATCAGCCGTCTGCCATGATGCATGCAATGGCGGAACAGAATCCGGACTTTAAGCTGGTCGGGATCCCGAACTTGAAAGAAACGCCGGATGCGCCCTCCTATACCTTTAACAGCGCTTATTTGAACAACATTCAAACTGGTTGCAGTTATGCAATCTCCACCAACTGCAAAGAACCGGAGAAAGCCGCAAACTTTATCAACTACATCTTCTCCGAGGAAGGAGCCCAGATTGCGAACTGGGGCGAGGAAGGCGTGGACTTTGAATATGGTCCTGACAATAAACCGCAGTTCACGAAAGAATATCTTGCGATGGATGATTCGACAAGAGTCAGCCGTGTCTTCGGCACGGCGAGCGCTTTTGCCTCTCTCCGCATCCTGGATGCTTATCAGGCCATTTTGCCCGAGGTGTCGGTACAGGCGATTGAGACCTGGGTGGAAAAAGACGACATCTCCCGAATCCTCCCCGCTGTTTCCCTGACCGAGGACGAACAGGACAAGATTACCGACTGGCTGGCCGACCTGAACACCTACATGGACGAACGGTATTCCGGCCTCGTCAATGGCCAGATCGCCCTTGATACCATTCCCGCCATTCAGCAGGAGCTGAAGGACAAGATGCACATCGAGGAAATCATTGAGGTGTATCAGGCAGCATACGACCGTTTTGTCGGCTGATCCGGATCAGCCGCCTGCTTCACGGAACAGTATTGTCTGTTCCGTGAAGCTTTTTTGGAAGGGGTGCGTTTCAATGGAAATTTCCGCCGTTCGTGCCGGCAGCAAGCCGCGGCTGGGACTCTGTGCCCGATTCGCGCGGGCGATCCGGCGGCATTGGGTGGTTTATCTGATGTTCCTGCCGGTGTTGCTTTATTACCTGCTGTTCAACTACGTACCAATGTTTGGTATTGTGATCGGCTTTCAGGATTTTAAAATCACGCGGGGCTTTTTTGGCAGTGAGTGGGTCGGATTGGAAAACTTCAGGAGCTTTTTCAATTCTATGTATGCCTGGCGCTGTATCCGCAACACGCTGTCGATCAGCTTCTTGACGCTGATTTTCGGCTTTCCGGCGCCGATTATTTTGGCGTTGCTGATGAATGAGGTCAAGAACAAGTATTTTTTGAAAACGGTCCAGACGGTGACCTATATGCCTCATTTCATCTCCATGGTGGTCATGTGCTCCATCATTCTGTCATTCGTGTCTAATAATGGTATCATCAACGAATGCCTCCGGGCGCTGGGCCTGGGGACGATGGACTTCAACAACGACCCCAACTATTTCTACCCGGTCTACATCATTTCCGGCATTTGGCAGGGCGTGGGCTGGGGATCGATCATCTATCTGGCGGCGCTGGCAGGCGTCGACCCCACCCTTTATGAAGCCGCCACCATTGACGGGGCCGGGCGCTGGCGCAAGCTGTGGCACGTCTCGATCCCCGGCATCATGCCGACGATCACCATTCTGCTGATCATGCAGGTCGGCAGCATCATGCAGGTGGGCAGCGAAAAGATCCTGCTGCTCTATAATCCTGCCACTTACGAAAAAGCGGACGTCATCTCCACGTTTATTTACCGGCGCGGTCTGACAGACGCAAAGTACGGCCTGACCACGGCGGTGGGCCTGTTTGAGTCGCTGATCAACCTGATCCTGCTGGTCACCGCGGATCGCGTGTCCAAACTGGTCGGACAGCGGGGCCTTTTCTGACGGGAGGAATGGAAATGGTTGAAAGTAAAAAAGCTTCGGATTATGTGTTCCGCATACTGAACACGCTTTTCCTCTCGCTGCTGACACTGGCGTGCTTGTACCCTTGCCTGTACGTGCTTTTTGCCTCGTTCAGCGACCCGGTGCAGCTGTATACCGGCAGCAAGATCCTCCTCTGGCCCCGGGGATTTTCGCTCAACGCCTTTGTTCTGGTGTTTCGGAACCCGAACATCTGGCGCGCCTATCTCAATACCCTTCTCTATGTCGTTTCCGGCACCGCCATCGGGCTCCTGCTCAGTATCCTAGGAGCTTTTGTGCTGTCGCGCAAGACATTTCCGGGGCAGAAATTCTTTATGACCATGGTCATCATTACCATGTTTTTCGGAGGCGGCCTCATCGCCACCTATATTGTCATGCGTACCTACGGTCTGGTGAACACGATCTGGTCACAAATCCTTATCGGTTCCATGAGCACCTATAATATGATCATGGTGATGAGCTATTTCCGATCGATTCCGGATTCCTTGGAGGAGTCGGCCGAACTGGACGGTGCCAGCGAGTGGACAATCCTTTGGAAGATCTTTGTGCCGCTTTCGATTCCGGTTATTGCGGTGGTGGCGCTTTACTTCATCGTCGCCAAGTGGAACAACTGGATGACTTCGGCAATCTACCTCACCAACCGGCAGTACTACTCGCTGCAGCTGATCCTCAAGGAGATCCTCATCTCCGGAAACGAGGAAGCCGCCGGGATGAACACCGGCGTTTCGGGCGGCGCGGCTGACTACCAGGCCTATTCAGAGGCAGTGAAATACGCCACCATCGTGGTGTCCACGCTGCCGGTGCTCTGCGTGTATCCGTTCCTGCAAAAATATTTCATGAAGGGTGTTATGCTGGGGGCGATCAAGGGATAGCGGACAGAAGCCCAACATTATCTGACAGCAAGGAGGATTCCATGATTCCAGAATATTGGCAAACCGATTTGAGCGCCGTTTCCGCCTGGGCGGAACGCGCCCGGAAAGCTTCAGTGCGCCGCCTGACCGATTCGGCGGGAGGCCGCCCGGTGTGGCTCTTCGCTTACGGGGAAAAGGAGGAGCTGCATCCCTCCGCTAACTACAGCTCTGCCTGCGGCGCCCACGACGTCACCTTTTACCTGGACAGGAAGCGGAAAAAGCCTGTCGTCCTGCTCGTTGGGGCGGTGCACGGACAGGAAACCGAGGGTACCGCGGCGCTGCTGAACCTGATTTCGTTGCTGGAAACCGGCGCAGACCTGGCGGGCCGGCCAAACAGCGCCATGCTGGAGGCTGCGGCACGGGTGCGTCTGCTCATCATTCCGGTCATGAACCCAGACGGCCGCGCACGGGTGAAGCCTGCAGCAATGATCGGCTGCACCCTCGACGAACTGCGCTACTGGGGCCAGGGAACCTGGCTCGACGGTTCTCTCTGCTGCTGGCCCGACTGCAAAAAGGTGCATCCCATCCGGGAGGCAGTGGCGTTTTTGGGCGGCTACTTCAACGACGACGGCGTAAACCTCATGCACGACCAGTTTTTCCATCCTATGGCCCGGGAAACCGCCGCGCTGCTGGAGCTGGCGGAGGAAGAATTTGTAGACTGCGCGCTGCACCTTCACGGGGGCGGCAATTCCGTCAATGATCTGCTGTCCACCAGCTATGTTCCGCTGGAGACCAGCGAGGCTATCCGGCAGCTAGCTGTCCGGTGCGACGCCGCGGCGCGGAAGGAGGGCCTGTACTTTACGATCCGGGACCTTCCGGGACGGGAGAGCGGCTCCACCCCGCCGTCCTTCAACCTGGCCAGTGCACTGCATCATGTGTGCGGCGCAGTGTCCGCGGTTTTTGAAAGCAACGAGTGCATCTGTGATGCGCCCGGCCCCAAACAGACCTATGAGGAAATCCTGCGGGGTCACATGATCTTATTCGAACAGGCGTGCCGGATGTTCTGGGAGCAGCAGGCATCCGCTAAATAAAGAAACAAAGGACGGGAAAAGGCCGGAGAAATTTTCTCCGGCCTTTTTATACTGAAAAAACGTTATTGTGCATAAAGAAAACGAATTTTTCTTAGGAAAAACAGAAAAAAGCATGAAAAGAACTTGCAATTTTAGAAAAATATGTTAAAGTTAACTCGAAAATAACACATTTTATTTCCTTATAAATATAGCAGTGAAATGGAGGCACAGAAATGACGGTAACCATTCCCTTTGGACGGACTGGCATGACGCTGGAGGATGATCTGCCCGGCGCGGAGATCCTGGAATCCCGGATCGGCGAACTGCGGGCCGCCGGCTCCGAGGACAGTTTGGTTCAGGAAGCCATGGCCAACCCTATCGGTTCTCCCACTTTGCGGGAACTGGCCCGGGGTAAGAAGACCTGTACGATCATTATCAGCGACCACACCCGACCGGTCCCCAGCCGGCACATCCTGCCCTTTCTGCTTCGGGAGCTGCGGGAGGGAAGCCCGGATATCGGTGTGACCCTTTTGGTGGCTACCGGCTTTCACCGGCCTTCCAGCGCAGAGGAACTGCGGCAGAAGCTGGGGGACGAAGTCTATGAGCGGGAAAAAATCGTCATCCACGACAGCCGGGATCCGGCCCGAAATGTGGATATCGGCGTACTGCCCTCGGGAGCCCGGTGTGTCATCGACCGCGCTGCGGCGGAGACCGACCTTCTGGTGGCGGAGGGCTTCATCGAACCCCACTTTTTTGCGGGTTTTTCCGGCGGGCGGAAAAGCGTCCTCCCCGGCGTGTGCGACCAGGTCACGGTGCTTGGGAATCACTGTGCCCGGTTCATCGCCTCTCCTCAGGCCCGGACAGGGGTTCTGGAGGGCAATCCTCTGCATAAGGATATGTTGGAAGCCTGCCGTCTGGCAAAGCTCGCTTATATTGTCAACGTCCTCATCGACGAGGAGAAAAAGGTGGCCGCCGCCTTTGCTGGAGATCCGGTGCAGGCCCACGAGGCGGGTTGCCGCCTGCTGCTTCAATACTGCCAGGTGAAGCCGGAACAGAAGGGAGATATCGTCGTTTCCAGCAACGGTGGTTATCCCCTGGACCAGAATATTTATCAAAGCGTCAAGGGTCTCACCGCCGCTGAAGCGGCTGCCGCGGAGGGAGCGGTGCTGCTGATGATCTCCGCCTGCGGAGACGGGGCGGGAGGGGACAGCTTTTACCGCGCTCTCCGGGACTGTACGTCTCCGGCGGCTCTCACTCAGGAAATTTTGGCCACCCCGCAGAACGAGACGAAGCCCGACCAGTGGGAGTACCAGATACTAGCCCGGATTCTCTGCAAGCACCGGGTGATTTTCATCACGGAGCCGGCCCAGCGTCAGACTATCCTAGACATGAAGATGGAATGGGCCCCGGACATCCATGAAGCCTTAGCCATGGCCAGGGCTGAAAAAGGCCCGGACGCCCACCTGGTGGTCATTCCCAATGGAATATCCGTCATGGTCCGTGAATAAAGAGCATGCATTTTCAATATAAAAGGAGGTACGCGCAGACATGGCAAATTACAATCCAATAACCCCTGCAATTATTGACGAGCTTTCCAAAGTCGTCCCCGGTCGGGTCATCACTGGCGGCAGCGTCAACCCGGACTATGCCCGGGATGAAATGCCCATCTACGGTGTCCAGATGCCGGAAGTCGCCATCGACGTTCTCACCACCGAGGAGGTGGCGGGCATCCTTAAAATCTGTTATGAACACAGTATCCCGGTCACCACCCGGGGAGCCGGAACCGGCCTGGTGGGTGGCTGTACGCCTATCTGCGGAGGTGTGGTCATCTGCACCGCCAAGATGAACCGGATCCTCGCCTATGATCTGGAAAATTTCGCCGTAACCGTTCAGCCCGGCGTCCTGCTCCAGCAGCTGGCCGAAGATGCACTGGCCCATGGCTGCCTGTATCCTCCGGATCCGGGGGAAAAAATGGCGACTTTGGGCGGAAACGTGGCCACCAACGCCAGCGGAATGCGGGGGGTCAAATACGGCGCCACCCGGGATTACGTCAAGGCCATGACCGTCGTCCTCCCCAACGGAGAAGTCACCCGCTTCGGTGCCACGGTGTCCAAGACCAGTTCCGGCTACAGCCTTTTGAATCTGATGATCGGCTCGGAGGGCACCCTGGGCGTGATCACGGAACTGACCCTGAAGCTGATCCCCGCCCCCAAGGCCACGGTCAGCCTCATCGCCCCCTTTGCCAGTTTGGCGGCGTGTATCTCCACGGTTCCAAAGTTCAAAATGAACCATTTCGACCCCCAGGCCATCGAATTTTTTGAGAAAGAGATCCTGGTCTCCTCCGAGGAGTATCTGGGCAAACAGGTCTTTCCCCGGCAGGTGGAAGGCGCTGATGTGGGCGCGTATCTGCTGATCACCTTCGACGGGGACAGCGCTGAGGGCCTGGAGCCGGTGATCACCCGGGCCGCCGAAATGCTGCTGGCGGAGGGCGCTCTGGACGTGCTGGTGGCTGATACGCCGCCCCGGCTCAAATCTGCCTGGGCTGCCCGTTCCTCCTTTCTGGAGGGCATCGAGGAGCAGACAAAGCTCCTCGATGAGTGCGACGTGGTGGTGCCGGTGCCCAAGATTCCCGACTACGTGGTTTTTGTGGATGAGCTGGCCCGGGATTACGACTTCCGCGTCCAGTATTTCGGCCACGCCGGAGACGGCAACCTGCATATCTACGCCTGCTCCAACGATATGGAGCGGGAGGAATTTCTCCGCCAGGTGGATGGGTTCATGGGCCGGGTCTATGCCAAAGCCATGGAGCTGGGCGGCCAGATTTCCGGCGAGCACGGCGTCGGCATGGGCAAGGTCAAGTACCTGGCTGAAGCGGCCGGCCCCGCCAATATCGCCCTGATGCAGGGGATCAAGCGAGTCTTCGACCCCAAGCTGATCCTGAACCCCGGCAAAGTCTGCTTCAGCACAGAAGGAGGAGCCTTATGAGAATTCTGATCTGCGTCAAACAGGTCCCGGACACCGCCGAAATCAAGATCGACCCCGTGACCAATACCCTGATCCGCGAGGGCGTCCCCAGCGTGCTCAACCCCTATGACGGCTACGCGCTGGAGGCCGCCGCCCGCATCAAAGACCGTGTCCCCGGCGCCCATCTGACGGTGCTCACCATGGGCCCTCCCCAGGCTGAAGCTGCCTTGCGGGAGTGCCTGTCCACCGTCGCCGACAAGGCGTACCTGCTCACTGACCGGGCCTTCGGCGGCTCCGACACCTTGGCCACCAGCTACATCCTCGCTTCGGCAATCCGGCGGCTGGAGGAACTGGATGGACCCTTTGACATGATTTTCTGCGGCAAACAGGCCATCGACGGAGACACCGCTCAGGTCGGCCCGGAAATCGCCGAACATCTGGGGCTTCCCCAAGTCACCTATGTGCTGGAGGTCCGGGAGGCCAGCGCCAGCAGTCTTCAGGTTCTCCGGGAAACTGAGGAAGGAAAGCAAGTAGTGGAAATCTGCTGCCCCTGCCTGGTCACCTTTACAAAGCCGGCCTTCGATCTGCGTTTTCCCAGCTTCCGGCGAAGGGCCGCTGCCCGCAGCGCGGAAATTCCCCATCTGGGAGCCGCGGACATTCCGGCTATCGACCTAACGCGCTCCGGGCTTAAGGGATCGCCCACGAAGGTGAAGCGAACCTTCGTGCCGCCCCGCAAGCAGTCGGGAGTCATCATTCGCGGAGAAACAGCAGAAAAGGCTGCGGAAAAACTGGCCGAGGCGCTGAGCAGCGCCGGCGTGATATAAAGGGGGAGCCGTGATGAAAGCAAAAACAAAAGATCTCTGGGTCTTTGTGGAGACCCGCGAGGACGGCTCTGCGAAAAATGTAGGAATCGAGCTGCTCAACCCAGGCCGGGAGCTGGCCGACAAACAGGGCGGTGCTCTGGTGGCGTTGGTCGTCGGATGCGGCGTGGAGAAGGCCGCGGAAGAAGCGGCGGTCCACGGAGCAGACAGTGTTTTGGTGGTGGACAGCCCGGAATTCCGGGAGTATTCTACTGACGCTTATGCAGCTGCTCTGACGGCGCTGCTGGAGAAGTATGCACCTACCAGCATCCTCATCGGCGCTACCCCCAATGGCCGGGATTTGGGCCCCCGAGTGTCCTGCCGCCTGAATACCGGCCTCACCGCGGACTGCACCAATCTGGATGTGGATCCGGAAAGTGGTTGCGTCTGCTGGACCCGTCCCGCCTTCGGCGGAAACCTGATGGCGGTGATTCTCTGTCCCAACAATCGACCTCAGATGGGGACGGTGCGGCCCGGCGTCTTTAAAAAACCCCCCGTGACCGGCAAAAGGGCGGAGATCATCCGGGAGGACTTCCATTTTCCTGCCGGCGAGATCCGTACTCGGGTGCTGGAGACTATCCGCGAGGCGGCCGGCGAGTTGGTGAACCTGGAGGAAGCCGAAATCATCGTCGCTGGAGGCCGCGGTGTGGGCTCCGCCGAAGGGTTTAAGGTCCTGCAGGAACTCTGTGACGCCCTGGGGGCCACACTGGCCTGTTCCCGTGCGGCCGTGGATGCAGGATGGATTAGCCATTCCCACCAAGTGGGCCAGACCGGTAAAAACGTCGGACCCAAGCTCTACATCGCCTGCGGCATCTCCGGCGCCATCCAGCACCTGGCGGGGATGAGCGCCTCCGGCTGCGTCGTGGCCATCAACAAGGACGCCGATGCGCCGATCTTCGGGGTGGCTGATTATGGCATCGTCGGCAATCTTTTTGATGTAGTTCCCGTCCTCACTGCGGAGATCCGGAAGCTCCGAGGATGAGTTTTATTACAGACTGGGAATGGATCGGCTCGCTGCCAATTTTGCTCGTTTATTACAGAAAGCAGAAACCCGCTGGCCTAAGCCGGCGGGTTTTTGCGACAATCCACAAAAATTTTTTGAAAAATAGTATACAATATTTCTCTAAAATGATTTGTCGAAAAAATCTTCCATTCCAGCAAAAAGAAAACCCCCGCCAATCAAAATCGGCAGGAGATTCCTTTGGGAAAAGGTTATGGTGTTGCTGAGAATAGTTTACCATAACCAGCCGGATGTTTCTGTTGAAATCTGTCGAAGGGAAACATTTTGCAGTTTTGCCAAGAAAGAATTCCCGGAATGACAGAACATGCAAATGCGGCCTGGACAAAGAAGTCAAAAGCCGTTTAAAAACCGGTCTACGATCAATTGACGGAATTCTGGCGATAGCGTGGCAAAGTAGGCCGTAAAGCCGGTCACCCGGACGACTAGGTCGGGATAGAGATCGGGGTTTTTATGAGCAGCCAGCAGCTTTTCCCCATCCAGAACATTGATATTGATCAGTGTCCCGCCCAGTTCAAAGTGGGTGCGAATGAGTTCCATCACCCGCTGGACGCCGCCATCCTCTCTGGAGATCTGAGGATCAAATTCCAGTTGGAGGGGAGCCGTGTTCCCGTAGCCGGGCTGAACCCCCGCGATTCCAGTGGACATGGCCGTGACTGCGCCATCCCGGCGGAAACCGGGGTTGGGGTTTGCACCATGTGAGATGGGCGCGCCTGCCTTCCGGCCGTTGGGCGTTGCGCCGACGACGGAACCGAACTCAATGGTTTGCGACCAGGAGAACCATCCCGGGATAAGCTGGCGCTTTCCGGGCATGGGCTGAGCCTTGACCAGTTGGGTGAACACCTGGGTGATGCGCTTGGCCCAGCCGTCGGAGAGGCTTCCGCCTTGGCAGTACCGGTTAGAAGAAGAGAGCATGAGACGGATGCGTTCTCCGGCAGCACCGGCAAAATCCTGTTCCAGTGCGGCGAAAAGCTCGGACCAGGTCAAACGGCCTTCTTTTTCAATGCGCTGCTCCATGGCACCGAAGGAGTCGGCGGCTACTGCCAGCCCCGCACCGTCCACTCCGACAGTGAATAGGTCGGCGCACTGGGTGATGTCCTTCCCCTGCTCCAGTGTGTTGTGCATCATCAGGTTCATGACCAGCTCTGGCGTGACCTCCCATTGATGGTCCAAATGAAGATTGATCCCGGCGGCGGTAACCTCCACCGCTCTCTTCAGGTGAGCGGAGAACCGGCAGAACAGCTCTTCGCAAGAGGGATTCGGTGACTTTTTCATCTCCTTGAGAGCAACTTCCAGCACCTTGGCCACGTTGATTTTCACGGTGTCGTTCATGGGGCATTCCCGGCCGGGGACGCACATCCAGTGGCACCCCACCGCAATGCGGCTGCGGGCGGTAGCCTCGTCAAAGCCGTTTTTCATGTAGCCCTGGGACAGCGGCAGATCTCCGCAGAAGCGGGGCCATCCATTGCGGTCCTCAAAAAGATATTCTATCGCCTTGCGGAGAAATTCCGGATCACAGTCAGGGTGGACCCGCACCGTCAGATTGACGGCGATATTCAGGGAGTGGGCCGCTTCTAGAATGAGATAGGAAAACGGGTTGGTGATATCGCGCCCCTGTTCGTCGATGCCGGAGATCTGATAGTAATGAGGATCGATGAGCAATAGATTGGCCACCAGGAATCGGGCGGTATCCTGGTCCAGTATGCCTGCTGCTAGATCCTGTTCGTAATAGGGCAGCAAAAGCTGGTCCAGCTGAAATCCGGCCCCGTCCCGGGTGTAGATACGGGACACGCAGTTAAAATAGGCCACCCACTGGCAGGTCTGCCAGAAGGTTTTGGGTGGATTTGAGAGGATCGCCTCATTGGCTTCCAGCATTTTTTGAAGGCTTTCCCGCAGCTCCGGACGCTCCTCAGTGGTTATAAGCCGCTGGATTTCCGCGATGTGCCGCCGGATAAAGCCCATGATTGAGAGGAGAACCCGTTCCTCCGCCTGGTAAAAGCCGTCGGGGTCGCCATTTTGGTCCCGGCAGCGCCGGACCTTTTCCAGCAGCCCGCCAAAGCCCAGCGAAAGGCCGATGCGATAATCGCAGGCCAGATGCGCGTCATTTTCAATGCCGGAGGAAATGTTGTAAAGCTCCTGCTCCGGCTTCAGACCGTCATAAGGGAAGCGCTGCTTATCCCAGCGCCGACCTCGCCGGTAGTTGGCCAGCATATCCCGCCAGCGGCAGCAAAGCCGCTCCAAAGGGTCCACATAGACCGGGTGCTGGTCCAACAGGGCGCAGAAATTGTCCGCCATTCCCTGATACCCGTAGAATCCGCCGTCCGGGTTGTTGGGGATCGGGGTAAACGAGTAGCCCGGCGGGAAGGGAACCGTCCCGTAATCGTCGGCGTTCATATAGCCCTGCTGCTCCCGTTTGGCCAAGGTGTGGGCGATTTTCTTTTCCCGAAGGAGTCGGAGCCGATCTGTATCCGTCAACATGTTGTCACAACCTTTCCTGCAATGCGTACGGGAAACCCAGCGGCGCGGGCCAGCCATCCCATGGTTTCCGCGGAGGGAATTTCATACCGTGGCTCCTCTATCCCGGCGGCCGCCGCCTTTTGAAGTCCTAAGGGATGATAGGGGAGCAACTCATAGTAGCGCAGATGGGAAAGCCCCTGCGCAAAGCCTGCAATCGCCCCGATCTCTTCCGGTGTGTCGTTGACCCCGGGGATGACGGGCGTGCGGAGAACCAGGGGAATCCCCAATTCGTCCAGCCGGCGAAGATTTTCCAGAATCAGTTGGTTGGATACGCCGGTGACCTCACGGTGTAGGTTGTCGTCCCAGACCTTCAAATCGGCCATGACCAGCCCGCACTGGCGTAGGACCGGCTCCGCCGTCTTCCAAGGCGCGAAAAGGGACGTTTCTACAGCCGTAGAGATTCCTTCGCCCCGGCAGGCCGCCAGAAGCTCCCGGGAAAAATCCGCCTGAAAGAGCGGTTCTCCGCCGGAAAGGGTCATTCCGCCGCCGTCGCCGTAGTAGGGCCGGTCCCGGCAGATCTCATCCAAAACCTCTTCCACCGTCATCTCCCGGCCGCAGACGACCTGTGCCCCGGAAAAGCAGCCGCTCTCACACTGGCCGCAGCCGATGCACCGTTCCGGATAGCGCAGGATCTGGGGTTTCGGGTCGATGCACTCGGGATTGTGGCACCACTGGCAGTGCAGGGGACAACCCTTGCAGAACACCGTCGTCCGCAGGCCCGGTCCGTCGTGGACGGAGGCCCGCTGGATGTCTGCGATGATCCCATTCATGACTCCACCTCCAAAAAGAACTTGAGAAAAGCCGGCGCTCGGGCGTCCCTCCGAGTCCAATATAACATTCCGCTCCTGTGCCTGCAATGGGCGGAATAGAATCGGACTGTGCCGGAAGGAATCTTTGTGCCGCCGGTGCGGTTTTTCCCATGATGCGCGGATTTCCTTATGGCAATACGCTCTCCACCGGTTCCTCCCGGCCGCTGCGGGCGGAGGCCATGGCCGCGTCCAGCAGGGCCAGCACCTGGACGTTTTGCTCCAGCGTGACGGTGGGATGGAAAGGCGTGCCCTCCATCCGGTGGGCCGCGTAGTGCCAAGCCATGTTGCGGAATCGGTCCGGCAGCTCCAGGACCGGGATCTCCAGGGGATTCCCCAGCCGATCCACCGCTCGGAGCCGGAGTCCGCCGTTTTCCCGGACGTAAAAGATCACCCCGTCCCGGCAGAAGACGGTGGGTCCTCCAGGGATCGCCGCCTGCGGGACGGTCCAGGTCCCTTCCGCCGTGGTCATGGCGTGAGGATAGCGGATCAGAAGGGCCACATTGTCGGGACAATCGGCCTCCGGCGTGCCCAAGTTCATGGCCAGAGCCCGGACGCCGCAGGCTGGTTCCGGCTGGAACCAGCGGCTGTACATGCAGCCGTAGCAGCCGATATCCAGAAACGCGCCGCCGCCGTACCGGGCGTTGTACCACCAGGTGTGGGCCCGCTGCTCCGGCGTCATCTCCTCCGCGGCGGCGGAGACGCCCCGATGCCGGGCACCGGTCCCCAGGGGACCGGTGTGGCCGTTTAAGTAGGAGAGCTTCAGAAGCGGCCCGGCGGTTTCCAGCTCCAGGGCCTGCTTCAGCTGATGCCCCGTGGGCCGCCAGGTGGTAGGCCAGTTGACCACCGCCTCGATGCCGGTCTCCTGGACGATTTTCCGGATGCGGAGGGCTTCGGAGAGGGAAGCGGCCATGGGCTTCTCGATGCAGACATCGACTCCCCGGCAGGCGCATTGCTCTACGGCCGCCGGTTTTCCGGCGTTGTCGGTGAGGATGTAGGCAATGTCCGGCTTCACGGTGTCCAGCAGCTCCTCCACTGTGGCAAAATAGGGAACCTGATAGGTCTCGCAGACATTTCTCCGGTTCCAGGCTCGGGTGTAGCGGCCCTGAGTCTGCTCCTCCAGCTCCAGAGGAATATCGGTGCAGCCGGCAAGCTCGGTGTCCGGCTGCTCGGAGAGATAAAGAGCGATTTCATTGACATGCATGTGGGCGAACCCGATAATGACAGCTTTAATGGGCTTCATAGTGCTTCAACTCCTCCGCGCGGACCTCCCGGCCTTCTTCTGCCGAGCGGTAGTAGCATTCGATGGCCTTGCTGACCTCCAGGTTTTGCTCCGGCGTGATAAGGTACTCCGCCTTCCCGGCCAGAACGTCCAGAATGTGCTCATACATGTACCAGTGCTGTTCAAAGGGCGTACCCTTGTACGCGCCGTTGTCGAACCATTTCATGGCGGTTTCGGACTGGAATTTCCCCACGTTGCGGTAAAGAGTCTCCCCATTGACGGACAAGCCGCCCCGGTCGCCGCAGATAACCATATTCAAGTTGGTGGTGGGGAGGTTGACGGCCCACGAAAACTTGAAATTGACGGTGAAGCCCCCTTCCAGCCGGAGAAAACCGGTGGAAAACTCCTCCACGGAAAACTCTGCCGGATCATAGGGCCGGGGGGTGAAGGTGCCGCTGTAAGCACCGCTTTCCGCGATGCTGATAAGGACCTCATCTCCGCGGTTGGCGATCTTCCGGTAAGCCGCACCGCTGACTGCCTGGACCTTGGGGCTTCCCACGATCCACAGCAGGGAGTCGATGAGATGGACGCCCAGATCGCAGAAGGGCCCGCCGAAATTGTGCTCCTTCATGTGGAACATCCCCCAGGTGGGAATGCCACAGCGGCGGATGAAGGAGATGTCGGAGAAATAGGGTGTTCCCAGTTCCCCGCTGTCCACCAGGTATTTGGACTGCTGCATGTAGTTGCGCCAGCGCATGCACTGGCAGGGGAAGAGCCGCTTTCCGCAGGCGGCGGCCACGGCGAACATTTCCTCCGCGTCAGCCAGAGAAACGGCCATTGGCTTTTCGCAGGCCACGTCCGCCCCGGCACGGAGGGCAGCTAGGGTCCACTGCTTGTGGTAAACGTTTGGTGTGCAGACCGAAACAAAGTCCGGCTTCAGTTCGTCGAGCATTTTTTGAGGATCGGTGTACCATTTGGGAATATCATGGCGCTTGGCGGTTTCTTCCGCCGCCTCCGGCCGGATATCCGCGATGCCGATGACTTCTGCCAGTCCCTTTTTGCGGAGGTTGCCGATGGCGGGGAGATGGGCGGCGTTGGCGATCATCCCCGCGCCGATGAGTGCGATCCGGAGCTTTTTCATGCAGGTTCCTCCTCAAATGGATTTCGGACAGCCTCCGTCCGGCCGCTTTCGCAGGAGCGGATGCCGGCGTCCAGGGCGGCCTGGACCTTCAGATTGAAGGCGGGTTCCACCAGTTCGAAAAGGGGCGTTCCTTTTCCCAGGTGGTCTAAAAAATTGCGTCCGATGTTGTCTCCCGATACCGTGTCGTATTCCTCATCTGGTTGGGTGAAGCCGTGGGAGGCCCCGCGGTAGACCCGGACGGTGCTGGAATGGCGGTCGGCGACGATGGTTCCCTCCGTTCCGTAGATCACCGGGCCGGAAGGGATTTCCCCGCTGTTGAAGGTGGACCAGGAACCCTCAAGGAATCCCACGGAATCGCCAAAGTCTAGCAAGAAAGCAGAGTAGTCTTCCACATCGCTGAAGGGGACGAGAAAATTCTTGCGCATACCGCTGACTCGCTTCGCCATCCCCCCCAGAAACCAGGTGGTGAGTAGGCAACCGTACCCGGCGTAATCCATAATGGAGCCACCGCCCCGGCTGTGCTGGTACCACCAGTGCTGGGAGAGCTCCTCCTGCTGGCCGTAGGAGAAGGGCCCGGTGGTGGCGGGGCTGCGGTAGTGGCAGCGCAGAGGACGGCCGATCTTTCCGGCGGCGACCAGCTCTCGGGCTTTTCGGAAGGAGCCGAACCAGGCCACCGGCCAATTGACGGCCAGCGCCGCGCCGGAGGCCCTGGCCGCCCGGCACATGGCAAGCCCGTCCTCCAGGGAGAAGGCCATGGGTTTCTCCACAACAACGTGGATACCACGGGAGAGAAGCTCACAGACTACCTCTCCGTGGCTCCGGACATCGCTGCACACAAGGGCGATGTCCGGCCCTTGCGCCAGCAGATCCCGGTAATCGGCATAAAGCCTTGGGGGATCCGGGACGTTCATGCTCAGAGCCATTCGTTTCTCCGGCCCCTCCGGGTGGAAAGGCGGCATGTCGGCGCAGCCCAACCACTCCACCTCGTCCAGATACCGGTTAAAGTCGTGGTACAGGATCTGCGCATGGACATGGGCCAGGCCAATGACGGCAATTTTCCATTTTTTCATAGCAGTTCCTCCTTAAAAAAATGTTTTGAGGGAAACCAGTCCGCCGGTCTGAATGGCCTCGGGAATGGCGCACATGATCTCGATGACGTGGCGGGCCTGCTCCGGGGAGAGAAGGGGGTCTGTGTCCGTTTCGATGGCCCGGATGATGTCCGCCAGACAACAGCACTGAGTAAAATGAGCCGGACGGGTGCTTTTCACCCAGGTCTGTGGCTCCATCCATCCGCGGAGGCCCAGCTGGGGAGAGTCGATGTAGACTTTGGGATTGGGCCAGACGCCGTTGTGGGGTTCAAAGGAGATGGTGCCCCGATCGCCGTAGATCTCCATGGGGACGCAGCGGGTGGCGCGCTGGGTGAAGCCGGTGTCCACGAAGCCGATGCGGTCGCCGCCGAAATCCAGGGTGATGTAGTAGGTGTCTGGCATCTGGTCAGTGCGGATCACCTGGCCGTCCAGAGCCCCGGAACGGATGGTGCGGGTCTTGAGGGCGTTGGCGGCCATGCAGCCCACCCGCTTGGCTGGACCCATGACGCCGGTGACCTTGTGAAGGGCGTGGACCCCCATGTCGTAAAGGGCGCCGGCCCCGGGCTGGTAAAACCAGGAGGGATCGGAATCTCGGTACTGGAAGTACTCCGGCCCACCATGGGTGGATACGCATTTGACCGAGAGTACATCGCCGATGGCCCCGTCGGCGATCATCTGTTTGGCCATGAGCATGTCAGGGGTCATCATGTGGATGGGGACGCAGCAGAATTTCACCCCGGCTTTTTTCGCGGCCTCCATCTGCTGGGTCATCTGCTCGACCGTGGGAGCGGCGGGTTTCTGGGAAATCAGGTGCTTTCCAGCCTGCAGCACCGCCATATTGATCTCATGGTGGGCTGGGATCGAGGCTGCGTCGATGGCAATGTCGAATTCACCCCAGTCAAGAAGCTCCTCCACACTGGAAAACCACCGGGGAATACCGTACTTCTCCGCCGCGTCCCGGGCCCGTTCCGGGATGATGTCACAGGCGGCGGCGCACTCCGCGTTGGCCGTCTGGGCGATGTGGGGAAAATACTGCCAGTTTGCGAAAGAGCCGCTGCCGATGACTGCGACCCGCCATTTGCGCTGTTCCATAATTTTTCCTCCTTCAGACGCTTTTTCTGTTTACAATCATAGCGCAGAGGATTATAATTGAAAATAAACAAAGCAGCCGGATCGATGCACAATCTGAACATAGGGGGGACTGCGATGCTTTTTCGCCTCAGTCTGGAGCGCCCGCTTCTTGTCCGGGACTTCTACAAGATTCGCCGCAACACCGTCTGGAGCCAGGCGGACCAAAATCACATTCTGGTGGCGGTCACAGAGGGGGAATGTATCTTCACCATCGAAGGGGAGGACTATCCGGTGGGTCGGGGAGGTCTTTTCTTTATCCCTGCCAACCAGCTTTACCGGCGCAGGCCCAAGGACGGCGCGGTCTGCGAGTTTTTTTACGTCCATTTTTCAGCGGAGGCTCCGGTGGAGGCCGTGGGGGAAGAGGTCCCTCTGGAACAGGCAAGGCGGCTCCGATCGGAGATTTTTGCTGACCTGACCCGCAGCGACTACCGGACGTCGGTCCTCTCCACCGATGCATTTTTGGCATATTCCAATTATGCCGGGGAGTACACGGACGACGTCCTGAACCAGCTGGAGGCGGCGCTGGCGGAGGTACTCCGGGGGGACGTGGAGAGCTCTATGCTGATTTCCCTGCGGGTCTCCCTGGTCCTGGCCCTGTTGACCCGGTGCTGTTTCAACAGCCTGCTCTCCGGGGAAAGCACCGCTGTGGACGGCCGGTACCCCGCCCGTATCAAAAAAGCGCTGTTGTATATCCGTCAAAATTACACCCGGAAGATCACCCTGGAGGAGCTGAGCCGGTACTGCAGCGTCACGCCTCAGCATTTGGCACGCCTTTTCCGTGAGGAGCTTCAGATTTCACCCATCCAGTACATCAACCGGCTGAAAATCTCCTATTCCAAGGAGCTACTGCGCACCACCAGCCTCTCAGTTAAGGAGGTGGCTGATCATCTGGGGTTCGAGAACGCCTCCTATTTCAGCCGGTTGTTTCATAAGCTGGAGGGTATTTATCCCACGGATTTTCGCCTGCGGCTGGCTGTTTATCAGGATACCGACCGGCTTCTCCGCCGGAAGGATGAGGACTGAATGTTTCAATTGTGTATTTTTGCGCAAAAATCGCACATTGCAAAGATGGACTTGGTTCAGTATAATTAGGGCAGACTGCCGGATAGAATGTCCGGCTATGGAGGTGCTGAAATGGAATACATAACCGAAACCCGGCAGGTGCCGGTGCAGCCTTTCCACGACGTGATCGTGGTGGGAGGCGGCGTGGCAGGCGCAGCGGCGGCAGTAGCTGCTGCGCGGCAGGGAAGCAGGGTTCTGCTCATCGAAAAAAGCGCCATACTGGGCGGCCTGGCCACCTTGGGACTCATCGCCTGGTACGAGCCTCTCTGTGACGGGGAGGGCCACCAGATGATCGGAGGCATTGCGGAGGAGCTTCTGCGGTTGGCTATCCGTTACGGCTACGACAGCCTCCCCGGGGAATGGCGGGAAGGCTCGCCGGAACCCGGTCCCGGCGCCCCGCGCTACGCCACCCACTTTTCCCCCAACCTCTTTGCTCTGGCGCTGGACCGCTGGCTCACCGAGGCCGGAGTCGAGCTGCGCTTTGATATGGCCGGCTCCTACCCAGTCATGGAGGGCGGGCTTTGCAAGGGCGTCATCACCGAGAGCAAAAGCGGACGGGAGTTTTTTCCCGCCGCCGTGGTAGTCGACGCCACCGGTGACGCGGATATCCTTTCGCGGGCTGGGGTCCCCTGTGTGCTGCACGGGAACAATTTCCTTTCCGTGGTCACGATGCGTGCGTCCCTGGATACCTGCCGAAAGGCGGCGGAGAGCGGCAACATTCTGCAGATGCGGACCTGGTTCGGCGGCGGCTCCGATCTCTTCGGAAACGGCCAGCCGGAAGGGGTGCCGCCCTTCAGCGGCGTGACCAATGAAGAGGTGACGGCTTTCCTTCTGGCCGGGCGTAAGCTGATCTTCGACAAGGTGAAGAACGAGGACCGTAAATCCCGGGACATCATCACACTGCCCGGCATGGCCCAGTTCCGCAAGACCCGGCGCATCCAGGGCGACTGGACTCTTCAGGAGTCCGACGTCTACCAGCATTTTGAGGATTCTATCGGCGCAGCGGGAGACTTCACCAAGAGGGGACAACGGTTTGAAATTCCCTACCGCTGCCTTCGGAAGACCGGATTCCCCAATCTCCTGGCAGCTGGACGGATCGTCAGCGCGGATGGCCGCGGCTGGGAGGTGATCCGGGTCATTCCAGTCGCCGCTATGACCGGACAGGCTGCAGGCACTGCCGCCGCTCTGGCGGCGCGGACCCGGACCGCCGTAGATAAAATGGAGATATCGCTCCTTCAGCAGACGCTGGCTGCAAATCAGGTTCAGATTCATATTCCCATAGGCCTGGATAAACCAACCGTTCCGGCGGTTTAGATGTTTTCCTGCCTGCATCCGCTTCCCCTCTGCTCCGCTTGTCCGAAGCAGGGGGGATTTTATGTAGCAGGATATTCCTGTTTTATAAGCGAAGCCATTTTTGCCGAAAATCCAGCAGGAAAGGGCTTTGAGGGGAATACCGTTCTTTTGCACGAATTTCGGTTATTGTAATTTTCGCGGAGGATTGCTATACTTGTGCCATCGTCAGGACCGTGTTCGGCTGTAGGAGCAGGCAGCGGAGATTTCCGTTTCCTCTGGACGGTCTGAGGCCTTCACGCTGGCGGAAACGGAAGCATACAGGAGTGATAACATGGACAAATCGATTACAAATCCCAGTGCCGCCAGCATCCGGGCGAAAAGGCGTTCCCCCACTCTGTGGAAAAACCTGAAACGGAGCTGGCAGCTTTACCTGCTGATCCTCCCCGCAGTCGCCGCAGTTTTTATTTTTAATTACATCCCTATGTACGGCGTGCAGATCGCATTTAAGGAATTTCGGAGCAGTCTTGGCATCTGGGGCAGCGAGTGGGTGGGACTCAAGCATTTTGTCCGCTTTCTGACCTTTCCGGATTTCTGGAATATCCTAAAAAATACGATCTCGATCAGCCTGTATTCTCTGGCGACCTTTCCCTGCGCGGTGATTCTGGCTCTGCTTATCAACGAGATCGGCAACGTCGCTTTTAAAAAGACTGTCCAGATGATCACATATGCGCCGCATTTTATTTCTACAGTGGTCGTCTGTTCGATGATCATTTTGTTCACCAACCGGAGTAACGGCCTGTTTAACAACATCCGTGCCGCCCTGGGGGCTGAGCGAGTGGATTTTATGACGATCCCCAGTCTCTTTTCCAGCATTTACGTCTGGTCAGGCGTCTGGCAGGGGGTCGGCTGGGGAACCATTATCTACCTCGCCGCCCTGGCGGGCATCTCGCCAGAACTCCATGAGGCAGCCCGCATCGACGGCGCCAGCCGGTTCCAGATCATCTGGCACATCAATATTCCCGGCATCCTGCCGACCGTGATCACCATGTTGATTCTCAACACCGGGAACCTTCTGTCCGTGGGGTTTGAAAAGATCTTCCTTCTGCAGAACTCCTTGAACCTCAGCGCTTCCCGGGTCATTTCCACCTACGTTTATGAAATCGGCATTCAGGGCGGACAGTTCAGCTATTCTGCCGCCATCGGTCTGTTCAACAACGTCGTAAACATCCTTTTCATCGCGATCGTCAACCAAATTTCGAAAAAAGTTACCCGGATTAGCCTGTGGTAAATCGGAAAGGGGCAGAATTATGCGGCAAAGCCGTTCGGACCGGGTGTTTGAATGGGTCAACACCCTTATCATGATCGCAATCGTCCTCATCATGCTGTATCCACTCTATTTTATCGTCATCGCGTCGTTTTCAGAGCCCTATGACGTAGCAAAAGGAAACGTGGTCCTCCTGCCCAAGGGATTTACCCTGGAGGCGTACCAAAGTGTTTTTCGGGAAAAACTGATCTGGACCGGGTACCGGAATACGCTTTTTTATACCTTTTTTGGAACGCTCTACAACCTGGCGACTCTGATACCGGCCGCCTATGTCCTCAGCAAAAAAAAACTGCCGGGCCGTACGATTCTCTCTTGGTTCTTCTTCATCACCATGTATTTCGGAGGCGGCATGATCCCGACCTACCTGCTGATGAAGGATCTCCGCCTCCTCAACACACCCTGGGTGCTGATCCTGGGCGGGGTCAGCTGCTATAACCTCATCGTC
This sequence comes from uncultured bacterium, assembly GCA_905214265.1. Lineage (GTDB taxonomy): Bacteria > Bacillota > Clostridia > Oscillospirales > Ruminococcaceae > Merdivicinus. The sequence continues at coordinate 40,102 of CAJMLQ010000002.1, forward strand.
ACCCGCCAGTTCTTCAGCTCCTCAATCCCAGAAAGCCTCTATGAGGCAGCTTATATTGACGGAGCTTCCGAGTTCAAGTCCTTTCTCCGCATAGCGCTTCCCCTGGCGGCGCCTATTATTGCGGTTATGACACTGTTTCACGCTGTGGGCCACTGGAACAGTTATTATAACGCCTTGCTTTACATCCGGGACCGGGAGCTTTACCCGCTGCAGCTGGTCCTTCGGGATATCCTCATCACCCAGAAGACCATGCTGGCCAACATCGATCCGTCTCAGGGCGCCGACGTGGTGGAATGGGCCGCCCGCCGTGCCTACCTGGCGGAGGCGATGAAATATTCTGTGATCTTCATCGCCAGTGCTCCGCTGCTGATCGCCTATCCCTTTGTTCAGAAGTTTTTTGTCAAGGGTGTGATGATCGGTTCGGTAAAGGAATGATCTGCGTATCCGTATTTGCGCCGCTGCCAGCCAGCGGGCAATGACGATAAAAACCAGAAAGAAAAGGGGAGTTCTATTTATGAAATCGGTGAAATCAGTTGCCAGTATCCTTTTTGCACTGATCCTCGCCGCCTCCGCAGCGGGGTGCGGAGGCAGTCCCGTGGAATCGGTGCCAGAAGGTCCTTCCAGCCAGCCTTCGGAAAGCTTATCGGTATCCAATGAACCGGAAGTCCCGTCTTACCTGAATCTCGACAGCGACTTGCCCGTTGTAAAAGAGGGCGAAACCGTTTCTATGACCATGGCGGTAGCCCAGTCTTCTGACTATGGCGACTGGAAGGGCTCCCATTTTTGGAATTTTGTCCAGCAGAAGATGAACATCGACGTGGAAGTGGAGCAGATCTTCAACCGGGATGAGTACGTTCAGCTCCAGTTTGCGGCGGATGCTCTGCCAGACGTAATGATCGGCATGAACCTGACCACCGCAGACCAGATCCGCTACGGCATGATGGAAAAGCAGCTGATCCCGCTTACGGAATACGTCAACGACACCTATATGCCGAATCTAACCAAAATCTATGCGGAAAACCCCTCCTGGGAGAGCATGATCAAGGCTCCGGACGGCAATATTTATTCCTTCGGCTATATGTGGGCTATTACCAATGCTTCACAGTATCCCAAGCGCCAGATCAACACCAAATGGCTGGAAGGGCTGAACCTGGAAATGCCCACTACCCTGGATAGGCTCATTGAAGCCCTGAGGGCGTTTAAGACGATGGGCGATGATATCGTCCCCATGGGCGGTTCCTACACCACCTATAATCCTTGCTATATCCTGCTCAATGCCCTGGGATATGTGACCAACGATTCCAAGGGGATCACGCCGGCTCTGCGAGACGGAGAGGCAGTCATCCCCGCCGGGGACCGGGAGCGGTACGGGGAATTCCTCAAGCTGATGAACCAGTTCTACAACGAGGGCCTGGTCTCCAGCGAATTCTACACCCTGGATGAAATCGGGACCCGCGCGATCATCGCTGAGAATAAGGCGGGGCTGATCAATACCGATGCCTTTATCGACCTTCCGGCTGTGGAAAGCTTCCAGCAGTACATCACCATGCCTCCGCTGACCAGCCAGTACTGCGAAGAACCCTTTGTTATGATCAATAGCCCCATCACCACCGGCGGTTTTGTCATTACCAAAGAATGTGAATATCCTGAGGCAGCCATCCGCTTCGCCAATTATATTTATTCCGACGAAGGGAACAATATGGCCTGGGTCGGCGCGGTGCGTGGCAGCGAAAACCTGCTGGAGGGCTGGGGCGGCTGGTACCTGGATGAAAACTACAACCGATTGGATGTGGACCGGGTCGAGAATCCGGATTTGTACCCCAACGCCGTGGAATACCTCCGGAAACGGGTCGCAGGCTTCAATATGGGGGCAATCGGCCAGAATCTCAACGAGTTCAACTGGCGGCCCGAGGCCAACGGACTTCCGCCCCGCGATATGAAGGAAGTGTACCTGGCCAATCCCACCAACGGCGACTTCTGGTTCCGAGCCAGCGTCATCGACAATCTGATGCCTTACCGGACAGACGAGGTGTATCCCTACCTGACCTTCTTCTCCGAGGAAGAAAACAACCGGATCACCGAGCTGTCCACCGTTATCAACGCCCATATCCAAGAGGCATCCGCCAAGTTTGTGACAGGCGCGCGGCCCTTCAGCGAGCTGGATGCGTACTTTGACGAGCTGGACGCCCTGGGCTTTCAGGAATATCTGGGCTACTACAAAACCGCTTATGAAACCTATCTGAAGAACATGAATTCATAAAAAACATCGGAATCAGAAGCACCCAAGGGCGGAATTCCATCCGCCCTTAGGTGCTGTCCGGTTTTTTCAATAAAGCACAGGAGGACCTCCCATGGCTGACATCAAGCGGAAAAGGCCCCGCCTTCTTTTTCAATATCTGTTTTCCTATCTATGTATTACCCTTCTCTCCTGTTCGCTGATCGGGCTTTCGCTGTTCAGCGTTTTCCTCCACGACCTGGAACAGGAGGACCGCCGGTCCAATCTCCACAAGCTGGCCCTTGCCGCTGCGGATATGGAAAACCAGCTGGACATTCTGGAGGAGGTTTCCTACAAGCTGGCCTCTCAGGTTGTCTACCTGCCGACCTATTTGGAACAGAATCCTTATTATGAGATGGAGATGCTGGAGGATTTCAAGACCTATCAAAACATGTCTCCCCTGACGCAGGAGTATTTCCTCCTGTATCACAGGAACGGCGGGCACCTCTACCGTTCCACCGGAACCACGGTTCCAACGGAGCTTTACATCCGCCGGGTGCTGGGAATTTCCGGAGCGGCGGAGCTGGCCGAATCGCTGGTTAGCTTGGAACAGTTCTCTGTTTTTGACCCAGAGGAGGGCCCAGTGGTGCTGTTTGCCTTTCCGGTCCGGATGGGAGGCACCTCTGGCAACGCGACCCTGTGTTTTGCCGTGGAGCGGCGTGAACTCCTTCAGCGGATCACGGACGCCACCGGCGGGTTTGACGGGGCGGTGGAGCTCTTTCTGGAGGACCGGTCTCTTGCGGCCGATCCGCTTTCGCCAGAGGAAAAGCTGGTGGAACTGGCGTCTGAGGACGCGCCGGGTTCCCGGTTCCGGCTCGTTCTTCATTATCCGCGGATGCGGATCTTCCATCACTTTTCCGGATTCCGAAGCTTGAGCCTGGGCATTATCGGCGTCACCATCGCCCTTTTGACCGGAGTAGCTGTCTTCACCGCGTATCGGAATGTAAAGCCTATCCGTCGCATCAAGGCCGGATTGGCAGCCAAGGGCTTCCCAGGAGAGCCGGGCCGCAACGAGCTGGATGATATCGAAGACGCCGTATTCCAGGCCCTGGAAAACAATGCCCACGCCAACGAACAGCTGACGCAGCAGATGCGGGAGCTCCGCAGCCAGGCCCTTCGGCTCCTCCTAAACGGCGACAGCTCGGAGGATGTGGTACAGCGCCTGCGACTGCTGGGGATTTCCTTGGCTAATGATTTTTACGCGGTCCTGCTGATTCGCTTCCAGGACCGTGAGATCCTTGCGAATGATCCGGTCCTCGACTGGCTGGCGGATCTTTCCGATGGCAGCATCCGGTTTTATCCGGTATGCGACCGGCAGAAAGGAGGTTCCATCGCCATTGTTCTGGAGCTGACCGGCGTCGCAGAGGCCCAAGAGGCACTGGAACTGACAGAGGCTCTGCTGGAAACCAAGGGCCTTCCGGCAGAGCTGGGCCTTGGCGGAGCCTACGAGGCGCTGGGCCGTCTTCCGGCCTCCTATCTAGAGGCGACAGCAGACTGCAGGCGCCGTGCCAGGGAGGACAGTGTTTCGGAGGAGGAGCTTCTCACCTACGACAATCGGTATGTCCTTTGGATGCTCCGGGCCGTTCGCGCTGGGGACCTTGAAGAGGCACAGCAGCGGCTGGACGATTTTGTTGCGGAGTTGGAATGTACCGCACCGTCGTTTTTGCTGCAGAGGTATATCTTTTCCGATGTGATGGTGATGCTGATCACGGCGGGCCGGGAACTGAACGTCCCCATCGGAAAGCAGCAGGCCGGGAAGATCCTCGGGGCCCAAGACCTCCCGGCCTTTCAGGAAAGCGTTCTCGCCATTGTGGAGGAGCTTTGCCGTGGAGAACAGCGCGGCCTGGAAAACGAGGAGCAGGAGTTTTCCCGCCGCATTCTGGCCTATATCGCAGAGCACTGCCTGGAATATGATCTGAGCCTGGAACGTCTTTCTCAGGAATTCGGTCGGTCGGTCAGCGTCCTGAGCCGCCTGATCAAGCAAGCCGCCGGAGAAAACTATAAGGACTATGTGATCCTATTGAAGATCGAACATGCCAAACACCTGCTGAAAGAGGGCTGTTCTGTCACCGAAACCTGCGAGCGGGTAGGATACTCCAACCTCTCCCATTTCATCCGGACCTTTAAGCAGGTCGCTGGATCCACGCCTTCCGCCTATAAAAAGCAGGCCGGCTCCGGGATGCCTGGGAGTATGGAGGGTACATAACAAAAACCAGGCGGCTCGGACGAATACTGTCCAGAACCGCCTGGTTTCAGGATGAGCCAGTTTGGGACACTTCAGCACCCCTTCAAAAAATGCAGCAGATTTCCGGAAAAAATGGCCTCCTGCTCCTCTCCCGTAAGGCCAAGCTTTTGATATACAGCCTGATCCCCCTGGATCTGCCGGGCAACACGGGCGTCGTCGTAGCAACTGCTGGCATCCGTTCCGAACAAAAGATGGCTGGGGAAGGAGGAATATCCCACCGTCAGCACCTTCGTCAGTGCCTCTTCCCGGTAGATGGGAGGCGTTCCGGGTGTTACGTCCACGAACAATTCCGCTGTGATCCGGGTAGAGGACGCTTCCAGCTTCCAGTAGTTCCATTTTCCATACACCGCGATGAGCTCGTCCACCCACGGCCAGGAGATATGGGCCATAGCAAACCGCAGGCCGTCGATGTAGAAAAGATGCTCAAAATTCCCAGGCCGGTTGAAGTCTGCAGAGGGACCGTCGTTATAGAGAATGCCCGAATGGAGCAGCAGCGGCTTGCCCTTTTGCGCAATGCGCTCCCAGACTTTCATAGCTCGGTCATCCTGAGGATAGTGGTGGCAGCAAATCGCCTTAAACCCCGCGATCCCGGCCTCTGCCGCCATATCGACCTGTTCCATCGCGTCTTCTTCCATCGGATCGATGAAGAAGAAGGGGAAAAGGTTCAGTTGTCCGTCCGTATACTGAAGGATGTCCTTTAGTCGCTTTTCCGCATCGCCGGGCCTAGCCTTATGGTTGCAAAAAGAAGCCGGTTCCCGGGAAAAGAGGATCCCGCCGTCGACCCCTGCCTGGCGGCGTTTCTGCGCGAAAAGCTCCGGAGCATCGCAGTTTTCGTTGTGGTGAATGTGGCAGTCTAAAATCATAAGAATGACTCCTTCCGTTCTTTTCTTCAGAATAGCAGAAAAAATCGAAAACCGCAAGGCCCGGAACTTGACATTTTGGCAGCAAAATTAATAAAAACAGGCCCACATGGTGCAGGCCTGTTCTGGGAATGGTTATTCTGCGAAGCACAGCTCGTAGGTCTTGATCTCGAAGGGCTTTACGAAATCCGTGAAAGAGGTCCCGTCCAGGGGAATTTCCCGGAGCCGCCGTTCCATCAGATCGCATTCGTAGACCGCCTTCAGCGGGCGGCCTGCCGTAACGGTGTTGCGGACGGCCATATTGCGGTTTTCGTAGAGCCGAAGGATGGCGGAATCCCGTTCCTCCGCTTGTTTGGCCATCTCGAGAAAGCAGTTTTCCCGGCTGCAGCGGAACATGGAGAAGCTTTCCGGCAGGCTGCCGTCTCCGGCTGCCGGGACGCCGTACAGCGGAATGTTGAGCTGATAGGCCTGTTCGACGGTGCCGCTTTCCTGCCAGCGCCCCCGGTGGGGGTAAATCGAGTAAGTGAACCGGTGTGCTCCCCGGTCAGCGTCGGAATTGGGATAGCATCCGGCCTTGATGAGGCTCAGCTCCAGCCGTCCGTTTTTCGCGCAGTAGCCGTACTTGCAGTCGTTTAACAGGCTCAGGCCCGCTCCGTTGTCCGAGAGGTCGGCCCACTTGTGTCCGCAGGTCTCGAATTTGGCGGAATCCCAGCTGTGGTTGCAGGTTGTCTCCCGCTCCACGTTGCCGAACTGGATCTCAAAGGAGGCCTTGGTGGCGTTGACCGCCACAGGGAATTCCGCCTTCAGCAGAAGATTGTTGTCCTGCCAGTCCGCTTCGGTGTCGAAGTCGATGCGGGGCAGGTTCGGGTAAAGCCGGATGTTCTGGGTGACGATGGAGTTGGAAAACCGTAAGGTCCTGCGAAGGGTGCAGCGGACCGGGCCCCATTCCGAGATGGAGATCCCACTGTTTGCATCGGCGGGGTAGGGCTTGCGGCGGTAGTAGTCGTCCAGATCCCAGTTGTCCCAGTTGCCCGGCCGGTCCTCGTAGGTTATCAGCAGGTTTCCGGCGTCTCCGGCGGGAATCAGGTCCAGGCCACTTTCCTTTTCGATCAGCGAGGCCAGGGCACCGTCCTCCCGGAATTCTGCCCGGTAGAACTCGTTTTCGAAGGTCCTGCCGCAGTCAGCCAGCGTGGGAGCGGTCTCGCCCTTTTCCAGCCGGAAGACCCGGTATCCCGCCGCCGGAACGTCCTGGGCATAAAAGAGCAGGGTACCGGCTTCGGTGTATTGAACCGGGACCCGCCCGGCCTCCGAAACCGCCCAGGCGAAGGGACCACCCTCCGGCGCAGGAATTTCCGCCACATCATTGCGATCAAAGCCCAGGGGATTGTAGAGAAGCACCGCGATCCCTTCCGCCTCCGCCCGGGACGCAAGGAACTCCAGCCGCTCGTTTAGCAGCACCCGGCCTTTTTCAAGAATTTCCGCGTATTCTTGGTCCGTGGTTCGGTAGACCTCACTGATGCTGCTCCCCGGGATGATGTCGTGGAACTGGTTGAGGAGAATAACGTCCCAGCCCTTCTGGATCTCCTCCGACGGATAGGAAAGTCCCAGCTCTGCCGCTGTGACGGAAAGAGTTTCCAAAGTCTCATAAAGCAGTTCGGACTTCCGGTTATTCCGTTTGTTTTTGGCAGCGGAGGTGTAGGTACCGCGGTGCCGTTCAAAGTAAAGTTCCCCATCCCAGGTGGGCATCTCCGGCAGACCCGAAATTTTCTCCCGGACTCCGGCAAGAAAGTCGATCTCCGGCCGCTGGACCACCCGGGGGATACCAGGCAGGCCGTACTGCAGCCGCTTGGCGCTTTCCAGCATCTCCTTGGTAGGGCCGCCGCCGCCATCGCCGTAGCCGAAAAGCAGGAGAGTCTCTTCGGTCAGATCCTTGTTCTGGAACCGTCCGAAGGTGCCCAGGGCCATATTGGGAGTGATGTCGCCAGTGTAGGTGGTAGTGTTGCGGGATTCGCTGAAGGTGACGGCCCCGGTATCGGCCTGGGCGTTGCAGGTGGTGGGCATGTAGACGAAAATCTCGGTCCCGTCCAGCCCGCGCCAGAGGAAGGTGTCGTTGGGCAGCTGGTTTTGCTGGTTCCAGGAGATTTTCGTGGTCATGAAGGTCTCAATGCCGGATTTTTTGAGAATCTGGGGCAGGGCAGCACTATAGCCGAAGACGTCGGGAAGCCAGAGACTGCGGCTTTCCTTGCCGAATTCGTTCAGGAAAAAGCGGCGGCCCTTGAGGATCTGCCGTACCAGGGATTCCCCGGCTGGGAGGTTGCAGTCAGCCTCCAGCCACATAGCGCCATCCACCTCCCAGCGGCCCTCGGCAACCCGGCGCTTGATCTCCTCGTAAAGCTCCGGCTGCTGTTCCTTGACAAACTGGTAGAGGATGGGCTGGCTGGACATGAACCGATAGTCCGGGTACTGCTCCATCAGCCGCAGGACGGTGGAGAAGCTCCGGACTGCCTTCTCCCGGGTCTGCTCCACGGTCCAGAGCCAGGCGATGTCGATGTGGGTGTGCCCGATGGCGCTGACCGTGGGGACCCCAGGGTTCGGCGCGGTGTAAAAGGCATCCCGCAGGACTGTGCCGGCCTCGTCCAGAGAGCGGTAGAATGCTTCACTTCCCGGATTCCGGAGATCCACCCGGTCCAGGGAACGCTCCACCACCTCCAAAATGCGGCGGCAGTTGTCCGGATCCCGCCCGGCCAGCAACGCCGCGGCGTCCACCGGCAGCTTCAGGTCGTACCAGTAGGCTTCTGTCCGACGATCCAGTACTGCTAACTCTGTTCGCAGCAGCAGATCTCCCGGCACCGAACCGCTGAAGGCGAGAAAAGCGATCTCATACCGCTGCCCCGCCTCCGCACAGCTGCTGAGTAGGACCCGGGTGTGATTGACGTCCACGCCTTGGACCGGCTTTCCGTCCAGGTAAAAAAGCATCTGAGGGTTGGTGGCGTCCCATTGCCCCTCCCGGCCGGTGATGAGGACAAATTCCACCGCACATCCGGCAAATTCCGCCGGGATTTTTACTGTCGTCCGGAACCAGCGATGCCGTTCCAACCCGCTCCAGGGCGTTCCGGCTTCCCAGTCCGTCCAATCGTCGGTGGAGCAGACGGCGCCGTCTTCCCGCCTTCCGTCCCAAATCCGGTAACGGGTCACCGGAACCCGCGCGGGGACCAGCATTTCTTGTAAATCCTTGAGGATTCGCTGCGCCCGTTCCAGGGAAAATTGTGTATTCATTGGCGAACCTTCTTTCCAAAAAAGGAGTTATTATCAGAATATCGGAAAGAAATGGTTTCGTCTATACACCGGCACTTGAAAATCTCCGCATTTTTCACGAAAATTGCAAAAAAGGGTCCTGCAGGACCCTTTTTGAAAAATTTACAGGCTCTTCCCACCGTCCACATAAATGCTCTGTCCGGTGATGTACCGTCCTTCTTTGGAGCAGAGCAGCCGGACGATCCCCGCGCAGTCCTCCTTCTCCCCGTAAAAGCCCATGGGAATCAGGCTGGACACTACCCGGGCATATGCTTCGTCGCTGAGGGCCTCCCGATTGCGGTCGGTATTGATAACGCCGGGGGCTACATTGTTGACGGTGATACCGTCAGGAGCCAGCTGCCCAGCCAGTGAGCGGACAAAAGCAGTCTGCCCCGCCTTTGACGCTGCATAGACCAGCATTTCCGGGTGGGGCTTTGCTTCCTGGACGCTGCCGATGGTGACGATGCGGCCCCATCCCTTTTTCCGCATGGCGGGGACCGCCCCCTGAATGAGCAGCAGGGAAGCCAGCATGTTGCAGTCCACCTGTTGACGGAAATCTGAAACCGTCAGGCTTTCCCAGTCCTTTTTTATCTGGACAGATGCGTTGAGAACCAGAATGTCCACCTCTCCCACCTGGGCCATCAGCCCGGCCGCTTCTTCCAGATTGGTCAGATCTGTCTGGAAGACTTCGGCGCGGCGGCCCATGGCGGCAATCTCATCGGCAGTTTCCCGGGCGCGGGCAATGTTCCCGGCACAGTGGACAGCGATATCCGCACCGCCCCGGGCCAGCTCCAGGGCAATGGCGCTGCCGATCCCCCGGCTGGAGCCGGTGACCAGCGCGCGTTTCCCTGTCAGGTCAAATTCCATAAAAGGCATCTCCTCTTTCCAGTGTCAGTGGACAGCAGCCAGAATTTCCTCCGGCGTAACCGGCCGCCCCAGCTCCATGATGTATCCGTGCCGCCCCCGGGAGGTGTATACCTCCGGGTCCTCCGTGTTGCTGGCGAACATTCCGTAATGGGTGGGGATCGCCGCTTGGGGGCGCAGTACCTCTGTCAGACGGGTGGCCTCCTCCGCATTCATGTTTCCCAGCTTGCCGTTGATGCAGACGAAAAGGAATTCCGGCTTTTCCGCGGCCATCTCCTCCAGCCGGGGATTCCACAGAGTATCCCCGGTGAAGTAAAAGCTCTGGCCACCCCACTTTGCCAGTACGCCAATGGCATCGATGGAGTGGTTCGCAAAGACCGCCGTGAAGGCGAACGGTCCTACTGTTATTGTATCACCCAGGTCAAGGGAGTGGATGCGGACGCAGCCCAGCTCCTCCAAATGCTTCCGGCAGGAAGACGGCGCATAGAAATCGATGTGCTCCCTGTCCATCCGGCGGATAGCGTCGGGATCCAGATGATCTAGATGGTCGTGGGTGCAGATCACCGCTCCGGAAACCTCCTTCGGCAGAATGGGCGGTTCCACCATCCGGGGCCGCCCCGCCGCATGGTTCACAGCGTCGGAAAGATAGGGATCCAGAAATATCTGGGTGCCGCTGTCCTCCAGCAGGTATCCGCTCTGGCCAAGCCAGGTAATGGTCATAAAAAACCTCCTTACAGCGCAGTCTGGGTGTCATTGGGGTCACCATTGCGAGCCAGCTCGTATTCCCTGGACCAGTCCAGATCTCGGTATTCCTCGCCCCGGGGATCCGTCCGGATCCATTCCAGCAGCAGGTCCAGCATCTCCTCCGTCCAGGTATTGCGGTCGATTTGGGCGGTGGTGAAGCGGTTCTGGGCGATCATTTCAAAGCCGAAATCATCCTTGACGTGAGTTTTCGCCGCGCCCTCCACCACGTCGGCCACCAGATGGCTGGGGATAAACAGCACGCCGCCGCCGGCTCCGAAAACCACGTCCCCGGGCAGGCAGACCGCCCCGCCGAAGTTGGTAATGGTGTTGAATCCGGTCATGACGAATTCCCGGATGGGAGTGGGGTCGATGCCCCGATAGTACACCTGGACGCCCTCCACTTTTTTCATCTGCTCCACATCCCGGACGCCGCCCCAGATCACCGCTCCGCCGCTTTTGGTGCGGGTTTTGATAGCGGTAGTCAGGTTCCCGCCCACAAAGGTGCCTTTGTAGATCTTGTCGTACATATCGGCCACCACCACGTCGCGTTCCATCAGAGAGTCGATAACCCACTGGTTATAATTTCCACGGCGGCACTCCTCCGAACCTTTCTGGAACATCCGCTCGTGGAGGTCAGGGCGTGTGGGGCAGAAATTGCAGGTCACTGCCCGGCCCACCAGCTTCCGGCCATCGTCGTGGAGAGCCTGGAGGGGAGCCCGCCCTCCTCCCACAAACTGATTTTCGTATCCCAGCACGAAGATGGGCTTCCACACCTCCTCCAGGGTCATGCCGTAGAGGGCGTCCAGGTATTTATCCGCCACTCTTGGCCGCCCGTCGGGCAGCCGTTCGCCCTCCCATTGAGGCGTCAGAGCAATGATCTCTTCCCGGTCGTTGAAATTCACAGAAACTACCTCCTTTTAACTCCAGATGCGGTCGTTTGAGAATTCCCTGTCCCATTGGAAGGTCGATTCCCACATGCCGGGAATGTCCGGGTTAATGTGCTGGGCGATGAGTTCCTCGTTGAGGCCGTCGAAGCCCAGCCCCGGCTTTTCCGGAACCGTGATGAAACCGTCCCGGATCAGGGGGTCGGGCAGCCCGGTGACGAGATCTTTCCACCAGGGCACGTCCACCGAGTGGAATTCCAGGGCCAGGACGTTGTGCATGGCTGCCGCCGCGTGGACCGCCGCCATGCAGGCCACTGGGCTCTCCGCCATGTGAACCGCCACCGCTACCCCGTTCTCGTCGGCGATGTCGGCGATCTTTTTCAGCTCCAACGCCCCGCCGCAGGTGAGCACATCCGGATGGATCACCGAAACGCCGCCGGCTTTGATGAGAGCTTCGAAACCCTCCTTCAGGTAGATGTCCTCGCCGGTGCAGATGGGGACGGTGGTGGAATTGCGCATCCGGACATACTGATCGGTGTACATCCAGGGGACCATATCCTCTGCCCAAGCCAGGTTGTAGGGTTCCATCCGCCGCAGGAAGCGGATGCAGTCCTCCACGCAGACATGGCCGAAGTGGTCGATGGCCAGAGGGACCTCATACCCGATGACCGACCGCACATCTTTGACGTACTGCTCCAAAATGTCCAGTCCCTTTTCCGTCAGGTGGATGCCGGTGAAGGGGTGGGCCGTGGTGACGATCTGGTAGCTTTTCTGCTGCTTGACCATATCCGCTGTGACGGAGCCTCCCTGCACATTTAAAATATGGGGCGCGTAGGCTTTCATCTCTTCCAGATACCCCAATGGGGCGTTGAGCGCGCCAGGCTCGTCCAGGAGCAGGCCGATGCCCAGATCCATTTTCAGGAAGGTGAAACCCATCTCCAGCCGCTTTTTCAGGGCGCGCCCCATGTCCAGACCGGTGTGCTTGCCGTCTACGTCGGTGTCGCAGTAGACCCGCACCCGATCCCGGAACCGCCCGCCCAGCAGCTGATAGAGGGGCACGCTATAGGCCTTGCCCGCCAGATCCCACAGGGCGATCTCCACACCGGAGACGCCGCCCCCCTGGCGGGAGTGACCACCAAACTGCTTGATTTTTCGGAAGAGCCGGTCCACATCGCAGGGGTTTTCTCCCAGCAGCCGGCTTTTGAGCATCAGCGCATAGGTTTTGCTGGAAGCGTCCCGGATCTCGCCGTAGCCGGTAAGCCCCTGATTGGTTTCCATTTTCAGGAGCGTGCAGCGCTTGGGCGCTCCATCGATGTCCACGAAGCGCATATCGGTGATTTTCAGCTCCGATGGGCTGGAACAGCGGTTAAAATCTGCCATAAATGATCCCCTTTTTCAAAATGGATTGACTTTGCCGGCCGGCGTGTTATACTGTATTTATCATACTGGAAGCGGCGGGGAAAGTCATCACGAATCTTACCGTGCTTCCAAACTATTTTCCGATTGGAGGGATCGGCTTGACAGAGGTCTATCTTCCCGAGGCAGCCCGGGACAGCTATCTGCTGCATCTTTTTGAGGTGGAGCCGGCTCCCGGCCCCCGCGCCTTCCGGGAGCACCGGCACAGCTGGTTTGAGATCGTCCTGTTCAAACAGGGCTATGGAACCTACCAGACCTCCCGGACGTCCTACGATATCCTGGAAGGAGACGTCTTCGTCTTTTCCAGCAACGAGATTCACTCCATCACCGAGATCAGCGCCAGCCCCCGGATGCGGCTGATGAACCTGCACTTTGATCCCCGTTATTATCTGGACGCCCCCTACGACGGCCTGTCCCAGATGAATTTTTCCTTTTTCAGCGGCCACGGAGAGGAATTTGAAAACCGTCTTCCCCGGGAGCACCCGGCCACCATTCAGATCCGCGAACTGCTCCGGTCTATCGAGAGAGAATTTCTGAAAAAAGGTCCAGAATATGCTTGGGCGGTTCGGGCAGACCTCTCCCGTATCCTTCTTCTTCTGATCCGACAGCTTCAGTACGGTGCCCCGCGTTTTCCGGACGGAAGCACTCAGCGCCTGGAGGCGGTCCGTGATGCGGTGGATTACATCCGCAGCCACCTGACCGAGGAACTGACCCTGGAAGATATTGCCCGGGCGGCGCGGCTGAGTCCCAATTACTTTTCCACCCTCTTTCGCCAGGTCAGCGGCCAGGCCCTCTGGGACTATGTTACAGCGCGCCGGATCGAACGGGCCATGCGGCTCCTGGAACTGGACAGCGGTCAGACCGTGCTGGATATCGCCACCCAGTGCGGTTTCAACAACACGGCGAATTTTAACAAAATGTTCAAAAAGCACACCGGCCGTACCCCCAGCGAGTACCGAAAGCATGGTGTTAGCGCGCTGTATTAAGAAATTCATCAGTACAGGGATTTCCATGATAACAGTACAGGTGACCTTATTCTGCTTCGGGATGCGGAAGCATTTCCAACTTTCTGCTTCGTTTAGAAAGAATTTTACGAATTTTGTCAAGCAAAAACGCCTTTCACTGGCGGGAACGCCGGAAGAGGCAGAAGGGGAGTTTCCAGTATGCGGGATTATTTTCATCTGGCGTCTCTTGCTCGCTTTCTCTTTCCGGTAGACGGCGACTGCCTAAACAGCCGGGACGGGACCCTGCAGGAGGGCCGTCTTTGGATCGAGGCACAGGTTGCGGCGCCGATGGGGGCGAACATAGCCGTTAACGGCACGGCGGCACAGGAAACTTCGCCCGGGGTTTGGAGCATCCGCCTTCCTCTGGAGGAGGGGAGAACAGAGCTTGCCGCTGTGGATCGTGCTCACCCTGGGACAGGCGATCGGATCTCAGTTTTCCGCCTGAAGGGCGGAGAGAGGGGTTTCCGCCTGTCAGTCGATGACAACATCCTCTTTCTGGCAGACCTCACGGAGAACCAGTACCGGTATCATTCGATTTTCGAAAACCCTTATTTGGCCGTGTACCGGTCCGCCCACGAGAAAACCGGGGCCTGCGTCCATTTGAATCTTTTTTACGAAACCGGGGACCTTTCCCTCTTTTCCAATGAACGGCCATATTTTAACCTTTCCATGATGACCAGCCGATTCCGGGAGGAGTGGAGGGCCAATGCGCACTGGCTGCGGCTGTCCTTCCACGCCCGTTCTGAATTCCCAAATCGCCCTTATTCGACGCCCGAGGCGGAGAAGATCACCGAAGATTGCTGCTTGGTTCAGCAGGAAATCCGCCGCTTTGCAGGCGACGAAACGCTGTCGGAGGTAACGACTGTCCACTTTTGTGCCTGTCCGCTGGAAAATATTCGTGCGTTGCGGAAGCTGGGTGTCCGGGGACTGGTCGGGTTTACCGGCGACGGCGGCCAGGTTCGTTCGGGCTACCATGGCTACCATTATCCGCTTGAGGTGGTACAGCGGGTGGCGAAGCGGCACTTTTGGGTGGATACGGAGGAAAGGATTAGCTGTGCGCGAATCGATTCCATTCTGAATACCATTTCGCCGGAGGACTTGTCCGGCCAGTTGGAAAAGGCCGGAAAGGATGGGGAACAAAACGGGTTCCTGGAGTTCATGATTCATGAGCAGTATTTCTACTCCGATTATAGCCGTTATATCCCGGAATTTGGAGACATGGTTCTCACGGCCTGTCAGTTTGCCCGAGACCGGGGTTATACGGGCCGGAGCCTCAGCACCCTGTTTGAGGGACTTTTCTGACTATGAAATAATCGATAAAAAGCGGTGCGCTGGAGTAAAAAATGCTCCGGCACACCGCTTTTTCGAAAAAGGGCTTGACAAGACTGTCTAATCGTGTTAGTCTAATAGTAGACTAATAACATTAGACAATGGAGGGATTCAGATGGAACCATACAAACTAGGTGAAATGGAAGGAAGGCTGGCGGAGCTGATCTGGGCCCATGCGCCGGTCAGCACCCGGAATTTGATCGGACTGTGCGCGGAGGCCTTCGGATGGAAACGGACAACAACCTACACTATGCTCAAGCGGCTGTGCGAACGGGGTATTTTTGCCAGTCAGGACGGGATGGTGACGGCGTTGCTGGCCCGGGAGGATTTTCAGGCCGCGCAGGGGGAACAGTTTCTCAATGAGACCTTCGGCGGTTCGCTGCCGCGGTTTTTGGCGGCGTTTACCCGGCGCAGATCTTTAAGCGGGCAGGAAATCCAGGAGATCCAGAAGCTGATCGAGGACTATGACAGTGGGGAAGGGGAGAAATAAACGGAATGGAACAGGCGTTTTTGCAGGTGCTGAACATGAGCTTTACCAGTGGGGTGGTCATCCTGTTGATTTTGGCGGCGCGGCTGCTGCTCCGGCCTACTCCCCGGATTTTTTCTTACGCACTGTGGAGTGCGGCACTGTTCCGGCTACTCTGCCCGGTATCGCTGTCCAGTGCGCTCAGCCTTTTGCCGGTGAATCCACAGCCGGTGTCCCAGGAGCTTCTGCTCAGTCCGTCCCCGTCGGTCCATACCGGGTTGCCTCTTTTGGACCGGCCGGTCAACGCCGCATTGCCGGTCCCGGCACTGGGAGACAGCGCGAACCCCTTGCAGATCTGGGCCTTTGCCGGGAGCTGGATCTGGGTAGGCGGCGGCGTGCTCCTGCTGGTCTATAGCCTGCTTTCCCTGTTCCGGCTCCGCCTGAGCCTGCGGGGGGCCTGCCCAGAGGGAGAAGGCGTCTGGCTCTCGGAGAAGGCGGATACGCCCTTTGTCATCGGGGTGTTCCGACCTCGCATTTACCTTCCGGCGTCCCTGTCCGATGCAGAGCGGGAATACATCCTGCTTCATGAGCGGACTCATATCCGGCGGCTGGATCATATTTGGCGGCTGGCGGCATTTTTGGCTCTGTGTGTCCACTGGTTCAATCCGTTGGTCTGGATCGCCTTTTTCCTTTCCGGACGGGACATGGAAATGTCCTGCGATGAAGCGGTGGTCAAAACGTTGGGGGACGGAGTCAAGAAGCCCTATTCCGCCTCGCTGCTGGCGCTGTCCTGCGGCCGCCGGGTGCCGGGCGGGACGCCCTTGGCCTTTGGGGAGGGCGAGGTGAAGGGGCGGGTGAAAAACGTGCTCCGCTACCGGAAGCCCGCCTTCTGGGTAACGCTTCTGGCAGCCCTTGCGGTGACCGCGCTGTGCATCGGACTGATACTCAACGGGAACCGGACAGGCGCCGCCTCCATCACCTTCCCGGCCTACCAGGGCGGGAAGGATCAGTACAACAGCGCCATTTATGAAATAGAGCCCTTTACCATTTCCATGGAACTTCCGGTGGGATGGTCCATTTCCCTTCCCGCTGAGAGTGACCAAATCGCTACCACGCCGTGGACCCCGGTGATCATTTGCGCCGCGGACGGCAGTCCGGTGGGGTCCGCCGGCTTCGGGATTTTTGAGGATGTGCCGGACGTACCCCAGGAGGATTATTATAAGGTCGCATACAGTGAAATCCGGCTGGGGAGTCTGGTCAGTTGGTGCAACGATTATACACCGGTACGGGCTACTGAAACGATGGAAGCGGCGACCTGCCTGCTTTATGTGAGCAATGTATTCACGGGGAACAGAGAATATACGATACCTCCGAGAGTGGCTGTGACCGGCTATGATGGGGCTGAGGCAGAATATGTGGAATATCCGGCGGTGGTTGCCTACGACAGGGAGATGGGCGTGTACGTCGCCATGAACTTCCAGCTGGACAGTGTAACAGAGGAAGAGCTTGCCACTATTGCGGAAAGCATCCGGCTCACCCGAAAATAGTAATTCCGGGGAGATGGAAAGGAGATTGTCGATGAAAAAAATTAGTCGATGGTTTGCCTCCGCCGCGATCCTTTTGTCCCACGCGATGTGCGTTGTGGTTGCGTACAATTATGGGAAGTTGGTGCAGGGGATGGAAACGGGGTTCAGCGTGCCGCCCAGCGTTTCGCTGTTGCTGGGGATACCTTTTCTGATCGGGGTAATCCTCTGTGCGGCGCTGGCGCTGGTCTTTTGGGAAAAAGGCCGGTAACAGCGGATTTTTACAGAAAAAACCGGAGGGCAGGAGCAAGTTCGCTCCCGTCCTCCGGCTTTTGCGGTCCGGAGAGTTGTCAGCATTTTCCTGCGGAAATGTGGATATCCCGGAAAATCTCCCCGCAGAGGGGGGCTCCCTGCTGCAAAAGGGCGAGGAGTTTTCCGGGGAGCAGGAGATCTTGCTTGGGGAGCCAGTTCCAGTTAAAAAGCGGGATCAACTCCCGTGGTCGGGCCGGTTCCGGCCGGTCCAGCAGCCCCGCCAACCATCCCAGCAGGCCGATGATGGGTTCCGGGCCGGAGTACCGCTGCCGCAGAGCTCCCAGGTCCAGGTCGCCGTCCCGTTTGGAGAGGCGGCGGCCGTCTTCGGCGGCGAGAAGGGGAATGTGGCCGTAGCGCGGAGGGGGAAACCCCCACAGCGACTGGAGCCAGATCTGCCGTGGGGTGGAGGAGAGCAGGTCGCTGCCCCGGACCACCTCAGTGACGCCCATCAGGGCGTCATCTAGGGCGGCAGCCAGCTGGTAGGCGAAGACTCCATCCGCCCGCCGGACGATGAAGTCGCCGCAGTCCCGGCTGAGCAGCTCCCTTTGGGGACCGTAATGAAGGTCGTCGAAGGCGATCCACTTTTCGGGGACGCGGATGCGGGCGGCGGGCCTGCGGGTTTTGGTCCGGACAGCAGCTTCTTCCGGGGTCAGGTTTCGGCAGCGTCCGGTGTAGAGAAAGCGGCCGTCGGAACGGTGAGGCGCTTCCGCGGAGTGCAGTTCCGTCCGGCTGCAGAAGCAGGGGTACAGGAGCCTCTTTTCCTGAAGCTCCTCAAAATAGTGGAGATAGATGGCGGTGCGCTCGCTCTGGAAGTAGGGACCGCTGGGGCCGCCCAGAGAGCCGCCTTCATCCCAGTCGAGACCCAGCCAACGCAGGTCGTCTTCCAGCAGTTCCGCATAGGAGCGTGGGCTGCGCTCCGGATCTAGGTCCTCGATCCGGAGGAGGACTCGGCCATTTTGGGAACGGGCGGAGAGCCAGCTGAGCAGGGTGCAGAAGGCGTTTCCAAGGTGCATCCGGCCGCTGGGGGTCGGCGCAAACCGGCCGGTGACCGGCGGAGGCATGGTCATGGGCGTCATCCTTTCCAAAAGGGGAAAATAGTCGATCGCGCCGGGGAAGATACCGGCGCGATCAGGAGAGTAGAACTCTTTTGTTTACAGCCGCTGGCCGCATTCTGTACAGAATGCGCTTCCTGGAGGATTCACAGTGCCGCAGGCAGGACAGGCCCCACCGCTGTCGCCGGTCTCCACGGCTGGGGGCGGCGCTGGTGCGGGAGAGGCTTGCGGGACAGTAGACTCCACGGGGGATGAAGAAGACTTTTCCGGCTGAGCAGCGGATGGAGAAACGGGCTCCAAACAGGCCTGTTTTGCCGCTTCGGCTTTGGCGGCCTTTGCTTCAGCGCGTTCCGCCTTCCGGCGGAGCCGTTTGGCGCTGGGAACGTAGCAGATCCACGCCATGAGAATTCCCGTCAGCAAAAGGACTGCCGCCGCGATCAGGCCGATGGGAGCGTAACGAGCCAGGTGTCCCCAAAAGGTGCTGCTGGTGAGGAGCCGCGTTCCGCTGCCCAGATACGCGCCATACAGAGAGGGGAGAAGCACTGCGAGCCCAACGGCGCCGAGCACAGTCCCCAGGACAAACAATTTCTTTTTCATACCGGCATCCTGCCTTTCCGTAGTTTATTCCGTTCCGCCTCCAGCGTCCGGGCGGTAAGATCCGCCAATCTGCCGATAAAAATCGGACAGCGGCGTGAGCTGGTCCTCGGCCAGGATCTGCTCCTCCGGGACGCCGACGATGTAATCCTTCTCATCGTATACGCCGTCCTGCATCCGGATACGCAGGCGGCGGCGGTATTCGTCCGGCTGCTCGGTGACAGTGAAGCGGATGATGTAATTGTTTACAAGGAACTGGCTGACTTGTTGGTAGATGCTGTCCAGCTTTCCGGCCTCTGATGCGCGGAGGAATTTTCCGCCGGTCCGTTGGGAGATACTGCTCATGTAGGAGGATTCCGCGGCTGCGAAGCCAACGCTGTAGACGGCGATGCCCTGGCTTTCCAGTGAGGAAACAACTTCCTCCATATAAGCGGGGTCGGAACCGTCTGCGCCGTCGGAGAGCAGGACGATGACCTTGGAGCCGTTCCGGGTGCGCAGGGCGTCCGCCGCTGCGGCAAGTCCGGAGGCAATATTGGTTCCGCCGCCGGCCTGGAGGGAGTTAATGGCCCGGCTGACAGCGGAAGCGGACTCCGTGACCGGGCAGCGCAGGTCGGCTCCGTTGGAAAAGCTCACCAAGCCGACGCCCACGCCGGCAGGGACGCTGCGGACAAAATTTGTGACCGCCTGCTGGGCGCTACGAAGGTTTTCCCCTTCCATACTGCCGCTTTCGTCCACGACCAGGCAGACAGAAAGGGGTTCATCCGGCGTTCCGGCGCTGTCCGGCGGGATGATGGTGAAATCGGATACCCCGGCGTTCAGATCGGTCACGGTGAAATCCGAGGCCGTGTACAGGCTGCCGTCCTCCCGGTCCCTGGAGAGACTGACGTAAACGTCGACCTGAGGATAGGAGTCGGTATTGACCCGGCTGATGAGCAGGCCGGAGCGGAGGCGGTCGATGGAATCCCGCAGGTAATCCGCGAAGCTTTGCCGGCCGGTCCAGGCAGTATAGAAGGCGTTGCTGCTGGAAAGTCCCTGGGTGAGAGAAGCAAAAATTTCATCGGTGACGCTGGACACCGCTTCATCGTCCGCTGTTCCGGCTTGGTTGTAGGCGGAGATCAACGCGGCGCGTTCCGAGGAGAGGGAGCCAAAGCCGGAATCGCTGGTGAGGAACTCGCTGAGGAGGCTGCTGGACTTATCCTCTTCCCCGACCTGGTGGTAGAGCTTGGCCAGAGCCAGAAGGGTAGCCGGTTCCTTCTTCCGGAACAGGCCGGAAGCGTTTTCCAGGTAATTGATGGCGCGGCGGGCGGGCAGCTGGTCGAGCTGATCCTGGATCGCGTCGATGCGCTGCTGCTGTTCCGCCAGCTGAGCCTCGATCTTCAGTTGCTTCTTGGTGCTGAGATCACCGGTGAGGCCGGATTGGATCTCGTCGTACCGGATGTAGGCGTCGGAGAGCTTTTCCTGCAGCTTCTGCGCCTCCCGGTCGTTTTCACCGGTATTCCAGGACTCAGACGCCGCCAGGGCTAGGGCAGAGGCGTTTGCAGCGGACGGATCAGACCTTACGGCTTCTTCTGCCAGCTCCACGGCCTCCGCCGTGTTCCCCTGGCAGAGGGCGGCCTGGGCTTGGGCCTTCAGGGACAAAACGTCGTTTTTCGTGGAAAGGGTGAGCAGGTCCGTTTTCACGGAAGCAATGGAAAAGTCCAGGGAGATCGCCCGCTGGACGTTGACCAGGCTGGCGGCATGCTCCTTGTCCTTTTGGGAGAGTCCTAGGGAATCCCGCACCTGGCTTAAGAAGAGGAGAAGCTGGCTCTCCTTGATCTCGGAGCCGTCCCGCGCTTCGGTACAGAGGTCATAAATCTGGGAGGCCATGTCGTTTTTGTGATTTTTCAGGTAGCTCCGCGCTTCGTCAGCGCAAATTTCATACCGCCCCTGCCAGCAGAGGGAAAGCAGGATCAGATCGGCGGACTGGGGATTTTCGTTGCGGCTGTAAGCCTGTTCCGCCAGGCTCCGGGCCTGGGAGTAGTCCTGCATGTCTATGAGCAGGCAGGCCATGTAGTTTTGTTTGGCGCTGGTTTTCTGAGCCTGGAACAGCCGGAACCCGGTCACGCCGGAAAAGGCTAACGCCCCAATAGCAACGGCGATGCACAGCGCTTTCGTGATGGAAAAGCCCTTCTTTTTCCGGAGGTCCAGCAGGAAGAAGACCACCGCGGCGATGAGCGCGGCGCCGGCCACGCTGAATTTTACAATTGTCAGGATATTCATGCCACGCAGGCCTCCTTATTCCATATTCCGCACGTTTACGTCAAGCCGGGTCAGGCGGGGGAAAATCTGCCGGACCGGCGCGTAATCCGCAGTGGGATTGTCCCGGAGCATCAGCACCCGGATGGACGGGAGCTGGGTCACGGCGGACAGGTCAGAGACTCGGTTGCCGTACATCCACAGCTCCTCCAGAACAGGCAGTCCGGCGACCGGAGAGAGGTCGGTCACGGTGTTGTCTGAAAAATCCAGATAAGTGAGATTCTGCAGGGCGGAGATTGGGGCAAGACTGGAGATACGGTTGCCCCAGATACCCAGGGAGGTCAGCCCGGTGAAAGCGGAGAGACCGGAGATATCGGAGATGTTGTTCCAGCCCAGGCAGAGCTCCGTCAGCGCTGAGAGATCCCGCAGAGCACTGATGGAGGTGATGCCATCATGGATCAGCGAAACAGAGGAAAGCCGTGGGTGTCCGCTGATTCCGGTGAGGCTCAGGTCCTCCTGAAAGGCAATGGCTACTTCTTCAAGGAAGGGCATGTATTGCAGATCGCTGAGAGTCCCCAGGGTCCCTTCATTGGTATAGAAGGAGCCGGAGTTGATCTGATATTCCCGTTCGGTGAAATGGACGCTGGCGGCGTCGAGATAGTTGCTGCCGGCAATGGCGATACGGCGGATTTGGGCCGCATCCTCATCATAGATGGGGGAGCTGTAGGAAAGGCCCAGCTGGCTCCGGACATAGCGCTCCATCTCCGGGTCTGCGAAGGTCAGCTCTTTGGGAGTGGCAGTAATCGTGTATTCCGCTGCCGCAGCGGCGCTTTGATAGCCCAGGCTGTTCACTGCGGCGGCTCGAATCTCTGTTTTACCGCTGGGGAGTACCAGAGGCTCTGTGTACAGAATAGATTCCGGAGTGGGGTCCGTGCCGTCCAGAGTGTAATAGATGCTGTCCCCTTCGCGGGAGGGGCGGATTTCCACCAGCTGGTAGGTGGGGTAGCTGCCGGACTCCAGGGAGAAGGTGGGCGGCTGGGGCTTGGTCTGGCTGTTCAACTCCTGGATTTCCGTGCTGTCCGTTTGATGGACGGCCTTATCCAGCAGCTCGGCAGCCTCTTCCAACCGGTCGCTTTGCAGGTAGAGGTCAGCCAGGGAGAGGTAGGTGTCAGCGCCGGAGGGGTCCAGGTTCAGGGACTGCAGAAATGCGGCTTCCGCATTTTCTGGGCTATCCGCGCCCAGGTTGGCAGCGCCCAACCCATAATACGCCCGGGCGTTTTTGGGGTCCGCTTGGATTGCACGGGTGTAGGCCAGAATGGCGTTTTCATAATCCATTTCTTCCAAGTAGCGGTCGCCCAGGGCCAGCTGCTCCCGGGCAGTTCTACTTCCGGCGGTCAGAGCTGTGACGGTGACCGCCGCAACGGCGATCACCGCGATGGCAATCAGCGCCGAAATCACAAATACCTTTTTCTTCAACTCGATTCCTCCTGCTGTCAGCGTCCGCCGCTGTTATCCCGGTAAAAAGCTTCCAAACGGCCTTTGATCTTCTTCCCCGAATGCCGCAGGCAGAGGGAGACGATGACTGCGGTCACCAGGACGATGGCCATTCCAGCGATTCCGCCGTAAAAAAGAAGGGTTCCGGTAGTCCATTCCATTCTGCGTCCTCCTTATTCCGTCCAGCCGCCTGCCCGGAGTTCGCTGTCCAGTTCCTTTAGCATTTCCATCTGAAGGTCCTGCTCTTTGGAACTGTCGTATTTTTCGAAGGCGAGGCTGCTGTTTTCAAAGAATTTCCGGTAATTCCGCTCCGCGTTGGCCTTCTGCGCCTCTATATCAGCGTAGAGAAAGGCAAGTTGCATGTAGACCCGGTAATCATCGGGGTATTTTTTCTGCATTCCGGCCAGGGTCTCCTCACATTCGGCGTAGCGGCCCAGATTGTGGTAGAGAATGGCAATATTGTTCATGAGATAGAAGCGGGTGTATCCCTTTTGCAGCAGGCTCTGGAAGCAGGAGAGAGCCTTGTCTCCGTAGGCGGCGGCCTCTTCGCCGGTTGACGCGGCGGAAAGGGCGGCATAGACTCCGCCCAGCGCCTCGGTGACGGCCAGGTTCTTTTCTAGGGGCAGCCGTTCCAGGGCCTTTTCCAGAATGGAAACTTGGGAGACAGAGTCTCCGGCGGAAGCATAGATGCTGTTGAGGGAAAGGGCGGTGCGCTCGATAAGGGTGGAACTGTCAGTCTGTTCAAAAACGGAGAGGAAATCCGCACGGGCGGTGTCCGTGTCGCCGGAGGCCAGCGCGATCTCGCCTTCCGCCAGCTGGATGCTCAGGGAATCCACCTCGCGCTCCCGGGCGGCGTCCACCACCTGCTGCGCCCGGTCGAGATTTCCGATTTTTGCCAGAGAAATGGCAAAATCCCGGTAATAATCCGGGTTGGCATCGTTGCGCTGCACCGCCTTCTGGTAGCTGGTGGCGGCTTCTTCATAATTTTCCAGGTCAAAAAAGGCGTTGCCGCAGATGAAGTCCAGATTGGCGCGGCGGATATTGTCCGACTCGGTTTCTAACTCAAAGGGCAGGTAACGGACCGAATCGATATAGGCGATACAGGTTTTTGGGTCCCCCTGCTGGTAGAGGGCCAGCGCCTTAAGGTAGTAGGCGTCGATCCGGGAGTTGAAAAGGGTGGCCGCCTGGTCGGCGCAGAGGACGGCGCTGTCGTAATTCCCTTCCGCTACATCGGAGAGCCCAGCGTCTACTGTGGAGAAATACCGATCCAGCTTTTCAGTTCCCATCCGGTTCCAGCCGTCGATAGTGCAGAGGGCGCAGGCCGCGAAAGCGGCGGTGAGCAGGATCGTCGCCGCAGTCCCTTTGGCCTGGTGGGCCCGGTAGGTACGGTCGAATTTATGGATGTTCTGGAAGGCCCGGAGCATTTCCTCGGCTGATTGGAAGCGCTTTTTGGGGTCCGGCTCCATGGCTTTGTTGATGATATAGCAGAGGCCTTCCCCCAGGCCGCTTTTCTGCGGATCCAGCGGGGCCGCGCCGTAGAGGGCGGAGTTGGGCTTCGTCCCGGAAGCGAGGTGATACAGGGTCGCGCCCAGGCTGTAGATGTCCGATTGCGCAGTTAGCGTTGCGGCCGAGGCTGGAGCGGAGGAAGGTTCGGGCATCGGCATTGCAGAAGGCCCGCCATACTGGGTAGCGCCGGGATCATCCGGGCTGATCTGCGTCGCGCCAGGATCGGGGCCGGTTGGAACAGTGAATACAGTTGCGCCGGGGTCTGGCGGGGAAATCTGCGTTGCGCCGGGGTCCGAGGGCGGAGATGAAGGAGGTGCAGCAGGGCTGCCGTACTGAGTTGCGGGATCTGGAGAAGCGGAGAGCGGTGTGGCCGCAACTCCGCTGGTTCCGGTGCGGTGCCGGTACTGTTCCGGAGGGGAGTAGCCCTCGCTGGTCCCCAGGGCAGTGTTCTCACCGGGACGCAGGGCGCGGGAAATGTTGAAATCAATGAGGCAGATGTCCCCGTCCGGGGTCAGCATCACGTTGGCCGGTTTGATATCGCAGTGGAGGATGGGCGGCTTCTGTTTATGAAGGTACTGGAGCGCCTCGCAGAGCTGGGTACCCCACTTGACGACCTCCTTCCGGGAAAAGCGGCGGCCGCTGTTTAGAAGCTGGGCAAAGTTTTCCCCGGGGATGAAGTCCATGACTGTATAGACCTCCCCGCCGATCTCGAGGAAGTTGTAGAGGATGGGGAGATAGGTGTGCTTGAGATTTTTGAGGATATCGGCTTCAGCGCTGTCCTGGATCTTTCCGCGCACAGCGGATTTCATCTGCTTAACGACCACCTGGTTATGGAGCTTCAGGTGCTCAGCGCGGTAGATGATCCCGCCGCCGCCGCTGCCGATTTCACATTCGATCCGGTAAGTGCCGTCCAGCACCTCTCCGGGCCGGATACGGCTGGTTTCCGGTGTGTTGTTCACGGAGCTGCCTCCTGTCTTATTGTGCAGTGAAAAGATAATCGACGCCTTTGGCGGAAAAGCTCACCCGGTCGCCGTTTTTCAGCGGCACGGGGACGTTGGCGGCCAGGGGCTGGCCGTTGATATAGGTCCCGGCAGGGGAGCCCAGATGGATCAGCACGTAAGCGCCGTTCCGTTCCTCGATCCGGGCGTGAAAACGGCTGACTGCGTTGATGTCTGCGGCAAATTCGAAGTCCGATTGCTGGTAGCCCTTGGTCACGTCGAAACGGCCGATGCTGAAGGCTCCGTCGTGGATGCGGATGTCGATCAAGGAAGGAGGGCAGCTGCCGGTCTGAGGGTTGCAAAAATTTCCCACATAGCGGAGATACGCGCCGGATTCCACCATGTTGTCATCGCCAATGATGGTGTTTCCATCGTCCGCCGGAGACATGGGAGCCGGCGCGGGGCTCGGAGATGAGGACGGCATTCCTGCGCCGGCGGCTGCGCCGCCGAGGAACTCTCGGCGTTCCGGTGCGGGAGCAGGCTGCTTTGGCTTGTTGCCGAAGAGCTTTCCGAAAAGAGGCGCTTTCTCCTCTTTTTTCTTGGGGGAGTCTTTGGCGGGCTTGCCGCCGGAGAGGATAGCTTCCAAATCGTCATCGCTGTCAGAGGAAAGGCCCAGGTCCAGGGATTCGCTCTTTTTCTTGCTTTTATCAGGCTTTTCCGTCTTTTTCAGGGAAGCCGCCGGAGCGGAATTCCAGCCTCCCGGAGCTGCACCGCCGGAGTTCCAGCCACCGGAGGCCGGCTGCTTTGCGGGGGGATTGGGCTGCTGGACCGGAGTCTGCACAGACGGTTGCTGGACCGGCTTTTTCTGGATAGGCGGCGGATTCTGCGGGGGCTGTTGAGATTGCTGGGGCTGCTGAGGCGGAACCGGGTTCGGATTTTGGACCGGTGCGCCGCCTTGTTCCAGAGCGAGACGGAATTCGTACAGGGAGAAATCCCGGCGCATCAGGCATTTGTAAAGGGCCGCGGTCAGCTGGCCGCCGTCCGGGACTTGGCAGCGCTCCAAAAGTCCGGCGAACAGCTCTTTGATGTCCTCGTCAGCCGCGCAGGGGCCCTGCACCGGGAAATACAGGTAGCCGATATCCATGGCGGAGCGGTCCAGATAGATATACTGGGGATCGAAGCAGAAATAGCGGTAGTCCAGGAACCAGTCTTCCCCATCCAGAAGGGGGTCCACCAGCTTGTGAAGCAGCCGGGTAAACTCGCTCAGCGTAAAGGTTCCGCTCAGATAGGCGAGGCTCACGCGATTGCCGAAATCGTACTTCAGGACGGTTTCGCCGTTGAGGCCGCTGACCGAAAAGGGGCAGAGAAAGGGCGGCCGGTCGCCCCGGATGGTCTCAAAGGCGGCCGTATCCAGCGGCAGCCCCGCGGGGAAGGTGCATTCTACATAGCCGCGGCCGAGGTAGCTGCCCAGCTCCAGCCGGATTCCATTTGACAGTGTCATGTCCATCGTTCCTTTCATCAGGGATTTGCCTGAAAGCGGATCAAGCTCCAGCCGCTTTCCGTTTGTACGGCGGCCGCTCTTTCGGAGAAGGGCTTGGCGCCGATATATTGCAGGGGTACGGCGATCTCGCCGCGAAGGCTGATGTAGCCCCAAAGGCCGTCTTTTTCTACTGCGGCGACTCCTTCAGAGAAGGAACAGGCGCTGTCCCACTCAAAGGGCAGGACCTCCTGGCCGTTTTTGTCGAGAAAGCCCCATTTTCCGTCCTTGCAGACTGCGGCCAGGCCGTCGCTTTCTAAAAAGGGGTAAGCGTCGGTATAGCCGGTCTCGGAGATCCTGGTTCCTGTGGCGTCGACGAGATAGGTAAGCTCGCCGGATTTGGCGAAGGCTCTGCCGTTTCGATAGGCACAGCCCTTTTCGTCCAGGGAAAAGCCGTCGAATTCGTCGGTTTGGTCCTCGCTGGAGGAATTCTGAAGGACCCATTTCCCGTTCCGGCAAACCGCGCGTCCACCGTCGGAAAGGGTTCCAATGAAGTCGTATTCAGTGGCGCCGATCCGCATTTCTGCGTTGGCCAGCCGCCATTTTCCATTGATGCGCAGGGAGGTCACGCCTTGGCCGAAGGGGGCGATGCTGTCGGCAGCCTCTTTGCAGAGGGCTGTGCGGAAACCGTCGGTGTCGATGACGATGACTTGTCCGTTTTCGATAACAGCGGCGCTGCCGTTTTCAAAGTCCATGGCCTGATCAAAAACGCAGGGAATCGTCAGATCGCCGTCAGCGTCCAGATAGCCCCACTTTCCCTCCAGACAGACCGCTGCAAATCCGTCGGACATGGAGCGGATATCCTCGTATTTAGCATAGCTTTTGGTGAAAGCATAGCGGACCGACTCATAGTAGTCCGTCAGTTCCTCGCTGTCCAGCCGGGCGATGCCCTCTTTGAGGGTATCCAGGCCGCTTTGGTATTTGTGGTTGAGAAAGTAATGATCCGCGGTTTCCCGATAAAGGTCCGCATCGGCGGTATCCGCGTTCAGCATGGTCAGAAGGGTGGCCAGGTAGGGTTTTTCCTCGCCCAGCGCCCGATAGCAGTCCGCCAGCGCCCGCTGCACTTCACCGGTACGCCCGGTCTGAATTTCCGCGGCCTCCTCCAGCAGGGGAACGGCCCGGACGTAGATCTGGTCGTCGATGTAGGTTTGGGCCTCCTGGAACAGTTCGTCCTGCCGGGCGCTGTTCCGGGAACCGGCGGTGACAGCGGCCAGCCAGACAATGGCGGCGGCCGCCGCGAGGAGGATGGCTAGTAAGATCTTCTTGCTTTGATACAAACAAATCCCGCCTTTCACAATCCGGTCCGCACGTCACAGGCGGAACAGGTAGCAGAGAAACGTTCCGATGAATAAAAAGGGAACCAGGGGCACCCCGTCCTTCCGGCCCAGCTTTTTCCGAACCATCTGGACGATGGAAAAAATGGCGCAGAGGAGTAGCCCGTAAAATACCGCCCCGACGATCCGCGTCGCAGTCAGATAAAGGCCCATCAGCGCCACCAGCTTGACATCGCCGCCGCCCAGCTGCCTCCGGCTGAGAAAATAAGCGATGAGAAATACCAGGCCCATCAGCACGGAGCCGATCCCCGCCAGAATCAAGCGTTCCAGCCCCGCCTCTGCGCCTCCTAGAAAGGAGAGCCCAGTCAGGCCCAGAAAAATGCCGCCCATCCAGAGCAGCAAGCGGTTGGGAACGATCTTACGCCGCAGGTCGGTTACAGACAGTACGTAAAGAAACCAAAGGGCGGTTCCGGCAAAAGCCATTTCCACCCAGTCCATGTGGTCACGCTGCCAGAAGCCGAGAACCCCATAGGGGATCGGCAGCAGAAAGGCGGCTCGGACCAAAACGTCCGGCTTCTGCCCCTCGGCAGAAGGCTCCAGAAAACGCGGAAGCACCCATATCGCCAGCACCGCGGCGATTAGACCCGCACAGACTGCAATTGCCGTCGTTGCCAATTTGCTTCACTCACTTTCCTTGACTTAGGGAGAGGATTTCTGAGCGCTGCCGTCTCCGTCCAGCCAGGCGCTGGCCGCGGCCCGCTGCACAATGTGAAAACTGTCACTGGGGAGTGGAAGCAGCGGAAACCGAACGGAAATGTCGTATTCCACGATCAGGTCGATGGTCTTGCCATCGTAAAAAAGCCGGGATTCGCCGAAATCCAGACCGTCCCAACCGCCTTTGACTCCATAGGCGGTGAGAAAACCGTCTGCATCTTGACCGCCGGCGTCCGTCAGGTACTTGGGGACTAGGGCTGAGGCCAGCGGCACCAAGACCAGCCGACTTTTGCCGTATTCTAAGGCCCCTTGAGCGCCCAGGTAGAGAAAAGCGATGGCCGTCTGCTTGGGGTTTTTGGCTAGGGAGATCAGGGAACTACCGGTCTGAATGGCATCGTCCACGGCGGCGTCTCCGGCGGTAATCAGGCTGTCCAGGTCCTTTTGCAGTTCGTCAAAGTCCAGCTCCCCGCCGGTCAGATCGCTTTGGGTCTTGCCGAAGGCGCTGGTCAGGGTATTGACGGAATCCCACAGGGTGTTAAGGTTTTTTGCGGATTCATTGACGCTCTGGGCCTCCGTGCCGGCTTTTTTGATGAAGCTGTCGTGTTTTTCCTGAAGGCCGGAGGCGCTGTACAGGTAGCTGTAGGAGGAAAGCTCTCGGACTGTTTGGGTCAGGGCATACTGGATCCGGTCGTGGACGATGTAGACGTTGGTCAGGTTGATCATGAAAGCCATGATGCCGATGAAGATAACCAGGGCAATGGAGGCTTCCACCACGATGGAGCCTCGCTGGGAGTTTTTCAGTTCCCGCATCTCAGTACCCCCTTGTCTGCGAATAGGAGAAGCTGCCGGAAAAGGGGTCGCTCTGCTGGCCAAAGACGTTCTGGACGTAGGGCATGAACAGCATGGGGAGGGTGGTGTCCACTGTCGTCTGGATGGCGGTGTAGGAATCTGCCAGACGATAGTCCAGGGAGGTCAAAGGGTTTTGCCGGTAGTGGTTGACGTTCATTTCGATAAGGTTTCCCGTCCGGGCGGTAAGAGTCTCGCCGTCCCGGAAGATCAGGAGCAGAAGGGTGATGTAGCCTTCATAGGAGAGACCGAAGTTCTTGGTTTTGCCAGCTTCTCCGCCGCCCTCGCCGCCGGAGCTTCCGGAGACCAGGGAGCCGAAAAACTGGCTGGGCTTCAGAACCCAGTCGGTTTTTCGCTTATAAAGGGCCACTGACTCTCCGTTCAGGAGTTTGTTCAGATCATTGGCGGTTTCAGCTGCTGTCAGGGCGGCGCGGAGGGCCTCCCGGACAGCCAGATGGATCAGAGGGTTGCCGGCGGACAGGATTGAGGCCACAGTATTGAGGGCGCTGCTGATCTCACTGTCTGTGTAGGTGTAGATGAAGTTCAGGACATAGCGGATGCCGAAAATCGTGGAGCGGACGGTGGAAACGTTATCCGTAGCGCTCTGCTTTCCGGAATAGACGTACTCCAGCTCGCTGCGGTAAAGGTAGTTCGCAGCAGGAGATTTTTCGATGCCGGTCAGGGAAACGTCGAGTTTGTTGTTGTCCGGATCCTTCTCATGCTGGACGTTGGTGGAGTAGCAGGAAAACATGCCGGTATCGTATTCCACCATCAGGAGCTTGTGGAGAAGGTCGGTGCCGTTGCCGGCGGCTGCGCCGTTGAACTGATCGGCAACATCGCCCGTCATTTTCGAAGCAAGCTCATCCTCCTTGCCGTTGGTGACGGAGGGAGTGCTGCCGGAGCCGCCGGAGCCCGATCCGCCGTAAGTGCGGGCGTTCCAGATTGCATCAGGAATTTCGCCCACCACCAGATCAGGGGTGGCAAAGACGTTTTTCAGGATGCTTTTCGTCCGTTCGTTCAGGTCGGAGCGGTTGCTTTCGGCAGTGGATTTTTTACTGGAATCCCCACCGGAAAAGTAGGACTTCAGGGTGTTATAAAGATCGGGATTTACATTTCGGGCATATTTCCAGTTCAGAGAGGGGACTGGAACGTGGTTGAGGCGGTCGGGTTTGGCGTCCTTGGGTGCCCATTTATAATCGGAGAAAGTTTTGCCGTTGTTGAAGGCAATGTCATCAATATTTTCCTTCATATCGTCGATCTTGTCCTGGTTCTCCGCCAGGGTGTCGGCGAATTCGGTGAAATCGTAATCGAACAGGGCTTCGTATTCCCTGATCTGCTCTTCCATGGCGGACTGGACTTCGGAGGAGCAGCTGGAAAGCTGGCCGCGCATGGAACTGATCTTATCCTGGATATCGCCGATCTTTTTATCGATCTTTTTGCAGGTCGACTGGATCTTTTTGAGATTTTTCTCATAAGGGTCGTCGTACATCTTCTTCATGGTGGAGATGTCGCCGTCCGCGGCTTTGGCGTCGGCCTTGATCTTGTCGTAAAAATCATCGATTTCTTTTTCGTAGGCCTTGACCTTGTCCTTGTCGGCCTTGTTTTTAGAGTCCTTCAGGGCGTCAATCTTGCTCTGACGGTCCTCAATCTGTTCGTAGTACCAAATGATGTTGTCCGCGTAGATGGACATATTGGAGTTGAAGATATTCAGCTGGCTCTCATTAAACCCGTCGTTGATGTTGAGCTGGTCATAGAGATCCTTGTAAAGGCCGTTGAGGTCCTCCAGCATGTCGTCGATCTCGGTTTTTTTCTTGAGAATTTTGCTGTCGCTCCCCAGGTTTTCCAGGGCTTCCACTGCGCTGAAAATATCCAGCTCCAGGAGCTGGGCCGCTACACGGTACTTCATATAGTCGCCCACCTGGTTTTGGAGGACGGCGGAGGTCCCCAGGCTGGAATTCGAAAGGGTCTGGACGGAGGCGGAGGCCTTCATATTGCGGTAAGGGTTTAAGAGATTGCCTCCGCTGCTCTGGAAAAGCTGCTGCACGCGATCCACGAGGTTGTGGACATCCTGGTTTGCGACACCGGTGTAGATGGATTTGGCGGGGTCGAAAACGGCTAGGGCGTAGTTTTCATAACCGTTGGTGGCACTTTCGTCCTGGCTCAGGGCGAAAAGGCCGTACATTTCCTTGAGCACGCTGTCGTACTGGCTGAGAACAGAGGACGCATACAGCTGATTGGCGTCGCTGGCTGTCTGTTGGGCGGTTTTGAAGCGGGCAAGATCGCTCATGATGCCGGTGAACGCCACGGTGGGCAGGAGAATAAGCGTGACAAACACCGTGACGACGCCACGGTGATCCTTTTTCAGCCGGAACATTCCGCTCCTCCTTTCAGATGCTATCAAAAGCCGCGCCTGCGGCGGAATTTTCGTCAGAAGAACCGCCCGATGACCTCGGCGGCTTTGGAGAACACTTTTCCGATGGCTTCGGAAATGCCGAATTTCTGGTCCACCGCGTAGGCAATGTCAAAGGCGATGTCGCTGGTGCGGATGAACTCGTCCGGGTCGTTGACCACACAGGCTGCCCGGGCCTTCAGGGTCCACTGAGCGGGGAGGCCCAGAAAAGCCGGATTGATGATGGGCTTGATGGACTGTGAGGCAACGGCCTGCAGTTCCCGGTAGATGATATAATTTTTGGAGGTGACCTTCAGCTGGTAGGTGCTGACACCGTAAAAGGAAAAGGCCTTGGTATAGCGCTTGGCTAAGGTCAGGGCGCCGTCCTGGTCCACAGAGAAGATCAGATGGCGATAGGGGTTCTCCAGAATGGGGGCATAACTGCCCACATAGGTGTCGTTGTAGGTGACTCCGGTATCGGTGTACTCATAGGCGCTGTGAGCCAAGGCCATCTCCAACATGGACTGGAGATTGGCCTTTTGGTACACATAGATGGAGGTGAAGTAGAGAAAAAGAATCAGGACCAGCATCACCGGAAAGATCACGGCAGCCTCCACGACTACCATGCCGCTTTCGTCTTGTTTCAGGGATTCCTTCATCCCGTTTTCACCTCTTTCTGTGTTGTCAGTTGAGAATATCCGGAGGGGAGAAAATAGCGCGGCAAAATCAGCTCGCAGATCCAGTTGCCGATCCGATCACGGAAAATCACGGCAAGAAGAATGATCACCACCAGCATGTCAGGAGCACACTGACAGTGTTGCAGATGCCGTCCTGGCTGGCCCGGAGCATCTACATCCGGACGGCCAGCCAGGTTCGAAGCTTCTCCACGGGTTACTTGATGGTGTCGGTCTGGTCGGTGATGCGGGTCCAGATGTCCTCGAACCATTCTTTGATGTACTTCCAGAAGATGGCGACCAGCAGCACGCCGACGAGGATGATCAGAACGGTGATAACCAGCGGGGAAACGCCGCGCTCGTCGTTCTTCAGGGAGCCATCTTTCAGGGAGG
>CAJMLQ010000003.1 GCA_905214265.1 uncultured bacterium
ATGCATCGTCTCCACCGAACGTATACTTTCCATCCACTTTGACAAAACCGTCTATGGACTGATTCCACTGCTTTGCTACGTCTACCCAGCTGAGACCGCCGTGGGTGGTGTCAAAGGGCACCAGCTTATCCCCCAGCTTGCCGGGGTCTTTCTCCTTCAGATCCTCCAAATATTTTACCAGCTCATCCCATTCGATCTCCTGGACAGGCTCGAAGTCATATTTCATTGCCCTTGCCCAATCCCGGCGGTACATAACGGTAAGGTTCGCATATTCGTTCCAAGGATTATTGTTAATGACCTTGGGGAATGCATAGAGCTTGCCATCCACTGTAATCTTGTCAAAGATATCGTAGGAATCCATGATTTCTTTCAGATTCGGATATTCGTCCATATCCTCGGGGAACGCCTTGAACACATCCTGCTCCACCCACTGAAGGTATTCCGAATAGTTCAGGTTGTACCACGCCACCACCTCGGGCAGGCTGTCCGTTGCGACCAGTGTCCGGGTCGTTTCATCCCAGGTATCCCAAGCCACCTGCTGAATCTTGAAAGAAAAATTAAATTTCTCCATGGCCTCCTTGACCTGAGGGTACTCCATAAAATCCGGTGCGTCATCCAGGGACAGGACGGTAAACTCCAGATGTTCCGCATATGGAGCGCTCTCGCCTGCCCCGCCGGTCGAGGCGGAATTCGCGGTTCCCGCGGAAGGTCCGCCGCCTGTATTGCCGCAGGCAGTCGCAGTAAGCGCTAACAGCGATGTCAGCATCAGGGCAATGATTTTCTTATACATTGTCTTTCTCCTCCTAAAATGGTTTTTGATATGCTCAGCAGGGCTGCGCCCGCTGTTCGACTATTTTTCCAAGCCCCTTCACGGTGGAACCATATTTTATTGGGGCTAAAGCAGAACTTCTCTCAGGATTTTACAGCTCCTATCATGACGCCCTTTACAAAATATTTTTGCAGGAAAGGATAGATACACATGATGGGAACCATCGTGAGTATCACAGAGGCGGATTTGATCCCTTCCCCGAACACCTGCCTGCCCGCTTCCTTGGGGATATTCTTCATAAACCCGCCCGACGCCCAGAGGATCTGGCGAAGTACCAGCTGTACAGGCCAAAGGTCTCCACTGCCCAAGAACAAACTGGAATAGAACCACTCGTTCCACCGATCCACCATATAGAAAAGGGAGAGGGTTGCCAGCGCCGGCTTTACCAGGGGCAAGAGGATCTGGAAAAAGATCCTCACCGGACTCGCGCCGTCAATTGTCGCGGCCTCCTCCATTTCTGCTGGCAGCTGTTCAAAAAAATTGCGCATAATGATCACATTGAACACATTCAGGGCCAGGGGAACGATGACGGCCGCTCTTGTATTCAGCAGGCCCATCTGCTTTACCACCAAGAAAAACGGAATAAGGCCGCCTCCAAAATACATGGTAAAGACCACCAAATTTTGAATGATCGCCCTGCCGGGATAGTTTTTCTTGGAGAGCCCGTAGGCCAGGGTAGTGGTCAGGAACATGCTGAACACTACGCCTGCGGCCGTGTAAAAGGCGGAATTCAAAAAGGCACTGCCCATTTTTCCGGATGCCAGAATGTCTCGATAATTCTCAAGTGTCCATCTTTTTGGGATCAGAATCGCACCGCCGCTCATAATCCATTCGTTCTGTCCGATAAAGGATTTGATAAACGTATAATAAAAGGGAACGATAACTGCCACCATCATCAAACTGAGGAGAATAACGTTGACCACATCAAATACCTGAGTCTTTTTTCTCCTATTTAATCCCATCACAGTATTCCCCCCTCCCCAAACAGTTTCGCGATCTTATTGGCCCCCAGCAGGAACGCAAAGTTGATCAACGATTTTGAGAGCCCTATCGCAGTGGAGAAGCCGTAATCCGGCACTCCCTGGAAGGTTTTCCGGTAGATATAGGTATCCAGCACCTCCGCTGCGTTTTGCACTACCGGATTGACCATGTTCAGTATTTGGTCAAAGCCATTATTCATGATTCCCCCTATTTGCAGGATCAGGAGGATCACCGCAGTGGGCTTAATGGAAGGCCAGGTGATATCAAGCATTTTGTGGAACCTGTTTGCCCCATCCATCTCTGCGGCCTCGTACAGATCAGGCGAAATGCCCGCGATAGCCGCCAGATAGAGAATGGAAGACCACCCGGCCCCCTTCCACACATTCGTTGCGTAAAGGATCGGCCTAATCGCTCCGGGATTGCTGAGCATGTCCATACTCCCGAATCCCAGAACCCCCAGAATCGTGTTGATCAGGCCCTCATTGGAAAGGAAACTAACCATGAGTCCGCCGACAATAACCCAGGAAAGGAAATTAGGGAAGGTATAAACCGTCTGCAAAAATTTTTTATATTTTTTCCCCCTTAGTTCATTTACCATTAGTGCAAGAAAAATGGGGGCCGGAAAGCTGGTCAGGATATAAAAGAAACCCATCCGGAACGTATTCAAAAAAGCGCTCCAGAACATGGAATCGTCTTTCAGTTTGATAAAGTTTGTATACCAAGGATTGATCCAGGGACTTCCCAAGATCCCCTGGGATATCTGGAATTTTTTAAACGCCAGAGTCAGCCCATACATAGGCCAATAGGAAAAAAGCAGCAAGAAAATCAATCCTGGGAGAAGGAACAGATAGGTCCATTTATTTTTGCAGATCTGCTTCCATACGCTCTTTTTTTTCGGAAATAACGCCTCTGCTCCGTTTCTGACAACTCGCATCGTCTCTCCTCCTTATCTTCAATTATGATTGTACATCTCTTTTCCTTTTTTGCGAGGAAGCCGTTTCATATCTTTTTGTATAATTTTTTCGGATTTAGAAACAAAAAACCAGTTATATTTAAGCATATCACATTTTTCAATCTTTTGAAACTGTGTTTCGAAATCCCCAGGGAGTACTAATAATGGAGGGATAAAAACAGCGACAAGCGGGACGGTAAGGTTGCCCTTGCTCTTGGGAATCTGGATGAGTGGATTCCATCAGGATCTTCCACAGAGGATAAGATCATTGCGAAGGGGCTTCCAAAAGCACCCAACCGATTTATTTCGGTATTGCTTGAAGTAGAAAGACAGGTCTTATTCTGCTTACAGGATGTATTTGTCATTGATCATCTCCAATGCATCGAAAAGCAAATAAGCGTAAATCAGGTGTAAAACATGAAAAATTTCAAATTCTTCTGAGCAAATAGTCTTTCTTGTCCCACAAAAAAGCCAAAATAGGGGAATTCTATTGGAAAAGCTTTTCATCCATGCTATAATAACCTTAAAAGCTTTTCCATGGGAAAAGTGCAGCCTGCAGCCGCGGGCTCTTAAGTTTTGCAGCTCTTCTCCCCAACAATTTTTCACCGGCGCTTTCTGCCGGAGAAAGGAATCAATATGCCCACTCCTTCCCTTTTTGACATCATGGGTCCCGTCATGATCGGTCCGTCCAGTTCCCACACCGCCGGCGCCGCCCGTCTCGGAAAAATGGCCTACAAGCTGGTCGGTGGAGACATCCGGGACGTCAAAATGTACCTCCACGGCTCCTTTGCCGCCACCTACCGCGGCCACGGCACCGACAAGGCCCTTCTGGCCGGGCTTTTAAACCTCAACCCATCTGATGAGCGTCTGCGGCAATCCTTTGAACTGGCGGACCAGAAGGGTATCCGCTATGAGTTCATTCCCACCGACCTGGGGGAGGACGTCCACCCCAACACTGTCAAGTTCGTCATCGCCACTGGAAGCGGGGAAACTCACGAGATCACCGGCTCTTCCATCGGCGGCGGACAGGTTGTCGTCAGCCAGATCGATGGTATGGAAGTGAATTTCACCGGCGAGCGTCCCATTCTGGTCACTCATCATCAGGACGCACCCGGCGTCATCTCCAACATCACCTTTATCCTCTATGAAATGGGGATCAACATCGGCAACATGCGGGTCAGCCGCAGCCGCGATGACCACACCGCCCACATGTACATTGAAATGGACAGTCTCTCCGACCGGGATCTGACCGCTGCCATCCGCCAGATTCCCGGCATCCTCTGGGTAAAACTGCTGCTGCCCATTGATGAAACCTCTGCAGGAGACATCTCCGGAAAGGATTCCATATGAACGCTGTTGAAGTCATTCGCGCCTGCCGGGAAAAGGGCCTCTCCCTCAGCGGATATGCCTTGGCTCGGGAGGCCTCTCAAAATGGGATGTCCGAAGAGGGTATCCGCTCCCGCTTCCGCCAGATGCTGACGGTCATGGAGAGTTCCGCGCAGAAGGCCCTGCTGGAGCCGGTACGTTCCGTCAGCGGCCTGACCGGCGGCGATGCCTATCTTTATGAGCAACGGCGCAAATCCGGCTCTCTGCTGGGCGGTGCGGCAGCAAAGGCCGTGGCCTTCGCTTTGTCCTGCTCGGAGATCAACGCCTCCATGGGCCGGATCGTGGCCTGTCCCACCGCCGGTTCCTGCGGCATCGTCCCCGCCGCCGTCCTCTCGGTAGAGGAAGAATACGGCCTTTCCCGGGAAAAGATCGTGGAAAGTCTGCTCTGTGCCGGGCTGGTTGGCCAGATCATCGGCGAGCACGCCTGCCTAGCTGGAGCCCAGGGCGGCTGTCAGGCCGAATGCGGCTCTGCCTCCGCCATGGCCGCCGCTGCAGTGGTCGAGCTTCTGGGAGGGACCCCCGCCCAGTGCTTTGACGCCGCCGCCATCGCCATCAAAAACTCTCTGGGTCTGGTCTGCGACCCGGTGGCCGGGCTGGTAGAGATCCCTTGCATCAAGCGCAACGCCGGGGGCGTCGTCAACGCCTTGACCGCGGCGGACATGGCCCTAGCTGGCATTGTCAGCCGCATCCCCTTCGACGACGCCGTAGATGCTATGAATCGGGTGGGACGCCAACTCCCCTCCTCCCTCCGGGAGACAGCTGCAGGCGGCCTTGCCACCACCAAAACCGGCCTGGAACTGGCCGCCGCCCTGCAGAACCGCTGACCGCCTTTGGAAAGGAGCCTGCCGTGAACCGGATCTGCTTTGGAATGCCTACCCTGCTGGAGTGCCCATCCATTGAGAATTCCGCCGCGCTCTGCCGGGAATGGGGCCTGGATTTTGTCGAACTGAACCAAAACCTCCCCGCCTACCAGCCGGATTCCATGAATCTGCTGCACATCCGGGACGTTCTGGAGCGGCATGCCCTTTTCGCCACCCTACATCTAGACGAAAATCTCAATCCTTTCGACTTCAACGGCTACGCGGCCAGGGCTTATCTGGAGACCGCCCTGACCGCCGTCCGATCCGCCAAAAAGCTCGCCTGCCCGGTCGTCACCATGCACCTGTCCCGGGGCGTCTATTTCACCCTTCCGGACCGGAAGGCTTATCTCAATGAGATCTACCGGGACGAATATCTGGCCCGGGTTCGCGGCTTCCGGGACCGAATGGAAGAAGCCATTGGGGATTCCGGCATCTCTCTCTGTATCGAAAATACCGCCGGATGGCCCTCCTTCTCCCGGGAAGCCGCCGCGCTGCTCCTGGAATCCCCCGTCTTCGGCCTGACCTTTGACACCGGCCATGATCTCTGTGCCGGCAGGCAGGATCGGGACTTCATCCTCTCCCAGGCTTCCCGCCTCCGCCACATCCACCTCCACGACTCAGACGGCTCCGCGGATCACCTCCCCCTGGGGACCGGGAAGCTGGATATCCGGCGCATCCTCCATGAGGCCCGCGCCTTCCGCTGCCGCTGCGTGCTGGAGGTCAAAACCGTAGCCGGCCTGCGGGAATCCGTGGATTTCCTGCGGAAACCAGAGCTTTTTGGGGAAAAATCCCGTCCGGCGGATTGACGAGCCGCCGGAAATGGGGTACAATAAATTTATCTGGCAGAAAATCATATATTGGAGGCATTTTCCTATGATTCGTACTGAAATTGCGGCCCTGCACCGGGATTTTCCCCATCAGGCAGGGAAAATCGTCACCGTCGCCGGCTGGGTCAAGACCATCCGAGACTCCAAGGCCCTGGGTTTTATTGAACTAAACGACGGCAGCAGCTTCAAAAACCTGCAGGTGGTCTTTGAAGCCGCCAAAATCGCCAATTATAAGGACGTGACCCGCTACAATGTCGGCTCCGCCATCGTTGTCACCGGCGAGGTCGTACTCACCCCCGAAGCCAAGCAGCCCTACGAAATCCACGCCGCGGAGATCACCCTGGAAGGCGCGTCTACCCCGGATTATCCTCTCCAGAAAAAGCGCCACTCCCTGGAATTTCTCCGCACAATCGCCCACCTTCGCCCCCGCACCAATACCTTTGAAGCGGTGTTCCGTGTCCGGTCAGTCTGCGCCTACGCCATTCACAAATTCTTCAATGAGCGCGGCTTCGCCTATGTCCACACGCCCCTGATCACTGCCTCCGACTGCGAGGGCGCCGGCGAGATGTTCCGGGTGACCACCCTGGATGCCAAAAATCCGCCTCTTACCGAGGACGGCAGCGTGGATTTCTCCCAGGATTTCTTCGGAAAAGCCGCCAATCTCACCGTCTCCGGCCAGCTGGAGGCCGAATGCATGGCTATGGCCCTGGGCAACGTCTATACCTTCGGTCCTACCTTCCGGGCAGAAAAGTCCTACACCGCCCGCCACGCCGCCGAATTCTGGATGGTGGAACCGGAAATGGCTTTCGCCGACCTTAACGACGACATGCGCGTGGTCCAGGATATGATGAAATTCGTCATCCGCTACGTCTTGGAAAACTGCCCCGACGAAATGGCCTTTTTCAACAACTTTTACGACAAAGGGCTGGTGGAGCGTCTCACTGCCCTAGTAGACGCCGACTTTGCCCATGTCACGTATACAGAGGCCATCGAACTTCTGGAGCCCCACAAGGATCAATTTGAGTATCCGGTTTACTGGGGTGTGGACCTCCAGACCGAACATGAGCGTTATCTCACTGAGCAGATCTTCAAAAAACCGGTCTTTGTCACCGATTACCCCCGGGAGATCAAGGCCTTCTATATGCGTCTCAACGACGACGGCAAGACCGTCGCCGCCATGGATCTGCTGGTGCCCGGCATCGGGGAGATCGTCGGCGGCAGCCAGCGCGAGGAACGCCTGGATGTCCTGCTCCAGAGCATGGAGTTCTTCAAGCTGAATCCGGATGATTATTCCTGGTATCTGGACCTGCGGAAATACGGGGGCACCAAGCACTGCGGCTTCGGCTTGGGCTTCGAACGGCTGGTCATGTACCTCACCGGAGTCGCCAACATCCGCGACGTCCTTCCCTTCCCCCGCACTACCGGTTCGGCGGAATATTGACCGTACAGCGCCGCCGCAGGCCTTTGCGGCGGCGTTTTTTTCTCATTTTTCCAATCTTGTTTAAGAGGAGCCGTCCCTATGGAAATCCGTCCCTACAAGCCGGAGGATCTGCCGGAAATGACCGCTGTCTGGAACGAAGTCGTTGATGCTGCCAACGCCTTTCCGCAAACCGATCCCCTCTCCCCGGAAGAAGCCGCCCGCTTCTTCGCGGAACAGAGCCGCACTGCCGTGGCGGTTTTAGAATGTAAAGTTGTTGGACTTTACATTCTTCATCCCAACAATATCGGACGTTGCAGCCACATTGCTAACGCCTCCTACGCTGTAAAAAGCAGCTGCCGGGGAATGCATGCCGGCGAGGCGCTGGTGAGAGACTGTATTGACGCCGCCGGAAAGCTGGGCTTCCGAATTTTGCAGTTCAATGCCGTAGTTGCTTCCAACATAGCGGCGATCCGGCTTTATGAAAAGCTAGGATTCCAGCATTTGGGCCGGATTCCCGGCGGTTTCCGCCTCCGGGACGGCAGCTATGAGGACATTCTGCCCTTCTACATTTTGTTGGAGGATTCACAATGAACGAAACTCTGCTCCAAAACATCCGCGCATACCAGAAAAGCGGCGTTTTTCTGGCCTTTTCCGGTGGGGTGGATAGCACCCTGCTGCTGGCCCTTTGCGTCCGGGAGCAGGTGCCGGTGACTGCGGTGACCTTCCAGACCACCCTCCATCCCCGCTGCGACCTGGAAAACGCCAAAGCCGTGGCGGAAAAGCTCGGCGCGACCCACCTAGTTTTGAATGTGGACGAGATGTCCGTTCCGGAGATCCTTCAAAATCCACCGGACCGCTGCTACCACTGTAAAAAACACCTGTTCCAGACACTGCTGGAGCTGGCCGGGACCCGGGGCTGCGAAACTGTGCTGGACGGAACCAATGCCGATGACCTGGGCGAATACCGCCCCGGACTCCGGGCCCTTCGGGAGCTTGGCATCCGCAGCCCCCTAGCGGAATGCGGAATTTCCAAGGTGAAAGTCCGGATGCTGGCGGCGGAACTGGGCTTGGAAACCGCCTCCCGGCCGTCGTCGCCCTGCCTGGCGACCCGTCTCCCCTACGGCGTGACAATTTCCACTGATTTGTTGAAAAAAATTGAAAAAGGCGAGGAATTCCTAAAAGAGTCGGGATTCCCCATCGTCCGCCTGCGGGTCCATCCGGCAGAAGATGGCGGTCTGGCACGGATCGAGGTCCCCACAGATCGTTTGAAGGAGCTGCTTTCCCAGCGCGAACAAGTGGCTGCGTATTTGCTCCAACTTGGATTTGCCCAGATCACTATGGATTTGGAGGGGTTCCGCTCTGGGAGCTACGATCAAAGACGGAAGACCCCTCAACCATAAACACCACCGCACTTCAAAAGCAGAAAAAAGAAACCGGCGAATGAACCGCACATGGAGATTCGGAGCAGGCCAGCTTGAACTGTAGAGGCCCTGCTTTCGGACTCCTGTATACAAGGAAGGGATCACATCTATGGAAGAAACGGAAAACCTGGGCTTTGCCCGGCTGGACCACGACCGTGCCCGGCGCAAGGGAGCGGTGGAGACTATTTTCTGCCAGGGGAAGACCACAGAGCAGGTTGCTACGATTTTTGAACGGTTTGCGGCTCACGATGGCTGCGCCTTTGGAACCCGTGCCAGTGAGGAACAGTACCGCGCGGTGCTGGAACGGGTGCCGTCCGCCCAATACAACGCTCTGGGACGGGTCATTTATCTCAATCGGGACAAAGTTGCCTGCCGGGGGAAAGTGGCAGTCGTCACTGGCGGCACCGCCGATCTGCCGGTGGCGGAGGAGGCGGCGCTGTCCGCAGAATTTTTCGGCGCGGAGGTGGAGCGGTTCACCGATGTCGGTATCGCCGGGCTTCACCGCCTGCTGGCGGTCATCGACCGGATCCGGGCGTGCAACGCCATCATCGCCATCGCCGGAATGGAGGGAGCTCTGCCCTCAGTGATAGCAGGGCTGGTGGACAAGCCGGTCATCGCAGTGCCGACCTCCGTAGGCTATGGCGCGTCCTTCCAGGGGCTGGCCCCACTGCTGACCATGCTCAACTCCTGCGCAGAGGGAATCACTGTGGTCAACATTGATAACGGCTTCGGAGCCGGGTATTCGGCTGCACAGATCAACCGGCTGATTTGCGGCGCCTAAATAATTCGAGTGGACCAGCTGGCCAGCGCCAGATGAAAGGAGTCAATATGAAAACTCTTTATTTTGAATGCACTTCGGGCATCAGCGGCGATATGACTGCCGCCGCCCTGTTGGATTTGGGAGCGGACGAACAGGTTTTGCGGCGCGCGCTGGAAAGCCTGGGACTGGATGGGTGGCATCTGCATATATCCAGAACGTCCAAGTGCGGGATCGACGCCTGTGATTTCGACGTTCATCTGGAAGCGGAGCAAGAGCACGTCCATGATGAACACGGACACATCCATGAGCACTCCCATGAGCACTCCCATGAACACTCCCATGAACACTCCCATGAACACGAACATGGGCAAGAGCACCACCACCCCCATGTCCACCGCAATCTCTCAGACTGCCTGGCAATTTTGGAGGGCGGCAAGCTGACCCCCCGGGCGCTGGAGCTGGCCCGGCGGATCTTTACCGTCCTGGCAGAGGCGGAGAGCAAGGCCCACGGCGTGCCGGTGGAGGAAGTCCACTTCCACGAGGTCGGAGCGGTGGATTCCATTATCGATATCGCAGCGGCGGCGGTCTGCTTGGACAATCTAGGGGCAGACCGGCTGATCTTTGGGAATATCCGGGAGGGTCGCGGGACCGTCTGGTGCCAGCACGGCCGGATGCCGGTGCCGGTGCCGGCCACCCTCAACCTGCTCACCGGGGCGGGAATCCCCTTCTCTGTCTGCGATGCGGAGGGCGAGATGATCACCCCCACGGGAGCAGCCATTATCGCGGCGCTGGGCGAA
This sequence comes from uncultured bacterium, assembly GCA_905214265.1. GTDB lineage: Bacteria > Bacillota > Clostridia > Oscillospirales > Ruminococcaceae > Merdivicinus. The sequence continues at coordinate 10,234 of CAJMLQ010000003.1, forward strand.
TCCTTTACGCCGCCGGCCTCCATGCGGGTGCGGCGGGTCGGTATCGGTGCGGGAAAAAAGGACTTCCCCCACGCCAACATTCTGCGGGTCTATGAACTGGAAGAAGAGCCGGACAGCGACCAGGTCCTTCTAATGGAAGCCAACATCGACGACGCGACCGGCGAGGAGCTAGGCTACGCCATGGAGAAATTTTTACAGGCCGGAGCCCTGGACTGCTGGTTTGAGCCGATCCAGATGAAAAAGAACCGTCCGGCAGTCAAGCTCTGCGTCTTGGGCCGGGAAGCGGACAAGGAAATGCTGGCCTGTCTGGCGTTTGTGCACACCTCCACCATCGGGGTGCGGTGGTTCCCGGCGGAGCGGACCGTCTGCCGGCGGGAAATCGTCCCGGTGGAAACACCTTGGGGAACGGCCCAGGCCAAGCGCACAATTTACGGCGATCATGTGCGGACGGCGGCGGAGTACGAATCCGCCAAAGCACTGGCGGAGCAGGAAGGTCTTCCCCTCCGGACGGTCATACGGGCCATTGAAGAGGCGGCAAAATAAAGCAGCGCAAAACCGGGGTTCCAAAACAATGGAACCCCGGTTTTCTATACTCTTTTCGGTCAGTGTTCCTCCGGTGGGGTCAACTCCAGGGCCTCAATGAGATATCGCGGGCGGGATTTGACTTCGATATAGATCTTGCCGATATACTCCCCGACCACACCCATACAGAGCAACTGGATACCGCCCAGCAGCCAGATAGAAGCGATGGTCGCCGACCAGCCAATGACGGCGTGCCCCAGGAGCTTGACGATCAGAATATAAACCAGCGCCAGAATGCTGGCCACAAAAATCAGGAACCCCAGCACCGTCACCCAGCGGATGGGCTTGACGGAAAAGGAAGTGATGCCGTCGAAGGCAAAAGCCAGCATCTTTTTCAGGGGATACTTGCTCTCCCCGGCGAAGCGCTCGCTGCGCTCATACTCCACCGTGGCACTTTTGTAGCCGATGAGGGGGACGATGCCGCGGAGGAAGAGGTTCACCTCGTCGAAGTGCTCCAGGCCCTCCAGAGCGCGGCGGCTCATGAGGCGGTAGTCCGCGTGGTTGTAGACGATGTCCACGCCCATGAGCTTCATGAATTTGTAGAAGCCCTGGGCAGTAGCGCGTTTGAAGAAAGTGTCCTTTTCCCGGCTGGAACGGACCCCGTAGACCACCTCGCAGCCCTGGTCGAAGGCGTCCAGCATCCGGTCCATGGCGTCGATATCGTCCTGGAGGTCGGCGTCCATGGAAATCGCGGCATCGCAGAGGGATTTCGCTGTCATCAGCCCGGCCAGGAGAGCGTTCTGGTGCCCGCGATTCCGGGAGAGCTTGACCCCGCCGAAGCGCGGATCCTGCCGGTGCAGTTCGGAGATCAGCTCCCAGGTCCGGTCCTTGCTGCCGTCGTCCACAAAGAGCACCCGGCTGTCCGGGGAGATCCGGCCCTGGGCTTCCAGGGCGGTGAACTTCGCCGCCAGGCGCTTGGAGGTTTCCGGAAGAACCTCCTCTTCGTTATAACAGGGAACTACTACATAAAGCGTTGTCATTCTTGCTCCTCCACATCTTCTTCGGGATCCTCCGGTTCGTCCTTCTCCTCCGGCGGAGGCGCCAGAAGGACCGCCTGGATTTTTTGGGAAATGCTCTGATTGTAAGCCTCCGACGCGGGGATCCGGCGGGAGGCCGGTTCGACGTTGAGATGCGCGTTGCGGCGCGCTCGCAGTTCCGGATGTTTCCGGCGGACCATCCAGACGGTCAGGAGATAAGCCAGAAGCAGTCCGACGGCACCGGTGGTGATGAGAATCCCGGTTTTCAGGCCAGGCGTTTCATACTCAAAGCGGATGGTGGACTCCCCCGCCGGGACCCGAACCGCCATAAAGCCCACGTTGGCCTTTTCGATCACCGCCGGTTCTCCATTGACGGTGGCCAGCCACCCATCATCGTAGGGAACGCTGAAGAAGACCAGGTTTTCCCGGCTGAGATCGATGGAGGCGGTAAAGCCCTGGTTGTCCCGGACGAAGGCGGAGCAAGTCTCTTTCCGCCGCTCCTCGCAGACCCGGGCCAAGCCGGAATCCGATATAGAGGGGAACTCGCTGTCCGGAAGCTTCTCCAGAATATCCGCGTTCCGGGCGACAGCCTCCTCATCCAGGCAGATACCTGCCAGCATCAGGCGGTCCCGGTTGGATTTGGCATAGGCATCAAACTGTTCCTGGTCCACATAATAGTCATAGGTGAAGCCCATGGGGATGTAGTTGCTGCTCTCGTAGATCTTCAGGTCATTTTCCGTGGCCACATAGGTGTAACCCGGGGCGGAGGGCTCCTCCTCCTTATCCGCGTAGGTCAGAAGGTATTTCACCGAGGTTAGGGGACGCAGGCCCTCATATTTCTGCTCCGGACGGGAACCGACGTTGCGGTCGTAGCCGATGGCGTCGTAAAACTCGAAGATTGACGCGGGCACAACGGACTGGAAAGCTTGGATCGTTGGGATCTGCCAAAACATGGGGAAGTTGTCCATGCAGTTGTCCAGATCAATGCGGTAAAAGTGCTCGTTGTCGTCGGTGATGGTGCTGAACTTTTCCCTGCCGTTGAGGCCCATCTCCACCACCCGGTAGGTCGTGGTCTGATTGCCCTTGCCAAGAGCTAACATCAGCAAAGACGTCACGACAGAGACAAAACAGACCGTCAAAGTCGTGGCACGGAAAAAGGCCTTACCCTTCAGCTGGACCAGGAACCAGACCAGAACAACGCCCATGACCGCGATGATAACATAGGGCCAAAACCGCTCCTGGTATTTGATGAGCTTGCCAAAGGTGAGGATTCCCTCTTCGTAGGAGGGGAAAACTCCCAAGATGGCGAAGGCGGCGATTACAACGGCGGTCCATTTGATCCCGAAGCGGAACTGCTCCCGACAGCGCTCCAGGGCGATGGTGGTCATCAGGGCCATGATCAGCACCGGCATATAGAACCATCGGGCGTAATAAGATGAGTTAAACGCGGAGAAGGCACTGTTCAAGAAAGGGATCAGTGCCATGACGCCGCAGACGCCAAAAAGGGCCTTGGCCCAGTGGCGGCGCTGGCCCTTGAAAAACGCCAGGACGCCGGTCATGGAAAACAGAGGCAGGAAGGCCGACACCGAAGACCATTTGGCGTTGGAATCCGGAAAAAAGTTGGGGTAGGCCGGGATGTCCGGTGGGAAGAACAAGCTGCTGATGATCAGGCCATAACGCTGGACGTTGCCGTAAAAAATGCCGTTCCAACCGAAGAGGAACTTGGAGGTCCGCGGGTTCCCCAGAATGGCCAGCAATCCCGGCACCAGCAATGCGGCGGACAGGAGAAGGCCGATGACCGCCTCCAGGGCGAGGAGCAGAAATTTTCGGACGGTCAGCTGGAAGCCGGCAGGATTCTTCCGGTCGTAAACGGCGCGGAGGATGAAATAGATCACACAGAAGACGACTTCACCAAAGAAAAAGTAATAGTTGACCACCGCGCAGAGACCGACAGCCAGGGCGAAAGCGCCGCGGCGGCCGTTGACCATGAATTCCTCCATCCCAACCAGGAGCAGTGGGAAAAAGGCGATGACCTCGTGAAAATGGTTGAAAAAGATATTGTAGATGCTGTAACCGGAGAACGCATAAAGCAGCGCACCAATGACCGCATAGTTGGGATTCCGGACGAACCGGCGGATATAGGCATAGCCAGTGACAGCAGCTGTGGCAAATTTGAGCATGAGCAGCGGGGCCATCAAATACGGAACCACGCTATTTGGGAAAAGCAGCGTCAGCCAAAAATAGGGGCTGCCCAGGAGATAGAAGGCATAGGATCCGACGAAATTCGCCCCCAGATCGGTATACCAATTCCACAGAACGTTTCCGGAACGGATGGAATCGTGACACATCCGGTAAAATGGGATCTGCTGGACGTTAAAATCACCGTAATAGACGAAATAGCCCTTGTCCCAGATGAGAAAAGGAAGGAAGAAAATGAGGCTGGTCAAAAGCCCCAGTCCGAAGACGATGGCGTACTGGCGAAGTGAGGCTTTCCGGTCCTGATTCAATCGATTCACTCCTAAACCTTGCGTAATTGCGGCCCGACGTGCCGAGCATGCGCAGAAAGTCCTACTGCGGGCTTTCCTTTAAAGCCGTTGAGGTTATTATAACACATTTTTTCCCATTTTAAAATGGACTTGTCCCATTATTTTTGGTAAAATAATGTTGAACAAGGTTTTAGTGTCCAACGAAAGGAAGCGGATCCATGAACAACAGCTTTTATGCCCTCGTCCTGCGGATGAAACACATCGACCGCTGGGGGCTGATGCGGAATACCTTCAGCGACAATCTAGCGGAACACAGCCTCGATACTGCGATCCTGGCCCATGCCCTCTGCCTAATCGGAAACGAGTACTTCGGAAAATCGCTGGACGCGGAACGCTGCGCAGTGCTGGCGCTTTTCCATGACGCCGGAGAGATCATTACCGGAGATATGCCAACCCCTATCAAATACCGCAGCGAGGCCCTCCGGGGGCTCTACCGGGAAGTGGAAGAGGCGGCAGAGCAGGAGCTTGCCGGGCGGCTTCCGGAGCGGCTTCAGCCTCATTACCAGAAAATTTTCGCCATGGAAGATTCTGACGCAGAGCTGAAACCTTATGTCAAGGCCGCAGACAAGCTGTCCGCCTATATCAAATGCCTGCAGGAGACCCAATCGGGCAACCGGGAGTTCTCCCACGCCCTGACCTGCCAGGAGAAGGCTCTGCGGGAAATGGAGCTGCCGGAAGTCGGATTCTTTTTTGAAAACTGCATTCCGGCTTTTTCCCAGAACCTAGACGAGCAGCAGGAGCTTCCCCGCTTTTGAACGCGAAAAAGGGAGGCAAGTTTCCTTGCCTCCCCCAGATTCGGGTGGATTAGCCTTCCTCTTTCATTTTCGCAAAGCACTCGCTGCAGTACACAGGGCGATCCTCGCGGGGTTTGAAGGGAACCTTCGCTTCGCAGCCGCAGGAGGCGCAGACAGCAGTGAACATCTCTCTCTGGGCCTTGGTGTTGTTCTTGCGGGCGTTGCGGCACTCTTTGCATCTCTGGGGCTCGTTCTCAAAGCCTCTCTCCGCATAGAATTCCTGTTCGCCGGCGGTGAACACGAAATCTTGGCCGCACTCTTTGCATTTCAGGGTTTTGTCTTGGAACATGATAAAATACCTCGCTTAGGATAAAAATTTTTTGCCCGCAGACGGATTTGCACCGCCACCTTTGTCTTTGCAACGCTCTGCGATTAAGCTATTGGGGCAGATTTGGAAGAAGGTGTAGAGCGCGTAGCCAAGGCTCACGCCCGATGAATGGACTTCAGTTTCCTCCGGACACGCTGCAGAGCATTGTCAACGGACTTCAGCGAGATATGCAGGGAATCTGCGATCGTCTGATAATCGCAACCGCCGAGATGGGAAAACAAAATCTTCCGCTCTAAGGGGGAGAGTACGTTGTTCACATCCGCCAAGACCGCCGCGAGGCTTTCCTTATCGATGAAGATTTTTTCCGGGGTCTGCCCATCCGAGTTTTCCGCGGCTTCTTCAAGGGGGATGCTGTTATTCAGGATGCCGGCCTTTTTGCTGGAACTTTTTTCCACAGCCTTCAGCATTCGATTCTTAATACAAACCGACGCATAGGAACTGAATTTTACGTCTGAACCGGGAGCATAATTTCGGACTGCATCCAGAAAGCCGATGGAGCCTTCCTGAATCAAATCGTCCGGATCGAGCACACCTCGAAACTGATACGCATATCGATTGATCAGCGGGATATACCGGGACAGTAAAATTGCGGCCGCCTCTCCATCACCCTCTCGATAGAGGGCCAAGATCGTCTCATCCGCGGCCACAGGACCGCCGGCGGAGCCGGAAAGGGTCTTTTCCATGCCAGATTCACCCGAATTCAATACGATAGGAATATCATACCCTACTTCTTAAGAAATGTCAAGCGTTTTTATGAATTTTTTGAAACTTCTCTTGATTTCTTAACAAAAAAACTATATACTTAGTACAAGTACGCTGAATTACACATCAGATCTGCATTTTTCGCGGAATCCGACAATTTCCGTCAAAATTCACGGTAAAAAGGAGCGTTTTCTATGCTATGCCCTCGATGCGGTCACGACGTTACAGGGGCGTTTTGCAGTAATTGCGGAACACCGGCAGCCCCTCCCCAGTCTTCCGGTCAGCAGACCTTCCAACAATTTCAGGTCCCGCCCGGACAACAAAACCGGGACAACAAAATCATCCCTCTGATCTGCCTGGTCGGCGTGGCGATTTTTGCGGTTATCTTCCTGGTTTATTTTGGAACCATCCTGTTCTTATCTGTCCTGCCGGTCCTTTTGGCAATGTGGGATTATTATATTCCTTACGGCGGATACTACGATTCTTACTGACCGCTGGCGCTGTCCGAAAAGGAGACAGCGCTTTTTCTTTCAAAAACAAAAAGAGGGTGAAGCGCTTCACCCTCTGCCATTTTACGAATTCATCGAAAAAGGACCAGTCACACATAGCACGATCATTTCCGGTAACCGTGTAGAAACTCCTGCGCCATATCCGCAGCATTATATGAGTGCCTGCCACAAAGAAAAGTTTTTCAAGCAAGTTCATTATAACATACCCCTCTTAAAAAAGCAAGGGGTTTTCAAAAGTTTTTTTCAACCCTGCGCTGCGCGGTAATTGATGTAGTCTGTGTAGAGCTTTACCGAAGAAGGATGACCCGCGAAGGCGCCGGTTCCGGGTTTGTTCATCAGGCCGGGATACTCGTAAATCAGGATCTCCTCCACATAGGGAGAAACCGCCTCCAACTGCTTCTGCAGCCGCTCAAAAGGTGCGGGCAGAAGAGCAGAATGGTAAACCTGGCCTTCGAATTCAAACACTTCAACGTCGGCCCAGAGCTTGGCACGGCCCGCTTTGTCGTGGACACGCTTCAATGCCTCGTAAAATCCAGCGCTCTCCTCCAGACGGGTTTTCTGTACACCGATCTCATCCTGATAGGCCATGAAGTCAATATCCAGGCTTTCCAGGTCACGAACGTACTGATCGTCGGCGATGACGTTCCGGGTGCCATAGGGCCCGATGAGAGTCTTGAAATGCGCGCCCATTTTGTGGACCTCAGCAGAGGAAAGATTGACGTACTTTTGGAATTCCGCGGACATATGGCCGTTGATCCAGGTTTCATCGGGATAGTACCACCCGTAAAAGCTCTTGTGGCTGCCATAAAGAGCGGCCAGTTCGTCAATGGCCTGAAGCATCCGGGAAAGAACCGCCGGATCGGTCATATTGCCGATGGGATCTGTCCAGTCACCGTAAAAACCGGTGCCGATGAATACCTTCAAATCCAGCCGGTCGGCTTCGTCCAGCAGCACCTCGATGGGATCGGAGCAGCCGATCTGCCATTCCGGGAAAATCCCGGTCTGAAAGTACGCTTTGAAATGAAGGGCCGTCGCCATGAGCACGACGTATTTCATGCCGGCTTCCTTCATTTCCCGCAGCTTTTCCCGCCACTGCTCCTCTGTAAAGGCGGTAAGAGTATCGTTCCAGTACTTTCCCTCTGCCACATTGTGATGCAGAAATTCAAACCAGGTCCCGGTAATGGGTTTTGTGAGAATCATAAGGGTTCCTCCTATCTTTGTGCGAAGGCATCCCGCAGCTTCAGGGCTAGGGCTGCGTCATTGGAGATGATGTTGTCCACGCCGAGAGTGAGCATCCGGTTGATATCCGCTTCCTCATCCACGGTCCAGACATTGACGGCGATACCCAGGCTGTGGGCCTTGTCCACCAAGGCCTGATCCACCAGGTGATAATCCGCGTGAAGAGCGTCGCAACCCCAGGAGGCGGCATAATCGGCCATGTCCTTCCCCAGGGTGACGCTGTAAAGCGCGCCCACGGCAAACTCCGGATACCGCTCCTTGATATTTTTCAGGATAAAATGGTTAAAGGAAGAAATGATACAGCGGTCTTCCATGTGGTACTCCCGCAGCATGTCCACGACTGTGTCCTCCACTCCGGTCAGAAAACCGGTGCCAGCCTTGATCTCCACATTCAGGAAGATCTGGTTCCCCTTGAGAAATTCCAGGAGTTCCCGAAAGGACGGAATTTTTTCTGAGCGGTACGCCTCGGAAAAGCCAAGCCCAGCGCTGAAAGCCTGGAGCTGCTCAAAGGTATAGCCGTAAATAGAGCCGCTGCCCTCCACAACGGTGCGGCCCAACCGGTCGTCATGATGAACGGCAAGGCTCCCGTCAGGAAGAAGATGGACGTCCATCTCGATGCCGTCTGCGTGAAGTTCCTCCGCGCGGCGGAAGGCCGCCATGGTATTCTCGGGACGCTCTTTGCTGGCCCCGCGGTGCGCTTGGATTTTTGTCATGCCGATAACCCCTTTTCCTGCGTCGATTCTACGCTCATTATAGACCTTTTCCCGAAAGATCGCAAGAACATCTTTTTCAAAAGGCAAATTCAAACCACATAGTTTTTGCTTTTGGAGCCAGAGAAGAAACTCCTACCGGCCGCTGTCCTGTGCTTCGATCTTTTCTGCCAGTTCGGTCAAATAGATCCAGCGCTCCGTTTTATGGTCCAGCTCAGCGGAAAGGGCCTCTTTCCGGACGGTCAGTTCCTGGAGCTTTTGGAAGTCACTGGCGTTTTCCCCAAGAAGGCGGTCCGTTTCCGCGATTTGAGCTTCCAGCGCCTCAAGCTCCTGATCAATGGTCTCGTACTCTTTCTGCTCTTTAAAGGTGAATTTCAGTTTCTGCTCGTGGGCGCCCCGGTAGCGGGTTTCCGGCTTTTTTTCCTTGGCCGGGGAGGAAGCCGTGTTTTTTTCCTGCTGGGCAAGATAATCCGTATACCCTCCCAAGCAGCGCCGGATGCTTCCGTCTGGCTGGAAAGCACAGATGGTGTCCGCCACCCGGTCCAGAAAATACCGGTCGTGGGAGACGGCGATTACCGCCCCGGAAAAATCCTCCAGATAGTCCTCCAGAATCCGCAGAGTGGAAATATCCAGATCGTTAGTGGGCTCGTCCAGGAAGAGAACATTGGGCGCCTCCATCAGAATCCCCAAAAGGAACAGGCGGCGGCGCTCCCCCCCGGAAAGCCGCTGAATCTCCGTATAATGGAGCGCCGGCGGAAAAAGAAATCTTTCTAACATCTGGGCAGCGGTAAGGCGGCCACTGCCGGTGTCCAAGGTTTCGCCGTAACCCCGGAGATAGTCGATGACCTTCTGGGAAGGATCCATCTCCTTCCCCTCCTGGGAAAAGAAGCCGATCCGCACGGTGGAGCCGATGGTCACGTTGCCGGTATCCGGCGGGAGCCTTCCGGACAGAACGGCCATCAGCGTGGATTTCCCGCAGCCGTTGGGTCCGATCAGGCCAATGCGGGCATCCCGCTGAACCAGCAGATCAAATCCGGAAAAGAGTGGCGCGTCCCCGTAGGATTTGCTGATATTCTCCGCCTTGATAATGGTTTTCCCCAATCGGGAGGACACGGAGGAGAGCTCCAGCACCCCGTCCGGGACATTGCCGGAGGGGGCTTTCAACTCCTCCAGCCGGTCCAGGCGGTACTGGCTTTTGGTCCCCCTGGCCCGTGCTCCTCGTGCCGCCCATTCCAGTTCTTTTTTCAAAAGGCTCTGGCGCTTGCGCTCGGAGGCGGCGGCCATTTCCTCCCGCTCGGCCTTCTGGGCCAGGAAGCCGCTGTAATTGGCCTGGTAGCTGTACAGCCGGCCGTTGTCGATCTCAACGATGCGGTTGGTCACTCGATCCAAGAAATAGCGGTCGTGGGTGACCATCAGCAGAGCGCCGGTGTATTTTTTCAGCCGCTCCTCCAGCCAGGAGACCATTTCACTGTCCAGATGGTTGGTGGGCTCGTCCAGGATTAGCACCTCACAGGGATGAATCAGCGCCGCCGCAATGGCGACCCGCTTCTTCTGCCCGCCGGAAAGGCGGGAGACATCGGCGTCGAAATCGGTGATCCCCAAACGGGTCAGGATCGATTTTGCCTCGAACTCTCGGCTCTCCAGAATGTCCGGGGAGATGCCCTTCTCCACCTGGCGCAGGACGGAGGTTCCCTCCTCAAAAACGGGATTCTGGGGCAGATAGCTGACCCGCACCGCACCGAAGCGGCTGACCCTGCCGGAATCCGGCTGCTCTTCTCCAGCGAGGATCCGCAGGAGGGTGGTCTTCCCCGTCCCGTTGACGCCGATGACGCCCACCTTCTCCCCTTCCCCAAGATTAAGGGAGATCCCTTCCAGAAGTGTCTTTTCGCTGTAATTCTTTACGATATTTTCCGCTGCCAGTAAAATCAAATCCCGACGCTCCCCTACTGCAATCTCCATTTTATTGTAGACGTTTTTTACTGGATTGTCCAGCCCTTTTGAAAAATCCCCCGGCAGGCCCCTCAGCAAAAACGCGGCGGCAGACAGAATTTTCTGTCCGCCGCCGCGGCTTCAAGCCGTAAAATTGTTCGTCAGCGTTCCTTTTCCGCCTCCGCGCACGTCACAAATCCCCGAATCACCTCCACGCAGCCCTCAATGCCGATCTTCGCACTGTTCAAAGACAAGTCGTAGTTCTCTGCGCGGCCCCACTTCTGATTGGTATAGAAATTATAGTAAGTGGCGCGCTTTTTGTCCATTTTCTGAATCTGTTCCCTGGCCCGGTCGGCAGAGAGGTTATAATAGGTTGTGGCACGTTCCACACGTTCTTCAATATCCGAGTAAATGTAGACGTTGACACAGCCGGGATGCTCCCGCAGGATGTAATCCGCACACCGCCCGACAATGACGCACGGTCCTTTGGCGGCGAGCTTACGAATCACCTCCGACTGGATCAGGAAAACCTTGTCGTTGAGGGGAAGATCCGGCACCCCCGCCATGCCGTGGAGCAGGTAGGAGTTCATGGAAAGGGTGTAGAGGAGACTGCTGGTAGCCTTTTCATCAGCCTTTTCAAAAAGCTCACGGCTCATGCCGCTCTCCTCAGCGGCCATGGTAATCAGTTCCTTGTCGTAGAAAGGAATGTTCAGAGCCTCCGCCAGCTTTCTGCCGATAAATCTTCCACCGCTGCCGTATTGCCTGCTGATTGTGATGACTGTTTCAATTGCCATACGGATCGCTCCTTTTTAAGATTGGTTTTCTTTATATTATAGTTGTTTTTAACAATATTGTCAAGTATATACGCAATATTTTAGAATATGTGCAATAATTTTAGAAAGTTTACGCTTCCTTTCTTGTTTTTAAAGGGGCAATCCGCTATACTGAGAGAAAAATGGAAAGGTGTGGCTGACGTTGAATTGGATCATACAAGTCGACAATCGAATTCTGGATTTTATCACGGAACATCTGCACACGCCCTTCGGAGACGCGGTCATGCCGGCGATCACCTCCTTGGGAAATCTGGGGATTTTTTGGATCCTTCTGGCCGTTGTCCTGCTGTTTCTGCCCAAGTGGCGGAAGGCTGGGTTCCAGATGCTGGCCGGAATGGCCCTGGCCGTCCTGGTGGGAAGCCTGATCTTAAAACCTCTGATCGCCCGGGAACGGCCCTTTTCCGCCAACGAATACCTGAATCTGCTCATCACGGCCCCAAAAGATTTCTCCTTCCCCTCCGGGCACACCTCATCCTCCTTCGCGGCAGCGACGGTCCTGTTCCGCCGGAACAAGGGTGCGGGAGCCGCCGCGGCGGTCCTAGCGGCGCTCATTGCCTTTTCCCGCATGTATCTGTATGTGCATTATCCATCAGACATTTTGGCCGGGCTTCTGCTGGGGATCGCCTCGGGAGCAGTAGGAACCCTCCTTGTAAACGCTGTTTGGCGGAAATGGAAGCGGCGCCCCGCCAAACAATAGCGGGATTCTCTTATTTCGTGAAAAAAGCGTGAATTTTCTCCGAATATTTCTTAAAGCGGCTTGATTTTTTTGAGCAGGTGTTTTATACTAAAAAAGATGTTAGCACTCGTTTTGTGAGAGTGCTAAATTCTTGAAAAGAAAAAGGAAGGTTCGATCGTATGGCCAAGAAACAGTTCAAAGCCGAATCCAAGCGCCTGTTGGACATGATGATTCACTCCATTTATACACACCGGGAAATTTTTCTCCGGGAGCTGATCTCCAATGCCAGCGACGCCATTGACAAGCTCTATTACAAAGCCCTCACCGACGGAATCTCCGGCCTGAACCGGGATGATTTTCAAATCCGTCTGACGGCGGATAAGGACGCCCGGACCCTGACCGTATCCGACAACGGCATCGGCATGACCGCCGAAGAGCTGGAAAATAATCTGGGCACCATCGCCCAGAGTGGTTCTCTCAAGTTCAAGAAGGATGCGGAGGAAAAAGAGGACATCGACATCATCGGCCAGTTCGGCGTCGGGTTCTACTCCGCCTTTATGGTCAGCGACAAGGTCACGGTGATCTCCAAGCCCTACGGCTCCGATACTGCCTGGAAATGGGAGTCCGCCGGCGCCGACGGCTACACCATCACCGAGGCGGAAAAAGATGGTCATGGCACCGACATCATCCTCACCATCAAGGCCAACACCGAGGAGGAAAGCTACGACGAGTTCCTCGACGGCTACCGGATCCAGAGCCTAGTGAAGAAGTACTCCGACTACATCCGCTACCCTATCCGGATGGAAGTGGAAAAGAGCCGGATGAAGGAGGGGACCGGCACCGAGGAAAAGCCTGCCGAGTACGAGACCTATACTGAGGTGGAAACCCTCAACAGCATGGTTCCCATTTGGCGGAAAAACAAAAGCGAGCTGAAGCCGGAGGATTACAACCAATTTTACAAGGAAAAGTTCTTCGACTATCAGGATCCCCTAGCTGTGATCCATTCCAGCACTGAGGGCGCGGCTACCTACAATGCCCTGCTCTTCATTCCGTCCAAGCCGCCTTTCGACTTCTACACCAAGGAATTTGAAAAGGGCCTCCAGCTCTATGCCAGCGGCGTGCTCATCATGGACAAATGCGCCGACCTGCTGCCGGATTATTTCAGCTTTGTCCGGGGCCTGGTGGACTCCCAGGACCTGTCGCTGAATATTTCCCGGGAAATGCTCCAGCATGACCGTCAGCTGAAGCTCATCGCTGACCGTCTCCAGAAAAAGATCAAATCCGAGCTGAAATCCATGCTGGAAAACGATCGGGAGAAATACGAAACCTTCTACAAGAGCTTCGGCCTGACTCTGAAATACGGCGTGTACAGCGGCTACGGCGCCAACAAGGACGTTTTGCAGGACCTGTTGCTCTATTACTCCTCTTCGGAGAAAAAACTGGTCACCCTGGCTGAGTATAAGGAGCGGATGAAGGAAGACCAGAAGTATATTTATTATGCCTGCGGCGAAAGCGCCGAGAAGATCGACCGGCTGCCCCAGACTGAGGCCCTCCGGGACCGCGGCTATGAGATCCTCTACTGCACCGACGACGTGGATGAATTCGCCCTGCGGATGATGCGGGACTTTGACGGCAAGGAATTCCGTTCCGTTTCGGACAAGGATCTTGGCATCGAGGACACGGCGGAAAACGAATCCGTCAAGGAAAAGGCCGAGGAAAACAAGGAGCTGCTCCGACTGCTCAAGGACGATCTGGACGGCAAGGTCAAGGACGTCCGGCTCTCCACCCGGCTGAAGAGCCACCCGGTCTGCCTCAGCGCCGACGGCGGCGTTTCTATTGAAATGGAAAAGGTGCTCAACACCATGCCCGGGGACCAGAAGGTCCAGGCGGAACGGGTGCTGGAGATCAACCCCGACCATCCCATCTTCGAGACGCTGAAAAGCCTCTTTGCCACCGACGCGGAGAAGCTGAAATCCTACGCCGGGCTGCTGTATACCCAGGCCCTCCTCATTGAGGGGCTACCTATCGAGGACCCGGTGGCCTTCTCCAACGCGATATGCGATCTGATGACCCGGTAAAGTCCCCTTGATTTTCAAACAGCCTGTGGCAGGACAATCTGCCGCAGGCTGTTTTTATGAGCTGCCGGAATTTCCGCGAATACTGCGAAAAATTTTACCGAAAATCTTGGATTTTTACAATACAGATTCATCTCCTAGCATTATAGTAAGATATAAAAGAACAAAATGGAGGGATTGCGATGCAGCAGAATCTTGTGCTCCTCGACGGAGCGGTCGGAACCAGCCTTTGGACAAAATCTGGGGACAAAGCTCCGGTATGGCGTTACAACTTGGAAAATCCGGCTATCGTAACGGAGCTTCACCGGGAATATATCGATGCCGGCTCCCAGATCATTTTAGCCAATACGTTTGGGGCAAACCGGGGAGCTGTTTCCCGTTCTCCCTATACGGTCGAGGAAGTCGTCCGCGAAGGCGTCCGGCTGGCCAAAGCGGCCGCCCAAGGCACTGGGGTACAGGTGGCGCTGTCAGCCGGGCCGCTGTCCATGCTGCTGGAGCCTTATGGAGATCTCACCGAAGAAGAAGCAGCGGACATCTACGCAGAACAGCTGGGTGCGGGCATGGCGGAGGGTCCGGACCTGATCATGCTCCAGACTTTCCTGGACGCGCGAATGATGGCCATTGCCGTACAAGCAGCCCGCCGGTACGACGTACCGGTATTTTCCATGATGACTTTTGAAAAGGTCGGGAAAACCATGATGGGCCAATCGGTCTCCGATGTTCTGGAAACGCTGGAGCCGCTGGGCATCCAGGCGGTAGGTTTAAACTGCTCCTTGGGGCCGGACCTGGCGCTCCCCATCATCAAGGAATTCCATAAAAAGACCGAGCTGCCCCTGATTTTCAAGCCCAATGCCGGGAAGCCCATTGCTGCACCAGACGGAACGACCACCACCGCTTATGATGCAGAGACCTTCGTGGAAGACATTCTTCCGGCGGCAGATTACGTCCGCTATATCGGCGGCTGCTGCGGCAGTGACGCCTCTTACATCCGTCTTCTCCGGGATCGCTTATCCAGCCGGAAATAAAGCGAAGCCTCTGCCAAACCGGCGGGGGCTTCGGCTTTTTCGCCCTTGTTACCAAATTGGAACCAAATATCAAGGCGTCTGTCATTGTCAAATACCGGCAAATATGCTATAGTTGAGAAAAGGAGGGACTGACATGAAACGGAAAACCATTCTTCCCATCATCCTCTCTGCTGCGGTGGTCCTGGCGGCAGGCGCCGCTGGCATCGTGCTCGGCGTCCGGAACAACCGCGCCATCCAGGCCCAGATGCTTTCCGTAGACGCTCAGCCCGCGCCTTACAAGGAATTGGAGGAAGGTGCTCTGAACGCCGCAGCGGACTTTTCCGCCCGCTTTTTCCATGTCTGCCGGGATCCGGAAGCCGTCAACAACTGCCTTTCCCCGCTGTCCGCCTACTTTGCCCTAGGGCTGACTGCCAACGGCGCGGACACGGTGACGCTGGAGCAGCTGGAAGATCTGTTGGGCGGTGGTCCTGGGACGCTTCCCTCCATCAACGCCACCTGCCGTGCCCTGCTGGAGGATCTATCTGCGGACGGGGACACCGGCCGGATCTCTTTTGCCAACTCCATCTGGTTTCGGGAGGATGGCTTCACCGCATACGACTCCTTCCTTCAGGACAACACCGCCTATTTGGGAGCGCAGGCCTACCGCAGCGACTTCCGTAAGCCCGACAGTGCCGCGGCGGATATGAACCGCTGGATCCGGGAACAGACCGACGGCCTCATCGACGAAATCATTCTTCCTGAGGAGATCAAAGATATTTCTATGATGTTTCTCTATAACACCGTTCTCTTCGATATGAAATGGGCGGAGGAGATCACGGATCAGCAGGTCTCCGATGATGTTTTCACTGCCTATGACGGCACGGAGCGGACCATCCCCTTCCTCCATTCGGAAGGCGCCTATCTTTGCAAAGAAGGGCTTTTCCAGGGCTTCCGAAAATCCTATAACGGTCGCTGTGCCTTCGTGGGCCTGCTTCCCGCCGGGAACAGTACGCCGGAAGAGCTGGCCGCCTCGCTGGATGGTGCCGCCCTGCGCCAACTGGCCCGTTCCTCCCAAGGGACCGCCCAGGCCTCCTTCCCGGAGTTTCAGTTTGAACAGACGGCGGACCTGAAGGGTGGCCTGCAAAGCCTGGGGCTCGCCAATTTCTTTGAAGGCACCTTCCCGGATCTCACCCGAATGGGGAAAAGTGACTCCGGCCGCTTGGAAGTCGCCAAAATTCTGCAAAAGACCTATGTCGATGTCAACCAGCAAGGCACCAAGGCCGCGGCGGCGACGCGGGTCGATATAGTAGCCAGCTGTGCGGTCAGCCAGTCAGAGCCCGTCCCCGTCGTCCTTGACCGCCCCTTTCTCTTTCTGATCCAGGATACGGTCACCGGTCTCCCCTTGTTCATGGGGGTAGTCAATTCCATCCAATAAAGCAATCCCCCGGGGTCTGTGAGACTTCGGGGAATTTGTTTTAGGGGATATCCTCCCCGTTGATGACCTTAAGAAAGGCTTCGCCATATCGCTCCAGCTTTTTCTGGCCCACGTCAGCTACCTCCAGAAACTGGGCGGCGCTTTCCGGGCGGCGGCACATATCCTCCAGCGCCGCATCGGTGAAAACCACATAGGCAGGGACCCCCTGCTCCGGGGCGAGTTTCCCGCGGAGTGCCCGGAGCTTTTGATAAAGGACGGGGTCCGGCGCGACGTAGAGGATCCGGTATTCCCCCGCCCAGGCGTTTTCCATGGCACGGCGGAACTGAGCGGCGGTGAGGGAACTGTTCAGGTAAGCCGCCCGGACGCCGGACTGGGCCAACGCGCCTCCCTGATCCTTCATCAGAGAGATCAGCGGTGAAATGACCAGCGTCACTCCCTCCCGGGCCAGGGCCGGGACTTGATAGCACAGAGATTTCCCCGCGCCGGTGGGCGTGATTCCCAAAACGTCCTGTCCCCTGAGAATCGCCTCGATCAGCGGCTCCTGACCCCCGCGAAACAAATCATATCCGAAAACATTCTTTAAAATCTGGCGCGGCTCCATGTCCCCCACTCCCCTCTCGCAGCTTTGCCAGTACGGCTTTTTACTGCTATTCTAACACAAATCCTCTCAAAAGTCACGCCCAGCCCTTTTTCCGCATAGAATGGAAGGAATTATCCTGGCCAGCGCCATTTTACGGAAAGGATGGAACCTCCATGCCACGAATCTACTTAAGCCCCTCGACCCAGGAGAATAATCTCTATGTCACCGGCGGCACAGAAGAATATTATATGAACCTGATCGCCGACGCCATGGAGCCCTGGCTGACCGCCAACGGCATCCAGTTTACCCGCAACACCCCCGATATGACCGCCGCTTCTTCCATTGCCCAATCCAAACAGGGAAACTACGATTTTTATCTTGCCCTTCACTCCAATGCTGCGCCGGAGGGCCGCTATGGTACCATGCGCGGCACTGACGTTTACTACTCCCCTAACAGCCGCAACGGCCGCCGTGCCGCTGAAATCATCGCCGCCAACCTCCAGCGCATCTACCCCCTTCCCGACCGTGTCCGAGCTCTTCCGACCACCTATCTCGGTGAGGTGACCAAGACCATTCCCCCGGCGGTGCTCATTGAATTCGCCTATCACGACAACGTGGAAGACGCCAACTGGATAACAGAAAATATCGAACGCATCGCCCGGAATGTCGTCTTTTCCCTGACGGAGTATTTCGGCATTCCCTTTGTCGAGCCGATGCTGGTCCGCACCGGCGTCGTCACCACTGAATCCGGTCCTCTTCGCATTCGGGAAAAGCCCAACCTGACCTCCCGGGTTCTCGCCTGGGCGCCAAAGGGCTCCCCCCTAACCGTCTACGGCCGTTGGCAGGACTGGTACGTGGTGCATTACGGCCCCACCGTCGGCTACGCCAACGCAGACTACATCACCTTGACATAGTCCCGCAGGGGTTGTCGGCGCCGCCGAATTGTGGTATACTGGACCGGAAGGCCCTTCCTCCGGCCCAGTCCGGCACAGTCGGAATTTTCTTTCAAACTCCGCCAAAATTTCTCAAAATACTTGACAAGCCCTCCCCGGTCTGCTATAATTATTCTGTTACTGGCGTGAAGCCAGATGACACATTCCTTGCTCCGGACCCGAACGTTCCGGGGCCATATGTCCAAAAGGAGGTGCTTTTTATGGCAAAAGCAAATGAAAACTACGAGGCAATGGTGGTGTTCAGCACCAAGCAGGGCGAAGACGCAATAAAAGCTCTGGTTGAGAAGTTTACGAACATCATTCAGGAAAACGCGACCCTGGAGTCTGTTGACGAGTGGGGCAAGCGTGTTCTGGCCTACGCGATCAACGATGAGACCGAAGGTTATTACGTGCTGTTCAATTTCAACAGCGTTCCTTCTTTCCCGATGGAGCTCGAAAGACGGCTGAACATTACCGACGGCATCCTGCGTTCTCTGGTTGTCGCCAGAGCGTAAGGAGGTACCGTTATGCTGAACCGTGTGATCCTGATGGGGCGGCTGGTGGCTGACCCCGAACTGAGACAGACCGGCAGCGGCATTTCTGTGGCGACCTTCCGGGTTGCGGTGGACCGCAATTATCAGGCTAAGGGCAGCACGGAGAGACAGGCGGATTTTATCCCCTGCGTGGCATGGCGCCAAACCGCTGAATTTATCAGCAAGTATTTCGCAAAAGGCCGCATGATCGCCTTGGAGGGTAGCCTGCAGTCCCGCAACTACGAGGATAAAACCGGTGTCAAGCGGACGGCCTATGAAGTCATCGTCGACCAGGCCTATTTCGCGGACAGCAAACCGTCGGGCAGCTCTGGCAGCGATCGTAGCGGCATTCCCTTCCCCACCGAGCCTCCCCAGTTCGATGAACCGCAGAAGGGCGGCAGCCTTTCCGTTGGTGATTTTGGGAGCTTCGAGGAAGTGGATACGGACGACGGCGATCTGCCGTTCTGATCAGCCCATTGGAGCATAAACGCAAGAAGGAGGATTTCCATCATGATGGATCGTAATAATCGCGGCGGCAGAAAGCCCCGCAGAAAAGTCTGCGCGTTCTGCGTCGACAAAGTTGAGAACATTGACTACAAGACCATTGGCAAATACAGCCGCAAGGTTCTTTCTGAGCGGGCGAAAATCATTCCCCGCCGTGTAACCGGTACCTGCGCCCGGCATCAGCGCCAGTTGACCGTAGCGGTCAAACGTGCCCGGCACATTGCTCTTCTGCCTTTCGTGAATGACTGATTCGTTGGCAGATTAAAACAGGAAGCAGAAAAAGCTCCGGAGCCTGTTGTATCAGGCTTCGGAGCTTTCTTGTTTTGCGGATTTCCAACGCCGCGGCGATGGAATCGATTTTACCATATGAGCAGGCAGCATTCCAGCGGGAGGGCTTTTCTGTCCGGTTTATTGCCGGCGGCCGCTCCCATTGCCGAAGCTGACCGGGAACTCCAGCCGTTTAATCTTCCCGCAAGCAAGCATCCTCTCATACTCTTCCGCCAGTTCCAGGGCCTTCTGCCGGGCAGTTTCAATTAGCTGCGGAACGCTGTCGTGACGCAGCGTTTCCGGCTCATCCAGATTGCGCCAGCCCCGGCGGCGCAGATTCAAGCAGTCCCATTCCGGCGCCGACACCTTGGCATGAGAGACAAAATCACTCCAGGACGGATTCAATAGGCCCACCGCAAAGGCAAGATGCCCCAGCGTCCTCCCACGGCGATACAGCAGCTCCTCAAAGAACAGCGTGTCGCCAAAAGAGGCCGCCGCTTCCCGTTCCGGCAGTTTTTCCCCGTATACTTCCCAAACCGCTTCTGAGAGCATCCGGGCGATCTGCTCCTTCTGCAGCAGCGGAAGCTGGTGTCTGTCTGACGGACAGTAATCTGATATTCTCCGACCGCCCCGGACGGCATACAACGCCACGTCGATGTCCGTCTCGATCTGGCAGTGGATCGTCCCGCTCCAAAGGCCGGGATTTTTTGCCTCGCCCCGCCGCTGCAGGAAATAAACATATGGATGAATCTCACTGTCCAAAGAATAATGGCAGAGAAATCCGTCCAGATAGGACCCGCATGCTTCTCTCGCCCAGCCCTTCAGTCCGCTTACATATCGCGCCATGGACAGAAACAGCCCGGCCGTATCCTCCTCATGCATCCGGTTGGCAAGGGGATGGTATGGGCCGCCCCCTTCCCACAGCCGCCGGTAAAAAAGCGGGTCAGGACCTTGGCAGCCCCAGCGGAACGCCTCCGGATATTCCTCCAGCCGCGCCCGGATCCCGGGACCGGCTGTGCGGATCACTTCTGTGCCCAGCATATCATGGGTCAGAAAATCTGCCATTTGAATTCCCCCTGAAATCATTTTTGCGCTAAAATTTTATTAAGAAATTCGGGCAGCTGTCCACTTCCGTTTTCTCGCCGAATTCTTTGGATATTTTCTTTTATTATACACAAAAATGCTTTACAAAAAAAGCATTTCCCTGTAAAATTAAAAGTGTGTTCAAAGTAATTTCACAGGAGGATGCGACATGGCGTCAGAAAAATTGACCAAAAGCGAAAAAAGCTGGATACTTTACGACGTTGCCAATTCTGCTTTTACCATGCTGGTTTCGACCACGATTCCCATCTTTTTCCACAGCCTGACGGAGGAGGCTGGCATCGCCTCGGTACAGTCAACGGCTCTCTGGGGGAATATCACCTCTATCGCTGTACTGATTTTGGCGTTCCTTTCCCCCATCCTCGGTGCGCTGGCGGATTACAGCGGCATGAAAAAGAAACTGTTCCTGCTGTTCCTTCTCTTGGGCCTGGCCGGGCTTTTTTCCCTTTCGGTCACCACAGAATGGACGGCCTTCCTTTGTCTCTTTGTCGTCGCCCGGGTGGGGTATTCTGCCTGCAACGTCTTTTATGACTCCATGCTCACCGACGTGACCACCGACGAAAAAATGGATATGGTTTCCTCCCACGGCTTTGCCTGGGGCTATATCGGCAGCTGCGTCCCCTTCATCCTGGGCATTGCCTTGATTTTCACCAAGCCCTTCGGCATGTCCACCATGCTGGCCACCCAGATTTCCTTTCTGATCACTGGCGTATGGTGGCTGCTCCTGACAATCCCGCTGCTCCGCAACGTCAAGCAGACCTACTGCCTGGAAAACCGGAAGGGAAAGATTGCCGACGCTTTCCGCCGTTTGGGCCGGACCTTCGGTAAAATCCGACACAACAAGCAGCTCCTTTTCTACATCCTCGCCTATTTTTGCTACATTGACGGCGTATACACCATCATCTCCATGGCTACCACCTACGGCAATGAGGTGGGAATCGACTCCACTCAGATGATCCTGGCCCTTCTGCTGACCCAGTTTGTCGCCTTTCCCTGCGCGATCCTCAGCGGCAAGCTCTCACAAAAGTACGGCCCGCTGAAGCTGGTCAAGATTTTTGTCGCCGCCTATGCCGGCATCTGCGTTTTCGGCTTCCAGCTGGATAAAGCCTGGGAGTTCTGGGTCCTCGCCGTAGCCGTAGGCATGTGCCAGGGCGGCATCCAGGCTCTTTCCCGCTCCCACTACGGTAAGCTCATCCCCAAGGACGAGTCCAACGAATACTTTGGCTTTTTCGATATCTTTGGAAAATTCGCCGACTTTCTCGGTCCGCTGATCATCTCCTTCTGTGCGTCGGTTTTCGGCGCTTCCAACTACGGCATTCTCGGCCTGATCCTGCTGTTTGTCCTAGGATACGTTCTGATCGTACTCTCACAGCGGGCCGGATGTGCCGCGCAGCCTGTTAAATAATCAAGAACCTGTTCCCGTAACAGAACAGCCGGTCGGAAGAGCTTTCCGGCCGGCTGTTTTGTTACGGGAAAGGGGCATCGTTCGCTTTAGTCCCAAACCTCATTTTCCATATGAAATCACCCGCTTCTCTGGCCTTTTTCCAGAAAATGTGGTAAAATAAAGAAAATTCCTTTGAAACGAGGTTCCCATATGGATGCCAATGCCGCCGATTATTCCGCCCTCCTCTCCCGGCCCGAGATCCGCCTTCCCCTGCCCCACAACCTTTTGGACGGAAAGCGGGTCCTGATAACCGGTGGAGGCGGCTCCATTGGATCCGAAATCTGCCGCCAGATCGCCGCGGCGCCTGTCCGGGAGCTGATCATAGCCGATATCAACGAAAACAGCGCCTACGCCCTTCAGCAGGAACTGCTGGCGCGCCATGGAAGCGTTCTGCCCCTCCGCATTGAAATCGGCTCCATCCGGGACCGTAGCCGGATGCGGCAAATGTTTGCCAACCTCCGCCCCGAGGTAGTTTTTCATGCTGCTGCCCACAAGCATGTCCCCCTGATGGAGGCCTGTCCCGGCGAAGCCATCAAAAACAACGTTTTCGGCACCCGCAATGTTTTGGAAGCCGCCTGTGATGCCGGTACGGAGCGTTTCCTCCTGATTTCCACGGATAAGGCCGTTCATCCTTCCAGCGTCATGGGAGCGACCAAGCTGCTGGCCGAACGGCTTGCTGGACTGCCCTGGGGACGGATGATCTGCTCTTCCGTCCGTTTCGGAAACGTCCTTGGCTCCGCCGGCTCTGTCCTCCCCCTGTTTCAGCAGCAGATTGCCGCGGGAGGGCCCGTTCTCGTCACTGACCGCCGGATGACCCGCTATTTCATGACCATCCCAGAGGCTGTTTCCCTGGTGCTGCAAGCTGCTGCCCAAGCTCGGGGTAACGAAATTTTCATCCTGGATATGGGGGAGCCGATCTCCATCCTCTCTCTGGCAGAAAAACTGATCTGCTTGCATGGCCGGGTGCCCTATGAGGAGGTTCCCATCCGCTTCACCGGCCTGCGTCCCGGTGAAAAGTTGACGGAAGAGCTGCTGACCTTGAAAGAAGCGCAGACGGTTTCCCGCAGCGGCCGGATCCTGGCAGCCCATCCAAGCCCAGTCTCCGCCGGACTGCTTACCGAATCTCTGGAGTCTCTTCAGAAAGCGGTTCTCTCCGATGACCGAGAGGCGCAGCGGCAGGCGCTTTTCCAAGCGGTCCAGCGCTTATCAGACGAAAAAAAGTCCCCTGTTTCCTAACAGGGGACTTTGGGTTATCTCGCTTTTTTCAGCGCTGGTTTCCGCCGAACAACTTTGGCGGTATCCGTTCCTTCGACAACCTCCGGCGTGATGATCACCTTGGCGATGCCCTCGTCTGAAGGAATCATGAACATCAGATTCAGTAGAAGATCTTCCATAATGTTCCGCAGGCCGCGGGCGCCGGTTTTGCGCTTGATTGCCTCACGAGCCACCGCGCGCATGGTTTCCTCATCCATTACCAGTTCCACATCGTCCAGCGCAAAGAGCGAACTGTACTGCTTGAACAGGGAGTTTTTCGGCTCCACCAGCACCCGGACCAGTTGTTCTTCGTTGAGATCGTCCAGAGTCGTAATAACCGGAAGACGTCCTACCAGTTCCGGAATCAACCCAAATTTAACCAGATCGTCCGGCAGGACTTTCTTATAAAGCGCACTCTTATCATCGTCGCTCTTCTTCCGGACATCGCCGTTAAAGCCCATCATGGATGAATCCAGACGCCGCCCGACCACCTTGTCGATACCCTCAAAGGCGCCGCCGCAGATGAACAGGATATTCTTGGTGTTGAGCTGAATAAATTCCTGATGCGGGTGCTTCCGGCCGCCCTGGGGCGGAACGTTGGAAACGGTTCCCTCCAGGATTTTCAGCAGCGCCTGCTGTACGCCTTCGCCGCTGACGTCCCGGGTAATGGAAGGGTTCTCGGACTTCCGGGTGATCTTATCGATCTCATCAATGTAGATAATGCCGCGCTCGGCTGCCTCGATGTCATAATCCGCCGCCTGGATCAGCCGAACCAGAACGTTTTCCACATCGTCGCCAACATAACCAGCTTCGGTCAGGGTCGTCGCGTCAGCAATGGCGAAAGGAACGTTGAGGACCTTTGCCAGAGTCTGAGCCAGCATGGTTTTTCCCACGCCAGTGGGTCCAAGCAGCAGCACATTGCTCTTCTGGATCTCCACATCCTCTTCTGCAGGCGCCATAAAGATCCGCTTATAATGGTTATAAACCGCCACAGACAGAGCAATTTTCGCCTTGTCCTGGCCGATCACATACTGGTCGAGAACCTCTTTGATCTCCGCGGGTTTAAGCAACTCCGGCACCTTATCCGGGTCAATGGGCTGCTGGCTCCGGCTGCTGCCCGGCTCCGGGAAGATACCTTCTTCCACCAGCATTTCATAGCACAATGCAACGCAGTTGTCGCAGATATTCGCCCGGGCAGAATGGAGCATCCGCTCCACACTCTGCTCCGGTTTTCCGCAAAAACTGCATCGCACCGATTCTCTTTCATTATTTTCTGGCATGAATCGATGCCTCCTTCTAACAGGCCCGTGTCAGCCGGCAAAATGCTCAGTGGTGGGCGATAATCTGGTCAACTACGCCATACTCCAGCGCCTCCTGCGCGGACATGAAATGGTCCCGTTCACAGTCGGCAGCTACGGTCTCATACGGCTTCCCGCAGTTATCCGCCAGGATCTGCGTCAGATTTTTTTTCATTTTCAGGACACGCTCCGCCTGGATGGCGATATCCGTAGCCTGCCCCTGGGCGCCGCCGGAGGGCTGATGGATCATGATTTCACTGTTGGGGAGCGCAAGCCGCCGGCCCTTTGTGCCGCTGGAAAGCAAAAATGCCCCCATGGACGCCGCCATTCCCACGCAAATGGTGGAGACGTCGCATTTTACAAACTGCATGGTGTCGTAAATCGCCATCCCGGCCGTAATGGAGCCGCCGGGGCTGTTGATGTACAGGCTGATTTCCTTTTCCGGATCCTGGCTTTCCAGATACAAAAGCTGTGCGACAACCAGCGATGCCGTCGCATCGTTGACCTCTTCGCAGAGCATAATAATCCGGTCGTTCAAAAGCCGGGAAAAAATGTCGTAAGACCGCTCGCCACGGCTGGTCTGTTCGATTACCATTGGGACCAAACTCATAAATAAGTCCTCCATTCAAAGTTCTTGCCGCAGAAACACGAACAACTATTGGCCGGCACACTGCTGTCCCACTCCAATAGCTGCACGCGTCACTGTTTAGTATAAACCCGAAACATGAACGGCAAACAGACCATCTGCAACCTTTTCATGAACGGTTTTTTATGCTGGAGGGTTCCGGATTACTCGGCAACCGCGCTGTCGCGGATCAGGTCGATGGCCTTGTTGACCGCAACGTCCTTTTTCACATCTGCGGCGGGAATCATGGGCTTGAGCTTCTCAACGTCCATCTTATAGGCTTCCGCCAGACGGGCATACTCTTTTTCGATCTCCTCTTCTGTGGGCTCGATCCCCTCAACCTCAACGATCTTCTCCAGGGCAAGGCGGATCTTCACCTGACGCTGGGCCTGGGCCTCAAAGGTCTTGCGGAAGGAATCCTTGTCAAGGCCGGAATACTGAAGATACAGATCGAGATTCAGCCCCTGGGACTGGAGACGGTATTCGAAATCCCGGATCATTTCATCAATGCGGACTTCGTACATCTCCGCAGGAATCTCCGCCTCCATGTTTTCGATCACAGCGTCGATGAGTTTGTTCTCGAATTCAGAAGCCGCTTTTTTCTCGTTGGCCTCTGCCTGGCGCCTGCGGATATCCTCCTTCAGCTCCTCCAGGGTGTCAAACTCGCTGACGTCCTTGGCAAACTCGTCGTCCGCCTCGGGCAGCTCTTTGGTGCTGATGCCGTGGAGCTTTACTTTAAAGGTGGTTTCCTTCCCCTTGAGCTCTTCCGCATGGTAGTCCTCCGGGAAGGTCACGTTGACGTCAAATTCATCGCCAACATTGTGGCCGATGATCTGTTCCTCAAAGCCGGGGATAAACTGGCCGGAACCGATGGTCAGACTAAAGTTTTCCCCCTTGCCGCCGTCAAAAGGCTCGCCGTTCAGGAAGCCCTCGAAATCGATGGAAACGATGTCGCCGTTCTCCACCGCGCGGCCTTCCACGTCGACGGTGCGGGCGTTGCGCTCGCGCATCCGATCAATTTCCGCCGTAATATCCACGTCGGTGACTTCCGCCACTTCCTTGGAGGCCTTGATGCCCTTGTAGTCCTTCACGACGACCTCGGGCTTCACAGTGCAGACAGCCTTGAAAGTCACGCCGTTTTCCTTGGAAACATCGGTGACTTCCACTTCCGGACGGCAGACGATCTCCAGCTCCGCCTCTTCCACAGCGGACTGCAGCGCGCCGGGATATACGTCGTTTACAGCATCCTCAAAGAAGATGCCTTCGCCGTACAGCTTCTCGATGGTCTTACGGGGCGCATGGCCCTTTCGGAAACCGGGGACCTCAATCCGTTTGACTTTCTTTTTATAAACCCGCTCGCAGGCCTTTTCAAATTCCGCAGCCGGGACCAAAACTTCTAGCTCAAACTTATTGGTTTCCACATTGTTTTTCGACACTAAACTCATGAAACTTCCTCCTGTTATTCCGTCAAAGCAGCCGTTGAAGCCCCCTGAACGAATCCTTTGCGAAAGCCCGCGGAGCAGACTTTTCAGACTAATTTATTATAGCACAACTCCATTGGATTTGCTAGTTTTTCTGATGAACTTTTGGTTTTTTTACGAATTATATGATTTTAACTGGATTGAATTGGATAAAATCACAGGATATCAGCCGAAAATCAATACCATTCCGTTCTCCGTTAATGGCGTAGCCAGCAGAATAGCCGTGAATGTGCCCGTAATACACTTTCCGGATTCCGTACTCCAGCAGCACATCCAGGATCTCGTAGCACTCCCCGCCGCCGTAAACCGGCGGATAGTGCAGGAACACCAGCGGCTCCTTCTGAAGCTTTTTCCCGGCCTCCAAAGACAAGCGAAGCCGCCCGCATTCCCGCAGGAGGACCTTCTTGTCCGTCTGCTCATTCATCCAGCCCCTGGTGCCGCAGATGGCGTAATTCCCGTATTCATAGGCGTTGTTGAACAAAATTTTCAGTGTGGAAAACCCGTTTTCCGCAAAAAAACGCTCCACCTTGGTTTTGGTGGAAAACCATAGATCATGGTTTCCCTTAAGCAGAAGCTTGGTCCCAGGAAGACTGTCCAGAAAGGCGAAGTCCTTCACCGAGTCTCCCAATTCCAGCGCCCAGGAGATGTCCCCGGCGACGACCACCGTATCTTCCGGGCGGACGTTTTCCCGCCAATTTTTTTCCAATTTCTGCACATATCCGTCCCAGCCTGGAAAAACGTCCATGGGCTTGTCGACTCCCAAGGAAAGGTGCAGATCCGCAATTGCAAATAAACTCATAAATCATCCTTTTTTTTCACGCGGCTCGTAAAAATTGCCACTCATATCGCAGCCACAGCGGCTCAAACTAGTATGGGAAAGAGCCGGAAAAGCCCTTTCCGCAGCCGGATCTGTTCTGCTCCGGCTGGTCTCACGCTCCAAAATAAAAATTGCAACGCTTGAGAGGAGGACCCCCTATGTCCGAAGTGGGAAAAAACAAACCCGCCATCCCCTGCGTCAAATGCGACGTGACCAACTGCATCCATAATAACCATGAATGCTGCTGCACCGCCAAGGATATCAAGATCGGTCCGCATTTTGCCAACTGTTGTTCCGACACGGTCTGCCAAAGCTTCGCTTCCCAGAAGTAATCTGCCACAATCGCTTCCGGCACGGGGCAGAAACCTGTCGGAAGGGGGCAGGCAACTGTGCCCGGATCGGACCCGCAGCGCGGAAGAAGGAAGTTGGGCCCTCTTCCGCGCTCCGCTTTTTAATGAAGCATCTGAAGGACCTGCCCAGCCATTGCCTCTTTTTCCACACTGCCGGTAAACCGCACCGGTTTCTCCCGCAGCTCCAGCAGAGAAGTGGGCGGCTCCATCCCTGACAGTTTGGCCAGCAGCTCCACCTGCTCAAAATCTCCCTCCGGAATCGCTTCCCGGGAGATCGCCTTCAAAACACTGCCCGTGAACTTGTACGGCGACGCAGTGGAGGCGATAATGGTTTTGGCCGTATCGCCCGTAGCGTCTACATAATCTGTGTAAACTTTGACGCCTACTGCCGTGTGGGTGTCGCAAAGGTATCCGTACTCCCGGAAGGTCTTTCCAATGGCGGAAAGGGTTTCCTCATCGGTGCAGTATCCGCCATAGAAGCCCTCCCGCAGCTTTTGGAGCACCTCCGGTGTCACCGCATACCGGCCCTCCCTGCCCAGCGCGGCAAACCACTCTCGAATCTGCCCGTCATCTCGGCCGCAGAGGTCGTAAAGCAGCCGCTCCAGATTCGAAGAGATCAGAATGTCCATGGACGGCGAGGGCGTGGTGTGAAACTCTCGGTTTTTGTCGTAGACGCCGGTGCGCAGGAAATCTGTCAGCACCTTGTTCCGGTTGGAAGCACAGATCAGCTTCCCGACGGGCAGTCCCATACCCTTGGCGTAATAAGCCGCCAGGATGTTCCCGAAATTCCCGGTGGGGACCACTACGTTGACCGCTTCCCCCAGCGTGATCTCGCCCTGCTCCACCAAAGAGGCATAGGCCGCGATATAATAGACGATCTGCGGCACCAGCCTGCCCCAGTTGATGGAGTTGGCAGAGGAGAATATCTGTCCATTTTTTGCCAGCTCCTCCAAAACGGCCGGATCGGTAAAAATCCGCTTTACGCCGCTCTGAGCATCGTCAAAGTTGCCCTCAATGGCGCAGACCGCTACGTTTTTTCCCTCCTGGGTGGTCATCTGCAGCTTCTGCATGTTGCTGACCCCATGGACCGGATAAAACACCAGCATCTTGGTGCCGGGAACATCCCGGAACCCTTCCAGCGCCGCCTTGCCGGTATCGCCGGAGGTAGCCACCAGCACCACGATCTCCTTTCCCGGGACCGTCTTTTTGGCGGAGACCGTCAGCAGGTGCGGAAGAAGCTGCAGCGCCATGTCCTTGAACGCACAGGTGGGACCATGCCAGAGCTCCAGCAGATAAGCATTCTCCCCCACTTTGGCGATTTCAGAGATGTTTTCACTGTCGAACTTTTCATTGGTGTAGGCCCTGTCCACACATTCCGCCAGCTCTTCTTCCGAAAAATCCGTCAGAAACCGGGAAAGGATCACCTTGGCTTTCTCGTTGTAGCTCTTGCCGACCAGCGCGCCGATCTCCTCCAGGGAGAGCTTTGGCAGCTCCTCCGGCACGAAAAGCCCGCCTTCCGCGGAAATGCCCTGAGAAATGGCCTGCGCCGCCGTCACGCGGCAGGAGTTGTCGCGGGTGCTGTTGTAGTACATAATGGTTCCCCTTTTACAAGTAAAATGGTTTATTTTTGATATTTTTCAGGCAAGATGGAAATGTCCCGGATCATATCCCCGTTGATCAGCCGGACCTTGTTTTTTTCTTCGACTTTAATCCAATTCTCCTCCACCGCCACGATTTTCCCCGTGA
Organism: uncultured bacterium; assembly: GCA_905214265.1. GTDB lineage: Bacteria > Bacillota > Clostridia > Oscillospirales > Ruminococcaceae > Merdivicinus. The sequence goes on from CAJMLQ010000003.1 coordinate 39,505, forward strand.
CGCCGAAAGAGTCGTTAAAGAGGACGATGGCGCAGACCTTTCCCATAAATTCCTTGATCAATTCTGTCGGCATTTTTCGTTTTCTCCCCCGCTTTTTTCTTTGCGTCAAGCTGAGATACTGCCAGTTTCTCTGCGGCAGCAGGACCAACAGCATAAGGACGGCAAAGATGATGATCCAGTATGATATGGCAAATCCCTCCCTGCCGGTTCCGTGGCGGCGATTATAGATTTTCCGTGAAGAACCGCTGCGCGTTGCCGAAGGTGATCTTTTCCACCAGCTCCGGCTCAAAATGCTTCAGGAGGTTCTGATGCCAGTCGGGAACTTTCTCAATCCGGTCCAGCCGGGACGGCATCGCCGCTCCATCAAAATCGCTGCCCACTGCCAGCACGTCCTCGCCGCCTAGGGAAAGGATATGGCGGATATGGCGGCGGATCTCCTGGAAGGAGGCGTCGCTTTCTCCGTTGATGAAGATCGGATAGAAGTTGATGCCGATAAGCCCCTTCCGGTGGATGATTTCCTGAATCTGCAGGTCGTCGAGGTTCCGCTTGTGCGGGCATATCTCAAAGCAGTTGGAATGGGTGGCGATAAAGGGCCGCTCCGCGACCTCGCAGAGATCCCAGAAGCCCAGGGTGTTCAGGTGGGAAACGTCGACAATGATCCGGTTCCGCTCTAGTTCCCGGACAGCCTCTTTCCCCATGTCCGTCAGCCCGATCTCGCTCTGAACGCCGCCAGCCAGCTCGTTTTCGCCGTTCCAGACCAGGGATAAAACCCGCACCCCCATCTGGGCAAACTCCTCGATCCGCTCCAGCTTCCCGCCCAGAGCGGCGCCGTTTTCCACAGTCAACATGGCGTTGCAGACTCTCTCCTGGAGATGGTCCTTATCATAGGGCACGATCGGACCGCCGGATTCCAGAGCCCGCTGCAAAACTTCCGCCTGGCTCTTGAAGTCATGGTAGGCTTTCGCCCCGCGGTGTTCATCGCGGATGAAGGCGGCAAACGCCTGGACCCAACAATCAAAGATCTGGCCCCGCTCCACCGAAATGTCATAATCATTGGCCATCAGCGGTGTCTTTTCCGCGGCGCACCGGTGCAGCGTGTCGCAGTGCAGATCAAAATGTCGCATACCTGTTGCCTCCATTTCATTGCTCCGCCGGAAAGGCGTTCTCCAGGTGCTCCACCGAGAGGACCGCTCCGTCCGCACGGGATAGGGTGACTTCTATCACATCAAACCGGGGCTGCAGCTCCGATGGATGCTCGGAAAGATAACTGAGGGCGGTTTCCGTCAGCTTTTTCCGCTTGGCCGGCCCCACCGCCTCCCGGGGAGTCCCGACGCTGTCCTCCGATCGAGTCTTGACCTCGCAGAAGACCAGCGTCCCTCCGCCGGCAGCGATAAGGTCGATCTCGCCGTAACGGCTGTACCAGTTGGTTTCCAGGATCTGGAATCCCTTCTCCGCCAGCCGCTGGGAGGCCGCCGCCTCACCGCGCTCACCAGCGCTCAGGTTCGGCTCCCCGCCCTTTTTGGCATAATACTTTTTTAGAAAAGACATCCGGTGAATGGGCGAAGGCCCCAGCCGGTCCAGACAGGCATAATGCTCCTGGCTCCCATAGCCTTTATGCTTTCCGAAGAGATAGCCGGGATATTTCCGTTCCATCTCCGCCATATACCGGTCCCGGGACACTTTGGCGATGATGGACGCCGCCGCCACTGACGCAGACGTCCCGTCCCCCTTGACTAGACACCGAGAAGGCACCGGCAGTGCCGGATTTTTGTTCCCGTCCACCAGCGCCATTGCCGGCTTAACCGGCAGCGCCTCCACAGCCCGCCGCATGGCCAGCATGGCGGCCTGAAGGATATTGAGCTCCTCGATCTCCGCCACCGTGGCGATTCCCACCGCCCAGGCCTCCGCCCGGCTGATAATTTCTTCGTAAAGGGCGTCCCGCTTCTTTTCCGAAAGCTTTTTAGAATCGTTGATGCCGGGGATCTCCTCATCCAAGGGCAGGATCACCGCAGCAGCATAAACGTCTCCGGCCAAAGGTCCCCGTCCTGCTTCGTCCACACCGCAGAAGGGCGGTAGCGCCAGGGAGCGATCGTATTCGTAAAGAGTCAAGCGTCTTCCCCCTTCCGGTCCGGCGGCGCCTCCAGGGAGAGCTTCCCAAGTTTGCCGCCCCGGTACTCATCCAGCACCATCGTCGCGGCGCGGAGGGTGTCGGTCTCTCCACAGCTGACGAGCATCCCCCGCTTCCGGCCTACCAACTCCAGCAGCTCGTAGTCCTCCCGGCCTTCCGTGTCGGCAGAGGTCAGCTTATACCGTTCTGCCAGCAGCTGCGGATACTCCATATGGAGCCACGCCAGCAGCCGTATGGCCAACAATTCCACATCCACCACCTGGTCCCGGACCGCGCCGGTGAAGGCCAGCCGTTCCCCCACCGCCTGGTCTTCAAATTTGGGCCAGAGGACGCCGGGGGTGTCCAGCAACTCCACATCTCTGGCCACCGTGACCCACTGCTTGCCGACGGTAACGCCGGGGCGGTCTTCCACCCGGGTACGGCGCTGGTTGGCGGCCCGATTGATGAAGGAGGATTTCCCCACGTTCGGAATCCCCACGATCATCATCCGCAGAGGCCGCCCCGCCATGCCCCGCTGCTCCCGGCGCTGGATCTCCTCTGCCAGGACCTCCCGTACCATGGGCAGGAATTTCTCCATTCCCCGGCCAGACTTAGCGTCCACCGCAATGGCGGGAATCCCCTGGGCCTGATACCAGAAAAGCCAGCGGGCCGTGATCCTCGGATCTGCGGCGTCGCATTTATTGAGAACGATCAGCCGCTTTTTCTGCCCGATCCACTTAGGAAGCTCCGGATTCCGGGAACTCTGCGGGATTCGGGCATCGGTGATCTCCACCACCAGGTCGACCAGCTTGACGCTGCTTTCGATCATCCGGCGAGTCTTGGCCATGTGGCCGGGGAACCATTGAATCGAGGGTGCCTGTGCCATTCGTTTCTCCTTATTCTGGGGTGTTGCCGTCCTCAGCGGACCGGCCCAATTTTATTCAGGGGCAGCAGCCGGAAAATGACCCGCCCCAGGATCTCTTCTTCATCAATAAATCCAACGCTGGAAAAACGGCTGTCCGTAGAGTGGTTCCGATTATCTCCCATGACAAAGATCTTTCCCTCCGGAACCGTCACCGGATAATCGTGATCGCCCCGCCTGCTGTTGTTGATGGTTTCCGCAATATAAGGCTCGGAAAGGACCTTCCCGTCCACCAGCACCTCGCCGTTTTCATTAATGTCCACTGTCTGCCCGGCCACAGCAATGATCCGCTTCACCAAAGCTTCATTGAGTCCCGTATTTTCTGAAAGGATGACGATATCCCCATATTCCGGCGTGTAAAACAGGTTGGAGGAGATCAGCCGGTCTCCGTCCTGAAGCGTAGGAACCATGGAGAAGCCGTCTACCGACACTACCCGGATCAGGAAATGGAACACGATAAAAACGATCACTCCCGCAAAGAGGATCGCCTTTGCCCACTCCCAAAGCTCTTTTTTCAGATTAAAGGGTTCCTTCCCGCTGTTTTCCGGATTCTCGTTCTCCGGCTGAATCTCTTTGAGCTCTTCCATCTCTGTCCTCCTATATCAGTGAACCAAACCAGCGCGTCCCATCGGCAGCAGCCGGAATAAAACACGGCCAATCACTTCTTTTTCGGCCACGCAACCGATCTCCGAAAAGCGGCTGTCCGTGGAATGACTACGGTTGTCCCCCATCACGAACAGGAATCCCTCCGGGACCTCGAGGGGATACGTTTCTTCCCCCGGTTCAGTGCCTGCCTCCGCAAGATACGGCTCTTCCAGCTTCTTCCCGTCCACAAATACAGCGCCGTCTAAAATTTCCACTGTCTGCCCGCCGGTTGCCACGACCCGCTTGATCAGACGTTCGCCTAGGCTATTTTTTTCCGACAGCACCACGATATCGCCGGTTTGAGGCGTGTAAAACATCCCGGAAATCACCAGTCGGTCTCCCTCCGCAACCGTAGGCTCCATGGAGTGGCCCTGCACGCTGACGACGCGGATCACACAGTAAAAGAGCAGAAAAGTGGCGATTGCCACAGTACCCAGGCTGCGGACCCACTCCCAAAGCTCCCGCCTCCAGGAGTTCCCTTCCGGCTGCCGCACCGGTTCTGGCTCCGGCTCCGGCGCGGTGAGACGCTGCTCCAGTTCCTCCAGAATCCGGTCGATCTCCTCGTCCGAATGCACCTGTCCGGCAGCCATCCGTTCTTTGTCCACCAAACCGCCTCCGTTTCCTGAAAAGCCTCGAATAGCAGAAAAAGGGACGTTACCGTCCCTTTCCGCGCCGCTCTTATTAGAGTTTCTCTTTGATTCTGGCAGCCTTGCCGACTCTGTCGCGCAGATAGTAGAGCTTCGCTCTTCTGACACGGCCGTGACGGAGCACTTCGACACTTACAACGTTGGGGGAATGGATCGGGAATACCCGCTCCACACCACAGCCATAGGAAACGCGGCGAACCGTAAAGGTCTCCGAGATCCCACCATGCTTCATCGCGATGACCGTACCCTCAAACATCTGGTTTCTTTCCTTGTCACCTTCACGGATTTTGACCGCGATGCGGACGTAGTCGCCGATCTGAATGGCCGGTTTCTCGGTCTTCATGCTGGACTGGCTGATGATTTGCAATGCGTCCATTTTGATCCTCCTAAAATTTCAGACATTCATGCATGCAGGATTTTTCCTGTGCAGAGGACTGCCCGCTTTAATGTTGCGCTGGTGCGCAGGTAACATTAATCCCCACCGCTGCGCCTTACGGCCCACTGGCGGAACAATATCTAGTATATTTTAGCACATCTTTTCAAAAAAAGCAAGCACTTTTTCCATCCAAATTTTTTTCCTGCATATCGATCCTTCCGCCGGTTCCTGCCCGGAGAAATCTTTTTATTATTATAGCCGAAAACTCCGGCCGCGTCAAGAAAAAGTAAAACCCCGGACGCCGCATAGCGGTACGCCCGGGGTTTGAAAATCCGTTTAGATTTCGGGGATTTCGATCTCGACCTCGCGGCCCAGTTCGGCGGATTTGAGGATGCCGTCCAGGATCGCCTGGTTATAGATGATCTGCTCCGAGGGAATGGGAGCAGCAGTGCCGTTCTTCGCCGCATCCAGGAAGGTCCGGATCTTGCGGTCAAAGAGGTTGCCTTCTTCCTTGATGATCGGGACGACGGTCTCGACCTGCTCGCCGGCCACTTCGTGGTAGATGGTCATGGGGCCGCCCACCGAGCCGTTCCAGCAGTCGGTAGAGGGAATCCGCAGGCCGCCCTTAGTGCCCAGGATGATGGTGTCGCCGGGGGTGTTGATGTTCATAGCCCAGGCGATGCGGAAGTCCAGGATGATATCGCCCTCAAGCCGTACGAAAGCCGCCGCAAAATCGTCGACGCCGAATTTTTTCGCGTATTCCGGATGGCCGGTCTTCACATAGTTGGAATAGTTGGGATCGGTTCCGAAGAAAGCGGACTTATAACCGGAAACGGTCAGGGGCTTGGGATAGCCCACCGCGTTGAGGACCATATCCAGGGAGTAGCAGCCGATGTCGCCCAGGGCACCGATGCCGCCGGTTTCCTTCTCGATGAAGGTGGTGCCGTAGGGAGTGGGGATGCCGCGGCGGCGGCCGCCGCCGGTCTGGATGTAATAGACTTTGCCCAGTTCGCCGGACTCAACGATCTTCTTGATCATCTTCATGTTGGCGTCAAACCGGGGCTGGAAGCCGATGGAGAGCACCTTGCCGCTGGCCTTTTCCGCTTTGCGGATGGCAGCTGCTTCCTCGATGGTGACGCACATGGGCTTCTCCAGCAGAACGTTGAGGCCCTTTTCCAGCGCGTAGATGGCACAGGGCGCATGCTGGCAGTTGTAGGTGCAGACGCTGACGGCGTCCAGGTCGGGCTCATTGTCGATCATTTCCTTGTGGCTGCTGTAAGTGCGCACGCCTTCCACGCCGAATCTCTTGAAAAAGGCTTCGGCCTTACCGGGAACCAGATCTGCGCCGGCAACGATTTCCACGTCGGGCTGTTTCAGGTAGCTGGCGATATGGGCCTCCGCGATCCAGCCGGTGCCGATGATGCCGACCTTCACCTTTTTGCTGGCGTCTACTTCTGTGCCTTCGCCAGTGTTTTCCATAAAGCGGTTGAGGATGTCGCTCATAGTTTCCACTCTCCTTGTGTCGTTTGAAACAGATTTTATGGGAAGCGGCGTCAAACGCCGATCTTCTTTAAATATTCGCGGCTCATCTGCGCGCACTCCATAGACGTTTTCTCCATGGAAGGACGGTCCTGCTCGACCACGACCCAGCCCGCGCCCGCCTCTTCAGCGGCCTCGAGGATGGAGGGGAAGTCCTGCAACCCATATCCCACCGGCCGGAATTCAAAGACATTCTCCCCGCCAGCCTTTTTGTCCACGCCGATGAGTTCATAGAACGGCCCGTCGCTTTCCGCGTCCCGGTTGCTCATATAGAAGTCCTTGAGGTGGACCACCGGCGCGCGCCCGGCGTATTTCCGGACGTAAGCCGCCGGATCTACCCCGGCCACGTTGACCCAGCAGGTGTCGATCTCCGTCTGGAGCAGGTCGGCCGGAATCACCCGGTAAAGCATATCCAGGGCGTATTCGCCGTCCAGCTTTACGAACTCAAAATCGTGGTTGTGGTACAGCATGGACATACCTTTTTCCTTGGCGATGCCCGCCAGCATCCGGATATCCTCCACCGTCTTGCCGAACTGCTCGGTCCCGGGTCGGAGCTCCTCCGGCAGATACGGCACTGCCACATATTTACAGCCCATCTCTGCGTACCCGCTCAGGACACCCTGAGGATCCGCCAGCATATCCGCCAGCGGCACGTGGGCGGATATCAGGGTAAGCCCCGCCTTTTCCACAGCGGCCTTCACCTCGGCATAGCTCCGGCCGTACAGTCCGGCCAGCTCCACGCCGTCGTAGCCCATCTCCCTGATTTTCTGCAGACTACCTTCCAAGTCTTTTTCGGCAAAATCCCGAACGGAATAGACCTGCAATGCAACTGAAAAATTCATCAAACATTCCTCCTTTTGCAAAACTCTAACCAAATTTTCGGGAATGTAATCGTTTACGTGCCCATTATAACCCATCTATCTGCTAAAGTCAACCAACAAGAGCGCCAGACATTGTGCATTTTTTTTGTGCGAAACATCGACTTCCCTTCCGATGCCAGACAAGACCCCGGCGGCGGACCAAAACGCTTCCCACGTTTCCGTCCGCCGCCGGGGTCTTTTGCTCTCAGGGACTCTACTCCGATGCCGTGGACCCGCAGCGCTCGGATGCCCCGGTTCCGTGGCTATCCAGCGCCACCGCTCCGCGGCTGTCGCGGTATTTTTTTGGTGAAACGCCGACCATCTTCTTAAACACCCGCGTAAAATAACTCTGGTCCTCGAAGCCGCAAAGATTTGCGATGTCGATAAGGCTGACGTCCTTGTCCATTAGCAGGATCTTGCTCTTTTCGATCCGCACCCGGTTGATGTACCCGGACAGGCTCTCGCCGGTTTCCTCCTTGAAGATGCTGCTCAGATAGGCCTTGCTCAGATAGGCGCTCCGGGCAATCTCATCCAGCGTCAGCTTTTTGTCATAGTTGGCCCGGACATATTCCATGGCCTTGTACACCGCGTCGATGTGCTTGATCCGGGAAAAATCGAAGGTGTAGTCGATGAACCGGTGCATGATCCCCGTCACCCAGACGCTCAGTTCCTCGATAGAGGTAAAATGCTCGATCTTCCGGATATAATCGCCGCTGAATCCGAAAATCTCGTTGACATCGGCCCCGGCGTCGATGGTCGCCCGGGAGATCAGCACCACCAGCTCCAAGACCCGTAGCTTAATCGCCTCCAGATCGAACTGGCTGACGAAAAAGATCTCTCCCAGCAGCTCATTCAGGAGTTTCTGGGATCCCGCCTTGTCCCGGCTGCGAATCAGCACCTGCAGCTTCTTTTCCGACTCAATAGGATAGACCTGTTTCTCGCCATAAGAAGCATAGCGCTCCTTCACATCGTAAATAGAACTGAGAAATTTGTCCTGCTCCCACAAAAAAGCTCCGGCCATGCTGTTATGCGGCACCCCGCTGATATAGGAGGTCACCGCCGCCAGCACCTCGGAAAGCCCCGTCACCGCGCTGGGCTCCATGATGGGAAGCTTGGGGATATCCGCCGCCATCTCGTCACAGGGCAGCTCCATCAGCGTGTCTTGCAGATTTCCCATAATTACTGGCCCTACGATCAGCCCTCCTGCCAGCGCTCCCGTCTCGTCGGAGACCGACGCCGCCGCAAACACCAATCCCAGGGGACAGTAATAGATGTACTTTCCATTCCAGCGGTAAGCCTCCGAACAGCCGTAGCAGTGGGTGTTGAGCCGCATCCCGTTATAGCTGGTGCACCGGCTGCAAAAGCAGCGGGAAACGCCCTCTTCTCCATCCACAAAGGCGCGGGAGTCCATGTCAATGACCGCGCAGTCCGCGCCGGAGAGGCCGGAAAAATAGGCGCTGTACTTGAGACAGCGCTTCTTCAAATTCTCCTGCATCGAACCCCTCCTTTTCTGAATCTATTTCTGCACGCTCTTGGAACCCATAAGGATTCGAGCGGCAGTATATCGCTTTTTTACGCCGGAAACTATCAAGAATATTATAGCATAGATCCACGTTTCTCACAAGTTTGCCAGTTCGTTTCTTTCGATCCCCAAAACGTCATAATATTCGTCTGAATACCGGATTCTGCTGCCGTCAAAACCTGCCTGGATCTTCCTGACAGCTTCAAAAGGCTCCTTCATGGGAGACAATTCCAGCGCCTCTGCCAGCCGCATCAAGACTGCCTTCTGCTCTTCTGTCTGGGCGGCCCGTTCCTCCCGCAGATGGCTCTCAAACCGTTCTTTATCCATCCAAATGACCTGTTCCACCGGATTTGCAGACCCGCAGGCCAATATCAGCCGCAAAAAATCGCGAAAATCCTTTGCCAGTGGGTACACATTCCGATCCGCGCAGCTCTCCGGATTTGCCGCAAATACCATATCGCCGTATTCCGGAAGAAAGCAGTATAAGATGCATCCCTCGAACCCGATCACCTGCGCATCCACGGGATAGCAGAAATACGGGACTGTAATCTCTCCCGCCTCCAGACCGATGAGGCTGCCTTTGATCTCCAATCTTTGATATTTTTCCCATAGAGTCTTCATCCTGACACCTGCCTCAGCCACCGCACAGTCAAAAGCCGGAAACACAGGGTTTCCGGCTTTTCTCACAGTTCAAACATCATCGAATCCAGATACTGGTCGCTGAAATAAGGATTCGTGGAAAGCTCCACCGTCTCCATCCGGTCCGCCAGCCCTGCGGATTCCGCCAACAACGTCCGGCTCTGGAGCAGCATCTCGGTCCCCACCAAAGCGGCGTTGCCCAGTACCTCTGCCCGTTCCGCCAACTCCGGCGGAAACAGCCCGATAGCGGCGGCACTGTCCACGCGGATGTGGCTCCCAAAGCCTCCCGCAATGGTAAAGCGCTCCACCTGCCCAGGTTCCAGCCCCGCCTCGTGGAGCAGGGTACGGATTCCTGCGCAGATGGCGGCCTTGGCCAGCTGCACGGCCCGGACGTCCTTTTGAGTGAACACCGTCCGTTCCCCCAGCCGGAAGGCCAGCGTCCCGCCGGCTTCGCAGATCCGGTCTTCAAAGAGATGATCCTCCTCCAGCAGCAAACCGGTCTCATCCACCACCCCGGCCCGGAGCAGCGCGGCCATCGCGTCGATGACCCCGGATCCGCAGAGTCCCTGGTCCGGCGCCCCGCCCACGGTCTCCACCCGAAATTCACCGTTGAACCGGACCCGCCGGACTGCCCCGGAGACAGCGGGCATCCCCATATAGATCCCCGCGCCTTCCAAAGCGGGCCCCGCCGCCGTAGACGCACCGTAAAGCCTGCCATTGTGGGCCAGCACGATTTCGCCGTTGGTGCCCACGTCGATGAGCAGCGCTGTCTCCGGCCGTTCCGCAATGCCGGAGGCCACCACCGCTGTAGTGATATCGCCGCCCACAAAGGCCGAGTTGCACCGAGTCAGATAGCAGGCCGCCCGAGGCGCACCCGCAAACGCCAGCTCCACCTGCTTCCCGAACCGTTCGTCCGCCTCAAAGGGCGCGTGGGACAGACAGTCCACGTCCCGCCCGGTCAAAAGGTACAGCATCGTGGTATTCCCCGTAAGGAACAGCGCCGAGACCTCCGTTCCGTCCTTCCCACTTTTCCGGCAGAGCTCCGCCAGCAGCCGTTCGATGCATCCCCGAATGGCCTCCGCCAGCCCGGGACCGTCCCCGGCCAGCGCCCGTTCGATCCGAGAGATCACGTCCGCTCCGAAGGTCGCCTGGGGGTTTGACTCACAGGCCGTGGCAAGCTCCGTACCGGTATCCAGATCCACCAAAACCGCCGCCACCGTCGTCGTGCCGATGTCCACCGCTACACCGCACCCGGAAGCCACCGGTTCCCGGCGATACGCCCGCCCGACGCCGTCCACTTCAATGGCTGCGTCCTTTTTGGCATCCGCCTCCCAGATCTCCGCATTCCCGGTCAGCGTTGCTTGACAGGCCAGCCGGATCCCTGCTGCCAACTCCGCCTCCGTCAGGAGCTTCCGCTCTTCCAGCCCCGGCTCCGATAACTCTCCTGCCGCCCGGACCCGGCACTTGCCGCATCGCCCGTTTCCGGCGCAGGGAAGATCGACCGGATGCCCGGCCAGCCGCAAAACCTCCGCCAGTCTTGCGCCGTCCTCCGCCTCCAGCGCCGTGCAGCAGCCGCCGGTATGTAACGTTACCTTTCCCACCTGCAACCCCTCCTCAGCCTTCCAGACCGTGGAAGAAACAGGCCCCAAAATAGGTCACCGTGTTGACGCCGTTGATGTACTTCATCCCTGCCAGCTTCGCCAGCTGTGAGACTGCCACACCATAGGTCTCCAAAGAAGACAGCGCCCGGTCCGGATGACGGCAGGGCTGATCATCCCGTTTGGCGCACCGCTCGCAGATCCGACAGCCCCCCGCAGACAGATGCAAAAAATCCCCTTTCCACAGAGCGGCGGACCGGTCGACGAACCGCCCGGTCATCTCGTTGTGTCGGACGGCGGCGGCCGTCATGCCCTCGATGTCAAAGGAGTCCTCCAGCGGCGAGACCGACTGATACACCACCGCATAGTCAAACGCCTTGGCCTTCGCAATCAACTCGTCAATGTCTCCGGCATCCGGCGGACAGGTCCAGCATTTCCCGTAGTTCCCACAGGTGTTCTGCTCGCATGCCTTGCGGAAAGCCCGGTCGAAAATGATTTCGCTGACCGGCACCACCCCAGCCTTAAAAAAGCCGCATTCCAAAGCCAGTTCCGCCGCTTTTTGAAAATCCGCCATCATCTATTGCCCCTTTTCCGAAAAATTCTCTTTTTATCTTACTAAAAATCCCGCAAAAACTCTATCACTTTTTTTCATTTCTTTGCAGAACTTTTTAAAAGGACCGCTCAGCGTGGTTTCGACCTTGATACCATGCGTTCATACCGATTTCTGCTGAACATGCCGGTCAGGGCGTCCAAAAATGTCGCGAACTGCTGTTTAAAAGCCTTTGCAAGCATCCAATCCTGCCGTACATGAAATTTCCGAACCTGTATTCCTCCAAAAACAGCGGCGGGATTGCCTTCATCATTGATCCCGTGCAAAATGCGCAGACCAACTCCGGCTGCAATTTGGTCGCCCGGATGAAAACGACCAAATTATACAGCAATGCGCTCACAGTACAGGGGGCTATTCCACCCCAAGACAATTTTTTGCAGCAATCACAATTTCCAACGAAATGACGCAAACATCCGGAACCATACGATTTTTGCAGCGGAATAAGAGCCCCTTCCTTTCCAAACAAAAAGCGCAGAACCCTCCCGAAGCCCGTCCAGCCGGACAGACCCGCAAGGCAGTTCCGCGCCTGAATAATTTTTACGCCCGCTTCTCCATCAGCTTGACCATGACCGCTTTCTGGGCATGGAGCCGGTTCTCCGCCTCGTCAAAGATCTCCCCGGCATGCTCCTCAAACACCTTGCCGGTGATCTCCTCCTCCCGATGGGCCGGCAGGCAGTGGAGTACCATAGCTCCGGCATGGGCCGCCGCCATGACGTTGTCGTTGATCTGGTATCCGGCAAAAACCTTCCGCCGGACCGCAGCCTCCTCCTCCTGCCCCATAGAAGCCCAAACGTCGGTGTACAGTACGTCCGCGTCCGCCGCCATGGACAAAATATCGGAAGAAATGGCAAATTTATCGCCGTAGGCCTCCGCAAATTTCAGCACAAATGGATCGGGCCGGTAGCTGTCCGGACAGGCGATGGAGACCTTCATCCCCACGGTCAGGCCTCCCACGATGAGGGAGTTTGCCATGTTGTTGCCGTCGCCGACGTAGCAGAGCTTCAGCCCTTCCAGGCTTCCCTTATACTCCCGAACCGTCATCAGGTCTGCCAGCACCTGGCAGGGGTGGCAGTAGTCGGTCAGCCCGTTGATGATGGGGATGGAGCCGTACTCCGCCAGATCCTCCACCTCTTTCTGGGCAAAAGTCCGGATCATGATGCCGTCCAGATACCGGGACAGCACCCGGGCGGTATCCTGCACCGGCTCTCCGCGGCCGATCTGCAGATCTCGGGAGCTCAAAAACAGCGCCTGCCCTCCCAGCTGGTACATGCCGGTTTCAAAGGACACCCGTGTGCGGGTGGAGGACTTTTGGAAGATCATCCCCAGTGTCTGCCCCGCCAGCCGATGATGGACGATGCCGTGCTTCTGTTCATATTTCAGCTGGTCAGCCAGATTCAATGTGTCCATGATCTCGTCTTTGGACCAGTCGCTGAGTTTCAGTAAATGTTTCATCTTTCTCAACCTTTCACAAGCATTTTCAATTTTTTTCAAGTCAGGAAAGAACCTCCCAGAGGATGCGCAGCCCATCGGAAAGCTCCTGGTCCGTAATGGTCAGCGGCGGCAGCAGCCGGACCTTCTCCTTGGCGGTCAGCACCAACAGGCCTTTTTCCAAACAGGCTTTGGCCACCTCCGCGCTGGTCCCGGATTTCAGCTCGATGCCCAACATCATCCCCAGCCCGGTGACGGACGCCACGTTTCCGCAGCAGAGCAGGCAAGACCGGAGTTTATCCCCTTTTGCCGCAACTTCCCGCAGAAACCGGTCATCGGCAACCTTTTTCATGACCGCGTTTGCTCCGGCGCAGACGATGGGGTTGCCCCCGAAGGTCGACCCGTGGCTGGAGGGACCCATCACGTCCTTGAGCTTTTCATTGACCAACACCGCGCCGATGGGCAGCCCACCGCCCAGCCCCTTGGCCAGGGTCGTGATGTCCGCCTGGACGCCAAAATGCTCCGCAGCCAGGAATTTTCCCGTCCGGCCCACACCGGTCTGGACCTCGTCGGCAATGACCAGGATGTCCCGCTCCTTGCAGAAGGCAAACAGTTCTTTTACAAATCCTTCCTCCAGCGGGATCACGCCGCCCTCGCCCTGGATGAACTCCAGCATGACCGCGCAGACGCTGTCGTCCACAGCCCCGGCCAGGGACGCCATGTTATTGGCCTCTGCGTAACGGAATCCTCCGGTAAAGGGACCGAAATATTGATGGAAGACCTCCTGCCCGGTGGCGGTCAGAGTGGTGATAGTCCTTCCGTGAAAGGAGTTGACCAGGGTCACGACGGTGCCCCGGCCTTCGCCGTATTTGTCAAAGCTGTATTTTCGGGCAGTCTTGATGGCGCCCTCGTTGGCCTCTGCGCCGGAGTTGCCGAAAAAGGCCCGGCTGTAGCCGGTGTATTCGCAGAGACGCTGGGCCAGCTCCCCGTCCGGGAGGGTATAGTAAAGATTGGAGATGTGTGCCAGCTTTTCTGCCTGCTCCGACACCGCCTTGACCCAGTCCGAATCGGCAAAACCCAGGGAATTGACGCCGATGCCGCTGGTAAAATCCAGGTAGCGCCTACCGTCAGAGCCGGTGCAGACTGCACCGCTGCCCTTTTCGATGCAGACGTCGAACCGCTTATAGGTGGGCAGGATATACTGCTGATCCCGCTCCTTGATCTGATTGAAATTCATCTTGATTCCTTCTTTCGCCGGGGTTGTGTCAGTCGTGGTCGATCATCCGCACGTATATGCCAGGTACGGACTCTTCAATCACCGCAGCGCCGACAGTTTTCTTGTAAAACTCCACCGCAGCGGAAGAGGCGGAGCCGATGATGGCGTAGGCGTATCCCATATTGGCCAGGCCGGTCATGCATTTAAGGAGAATCGCCTTGCCGATCCCCTTGCCACGCATATCCTCCCGGACGCCGGTGGGGCCGAAATAGTCCCGGGCCGTAGCCTCATAGCAGCCAAAGCCCACCACCTGCTTCTCCTTAACGGCGATGTAACAACTCACCGGCTGATTGGCAAAAGCCGCGTCGCACTCACTCGCCCAGCCTTCGCCGAAATTTTCGTGGATAAAGGCCAAAACCCGGTGTTTATCCGGGGAGAGGGCCTGCTTGATTTTGATTCCATCCGCCTTCAGGCGGGCAAAAAGAGCCGGATCGTCTTTCAGGTCATATAATTTGACCAACATATCTTCCATAGAGTTTCCTCCTTATTTGAACAGGGTGCCGATACCCTCGTTGGACAGCATTTCGATGAGGATGGAGTGCTGGATGCGGCCGTCGATGATGCAGGTCTTGGAAACGCCGCGGCGGACCGCCTCCACGCAGCATTCGATTTTGGGGATCATGCCGCCGGAGATGATGCCCTGCTTGACCAGATAGGGGACCTCGCTGACCTGAACCTCGGGGATCAGGGTGGATTCGTCGTTCTTATCCCGAAGCAGGCCCCGGATGTCGGTCATCAGGATGAGGTTCTCCGCTTGGAGAGCTGAGGCGATGCGTGCGGCCGCGGTGTCGGCGTTGATGTTGTAGACTTGGCCGGCGGAATCGGTGGCCACCGTCGCGATGACGGGGATATATCCGTTATTCAGGGCGTCCAGGATGGGTTGGACCTTCACGCCGGTGATCTCGCCGACAAAGCCAAGGTCCTGCTCCCCTTCCAGCTTTTTCACCTGGAGCATGCCGCCGTCAGAGCCGCAGAGTCCCAGCGCCCGGCCGCCGTGCTGCTCCAGAAGGGAAACCAGCGCCTTGTTGATCTTGCCGGCCAGGACCATCCGGACCACCTCGGCGGTCTCCGCATCGGTATAGCGCAGGCCGCCGATGAACCGGCTTTCGATCTGCATCCGCTTCAAAGCCTCGCTGATCTCCGGGCCGCCGCCGTGGACCAGGACCGCCTTGATCC
>CAJMLQ010000004.1 GCA_905214265.1 uncultured bacterium
TCCAAAATATCCCGGGGGAGTCCCAGACTCTCCAAAAGCTCCTGGTGCGCGCCGCAAATGCTTTTGAAAATAGCTGACTTTCTCAAAAAATATCACCTCGTCGGAAGGAATGTGTGTGGGATCCACTGGGAGAAACAGCTGTTATTCCAGAAAACGCCGTTGATTTTGGCAGACTTGACAAGCATTTTACCCTTTACATACACCGGCTTACCGGGACAAAGAGGATAGAGCCCTAAACAGCTGAATAAGTACCAGGCGGCCATGGAGCCATTATCTTCATCTCCGGGAAAGCCATCCGCGGTAGACGCAAACAACTCCCGACAGATTTTTTCCACCCAAAAATCCGTTTCTTCCTGTTCGCCTAAGGCGGCAAAAAGATAGGGAATGTGAAAGCTCGGCTGGTTTGAGATGGCACATTGTCCAAAATCTACCGCCGCCATTTCTGTCATCTCGTGGATTTCGCTTTTGTATCCGCCCACCTGATAAAGGGGCGTAGAAGAAAAAAGAAGACGTAGTTTTTTCAAAAGGGCGCTACGTCCACCGTACAACGCGGCAAGCCCTTCAAGATCGTGTGGAACAAAAAAGGAATTCTGCCAGGCACTTCCCTCTGTATAGTCATCACCCCACCGGGTAGGACAAAAATTTGGCCGGAAGGAGCCCTTCGATTCTCTTGCCCGCATGAACCCGGTTTTTGGGTCGAAGAGCCGACGGTAGTTTTGCGACCGCTTTCGATACACGGCCTCCTCTTCCGGCTTTTTCAGAACATGCGCTACCTGAGCAATGCAGAAATCTCCATAGGCGAAATCCAGAGTCAGATTCACACTCTGAGATTCCAAATCCCAAGGAACGTAGCCATACTGCAGATACGCTTCAATTCCATTTCGGCCAAAACGCCGGTTCGGAAAAGGCGTATTTGCGTGATACACCATTCCTTCAAAAGCTGTTTCTAGGGACTCTTTCGAAAGGATCCCCTTAACCGCCGCATCGGCGATCACTGCGTCGATCAAGGTGCTGGGCATACATCCCACCTCCCCGATCGAGGACCAGCGGGGAAGTGGATTCCCGTCTCGGTAATCCTGAAGAAAACCTTCCAGGATTTCGGAAAATTCCTTTGGCGCGATGATAGAGAAAAGCGGATAGACGGTGCGGAAAGTATCCCAAAAGCCATTATCCGTGTAGCGAATACCGGCCCGTACAGAGCCGTCACGGGGGCAGTAGTGCATGGCTTCCCCTGACGGGGCCAGCTCGTAGCATTTGTGTGGATACAAAAAAAGCCGGTACATACAAGAGTAGAAGGTAAAGAGCTGCTCCTCCGTTTGGGTTTCCACCTCAATACGCGAAAGGCATTCTTCCCATTGCGCGGCGGCCTCGTCCCGCAGAGCCTCAAAGCCCTTTCCGGCCAGTTCGCAGCGGAGATTGTAGTCCGCCTGTTCTTGGCTGATGTAGGAAATGGCCAACCGGCCCTCGACCTTTGTCCCCGCTACGGCAAGATGGAGAGCAACGGGAGAACTGGCCATCGTGGTTTCCTTTTCCGGAAGAAGACCCGTAGAGAGCTCCACCGTAAAATACATGCGAAATTTTTCAGCCTGACTGGAACAGTGGTAGTTTGTACTCCCGTAAACCCGTCCGTTCTTTGCGTCTACCGCATACAAAAAATCTCCGCCTATGGGCAGCAAGGAAAGATGGTGCAGCTGGCCGTCCTCCGGAAAACAGATGCGGAAGGCCGCTCCCCGCTGGGTAGGAGTCAGTTCAAAAGTTGCTCCAGAACGGAGAAAGGTCGTTTTCAGGAAGTCGGGACGGAGTATCTGATCCTCCGTCCGACAGCCAGACCAGCGCCGTTCCGGTTCTGTCTCGGGAATACCAGACTGAGGCATTAGGAGAATCGCTCCATAGTCTCCGATCCACGGGCTGGGCTGGTGCGTCAGCCGGATGCCTTCCAGGCAGCGATCCGTCGGATGGTAAAACCAGTTTCCTCTGTCGCTGGCTGTCTGCGGCACAAAAGCCGCCATACCAAAAGGAAGCTGGGTCAACGGAAGTGTGTTGCCGTTAGAAAAACGGCGCGTGGAAGCACTGCCTTGCTTTGTACGGACAAAATCGATTTTTTTCATTTGGTAGATTTTTCCCTCTTTTCTAACCCATCCAGTGTGAAAGAAAAATGAGCCCAATTTGCGAATCTCTATTCTGCCGCTCTTCTGCAAGAATCGATCAATTCCATTACCTGGAGTGTTTCCCCTAAAGGAACAGGCGATTCCGCCTGGCCATTGAAATACTGCGCACATTTTTGGTAATAATCGATATTGTCTTTGGCGAGAATGGGATAGGTCTCTTCTTTCCATGGTATCGTTTCCAGGGGGATTCTGCGATCTGGCCCTGTTAAGCTATCCTTAAGAATACATGCGGGCAGCTCTGTCGGATCGTAATAACGGACAAGAAGGCTCTCATTGCCGCTGGCGTCTGTCTGCACCTTGGCCGCGCCGTATTTTCCATAGATCAGAAGAGGTTCTGGAGGTAAGGCAGCCGCCTGGTTAATGTCGATATCCAGTATCATTCCATTTTCTGTCTGTAATAGGATCTTTACAACATCCTCTGCATCTCCCAATGTAGCGATGCGGTTCAACTGGCAAAAAACCTTGTTAATCTTTTCACCGGAAAAGAACAACAGCTGGTCAATATAGTGGGAGCCAAAATTATTCAGCATCCCGCCGCCATATTTCTTGAGAGACTGCCAGTCATTCCGGCGGACATAATTGCTGGCACACCGCCTGATCTGAAAAATCTCTCCCAAAACGCCTGTGTCGAGCACACGTTTGACAACCGTTGCAAGCGCCAAAAACCGATGCGGCTGGTAAACCGTTATCTTTTGCTGATATTCTGCCGCCGCTGCGGCGATCTCCTTCGCCGAATCCAAATCTGACGCCATGGGTTTATCCAGAATAACGCTGCAGCCTTCCCGCATCGCCTGAATCGCCTGCTCTTTGTGAAAGGGCGTCGGGGACGCGATCACAACAACGTCCGGCCGCTCCTTTTGGAGCATTTCACGATAGTCTGTATACTTTCTTGCATCGCACTTTTCATCCGCTTCCGTCAAACGGGAGGGGTCTACATCGGCAATGGCACAGAGATGATACTCCCTGTGTTTCAATATTTCGGGCAAATGGTATACCCATCCGATTCTCCCCAACCCAATTAACGCCGTATTTAACATAATCCACCTCTTGCTATCAAACGTTCCTGTAATGGAACAGGACCTTTTATGAACCATATGGTTCCATCTTACTAGGTGATCGTCCTTTACGAGCCTCTCCCTTTAGCCCTTAAGTGATCCGATCATAACGCCTTGGACAAAGTATTTTTGGATAAACGGATAAATCAGCATGATCGGAAGCGTCGCAACCACGATTAAGGAATACTTTAGAAGATCCGCCATGCCCTGCATGATCATTTGGGTTTCCGGGTCTGTGAACTCCGTTGATTCGATCTGATTCATAACCAGTATTTCCCGGAGAAATACCTGAAGTGGGAACAGGTTTTTGTTGCTCAAATAGATGTACGCTCTAAAATACGAATTCCAGTGGCCGACTGCATATTGGAGCGTCATAACGGTAATGATCGCTTTGGATAACGGCACCACGAACTTCGCAAAATAGCAGAAGTCGCTGCATCCGTCTATCGTTGCGGCTTCAAACAGCTCCTCCGGGATGGTACTGTTTATAAAAGTCCTGGCAACGATCATTTGATAGATGCTAAAGGATCCCGGTACAATAATTGCCCAAATCGTGTTGACGTAGCCAATACTGCGCATCAACAAATAAGAGGGGATCATTCCTCCGGAAAAATACATTGTAAATACAAAAAACAGCATAAAGAACTTTCGCCCTGGCAAATTGCGGCGAGCCAGGGGATACGCACAGATCAGCGTCATAAAAACGTTGTTCAGCGTACCGACAACCGTGTAGAAAATCGTATTGCGGTAGCCGATCCAGACACGGGCGTTTTCAAAAACCCGCCGATATCCCTCTAAAGAAAAATCAACGGGAAATAGCAAAACTTTGCCAGACGAGACTGCTTCTCCGGATGAGAACGATGAGGAAAGAATATAAATAATCGGATATAGCACGGAAAGCGTCAAAATGATAATCGTTACATAAACGATTGAATAAAAAATTTTATCCTGACGCAGCAATCGCATTTTCGTATGGCCTTTCATCTTTATTCACCCCACCTTTTCTCACCAAAGACTCGTTTCGCTTACTTTGGAGGCAATCTTGTTAACGGTAACCAGAAGCACCAGGTTGATCACATTGTTGAACAAACCGACCGCTGTCGAAAAAGCATAGTCGGATTTTCCTCCGCTTCCCAGACCCCGTTTATACACAAAAGTAGAGATCACTTCCGAAACACGAAGATTCATATCCGTTTGCATAAGGTATATTTTTTCAAAACCTACGTTTAGCATCGAGCCGGCATTCATAATAAGCATAATGATAATTGTCGGAAGAATCGCTGGGATGTCAACGTGGAGCACTCGTTGAAAGCGCGTGGCGCCATCGATGGTTGCGGCTTCATAAAGCTCCGGAGACACGCCGGACAGCGCGGCAAGGTATAAAATGGACCCCCAGCCGAAACTCTGCCATACTCCGGAGCAAATGTAAAGCGGGTCAAAAGCGGTGGCGGAGGCGAAGAGATCGGACGCCGTGTTTCCTGTAAAGAACGTGTAGATGATGCCATAGATTCCGACGTAAGGATTAAAAAATTGCTTGAGCATGCCGACTAAGACAACCGTTGAGATAAAATGGGGCAAATAGGTGATCGTTTGCACCACACGCTTAAATCTGAGATGGTACACGCAGTTCAGGCAAAGCGCAAATATGATGGGAAGCAAAAATCCCGCAAGCAAACCCAAAAAGGAGATGCGTAATGTGTTGAACATGACCCGCTCAAACATGTAGCTTGAGAAAAATTTTTTAAATTGTTTCAATCCAACCCAAGGGCTGCCCCAAATGCCAAGGCTATAATCAAAATCCTTAAAAGCAAGTTGCACGCCAGTCATTGGATAATATAAAAAAATCAATGTATATACAGCGGGCGGCAGCAAAAAAAGATACAACTGCCAGTAACGCCGCATAATGCGCATGAATTTTGATTGCATGAAAACTCCTCCGTCATTTGTCTGGCGCATGAGCCGCGGCCGCGGTTGGCCCATGCGCCCTCGTCTGTTCCGTTTAAATGATTTTCGCTTCACATGGCAAAAGCTGAACTTCGCCATAATCTTCAATCGTACACTGAATTGGGTGGTCGGTCACATTGAAAACAATCACGTATTCGTTCCCGTTACGGCCCTGCACAGAGACAGCGCGAACTCCGTCTGAAGACGCTTTTTGCCTTCTGCATTTTGAAATCAGCGCCGATGTTGCGGCGGGATCTGCTCCCGAACAAAGGACCACGCCAAAATCCAAAATGCACTCCTGATTTTCATACCATTTCGGACTGCGGACTACCGTCGTGCAGATTTCATCAACCTTCAGCATTCCCCGGTCATAGGTATATACGTTTTTCAATCCGACCGTTCGATGATCTCCCCGACAAATTTCAAGGGGATCCCCGTAAACGGACACGACGCCAAGAGAATGATCCACGCACACGGCTTTCTGCCCGTCTTGAATATACGTGCGTTCCGATCCGTTGAACAGATCGTTGGGAATGCACAGATGAAGCCCCCGCACATGTTGCAGATGGCAATGGCGGACGGCACGCGCATATTGCAGCGTTACCGTTGTCGCTCCATCGGGAAGCGCTGCGAACGCCAGGGTAAGTTCCACGTTCTTTTCTTCCCGCTTACTCTCATCAAGCATTTCCCAGGTGCGTGACAGTGTTCTCCCAGTTGTCACAAATCCTCCTGGGATCATGGCCTCATGATGCTCCAGGATGATGTGCTCGTTATACAATCCGTCACCATCAAAGCAGCTCACCAGATTTCGATCCCATTCCGCCATGGAACTGTCCTTAAGCGGCAGGCATAGTCCCTGGGGCCTTTGCGCAGCTAACCAAACAAACGATGCAAAATTGTTCTGATTTCTTGTAAAACAGGCTCCATGGTAGCTGTCGTGCCATTGAAAGTCCGCTTTGGTCTCGAAAGGCTTTTCAGCCGCTTCCAGGGATGGCCACGACCGATGAAGGAATGCTCCTTGCGCGGCAGACATCGCTCGATCCGCCTCCAGACGCGCAAAGTATAACGGCGCCCGCTCGCGAAAAAGCTCCAGACGCGTTGAAAGATAGGTGCCGTCTCCATTTTCCTCCTGTTCAAGCTGCACGGTGCGCTGCCAACGTTCCTCAAGCAAAGAGGTGTTTTCCCCGAATTTATCGGCGGCGAAGCATAGGACGATATTCAAATAGTCCTGGCAATAGCAATAACGAATCCGGCTGTCTCCTCCGATGCGCAAAAGCCTGCCATCTGGAAAAATGCACATGCGCACAAAATCCCACAACTGCTTTGCATTTTTATACAAATACTCTGGTGCGGTTTTTCCATAAAGTTTATATGTAAAATGCAGATAGGCAAGCTGCGATAGCGTGATTACCATATATCCTACGTTCATATAGCCGTGATGATTTGTGGCAAAAGAATCAAAAAAATTAGCCCCGATGAACCATGGTTCGTTCTCTTCCGAGGGGGTGGATATAGAATTGAGAATGAATTGCCTTCCTTTTTCGGCGTACAGATCCGCATGCGGGGAATCCGGATATTCAAGCGCACAGCGAAGTAGAAACGCGCCGTTCCACATATTGCTTTCCGGACGGTTGTTTTCCACCAGTCCCGCCAGAACCGGGTATTCTTCCAGAAGAAAATCTGCTTCCGAAAGAAACATGCGCCGCAGCGCTTTCCGATCATCAGCCGTATAATACGGCTTTAACGCCTTCAACGCAAATGCCATGCGCTCGATTCCGAGGACGCTGATCCAAGTGTGTCCCCAGCGCTCCTCCGGTCCGTTTGTAAGATGGTATTCTCCGGAACGATGCGTCGCCAACGAATACCGAAGGCAGGATAACGCCTTATTGAGAAGGACGTCTTTCGAAACACCCGCCTTTTTTTCATCAAACAGCGGATCTGTTGCGGCGATCGCGAATGCAGCAAGGGCCTTTTGGTTCGTCTGCACTCCCCAGCTGTTCGTTCCGTCTCCGTAATAGCCGAACTCTGGATGATCCGGACAAGTAAAAACATCCGCGGCTGCCTTTGCAAGCCATGGAGTTAGCGTTTTCATATACATCTGATGTAAAGACATAGAACCTCCTGATAAAAAGGGTCGTATAGGGAGCGGATGACGCTCCCTATATACACGTAGGACTACCTACTCAACCCAACATGCGGTCATAGCACTCCTGGACGGATTTCTGCACTTTTTCAAGGCCCATCTGGTCAAGTTCAGCACAGTACTTATCCCAATCCTCATCAATCGAAAGATCCCCAAGGCAGAACCGGGAGAAGCATTCGTTTACATAGGTTTTGATCGGTGCAAACACGTCCTCCTGAATCTCCGCCTCCTCTTCGTTATATACTATACCATAAAGAACACGCGACGGATCTGTGTACTTTAATGCATCAAGGGAACTTTCGGCTACGTTCTTCGTGTAAATAGTAGCCGCGGCCTCAGGGTTGTTTTCGATGGCCGAAGCATGCATCAATTTTGTAGAGAGAATACTGACGCCTAGATTGCCCCACCAAATATTTTGGAGTTTGCCCCACTTAGCATTCGCCTCGTTATAGCGGACCAGTTCGTTTCCATATAGATTAACGTATTTGCCTTCTGCCGGGTCTACTTCAAACCAGTCCCTGTCCTTGAATCCATAACGGTTAATATAGGAGCATTCTTCTGAAGACATATAATCGGCCAGAAGGAATGCCGCTTCTGGATATTCACACTCACTGGTAATCAAATAAGTGATTTTGGGAACCGCCGCACGATAGGAACTGTATCTTTCTCCACTCGGCCCCGCCAGTGCATAGGCGTAGCATGAAAAGTCTGCCCAGCGAGGGTCATCCTTAGGAATGTTAGACTGGCTGGATCGCAGGAATGCACCGACCCGATGGGGATCTCCTGTAATCATCGCTGTCATCTGTGCATGATCCTGCGTAAAAGTCATGGGATCCAACAACCCGTCTTCCAGCAGTCCTTTGATGTAGCGCAGGCCTTCAGCATATTCCTCACGGTTATAGTTAAAGGCAACCTTTCCGTCGTCAATATACCAGAAGTCCACACCGTTTGACAGCAGGAAAGGAGAAAGGAGTAAATTCTTCAACTGTTCCAAACTGTCCTTATATCCAATCAAAGGAATTTCATCGGTAGCATCCCCGTTCCCGTTCATATCATTGTCCCTTACCTTTTGAAGATATTCCCGGAATTCGTCAAGCGTGGTGGGATGTTCCATTTTCAACGCCTCCAACCAGGGCTTGTAAATGATGCAGCGGTCCTGTGATACAAAGTCATTTGCCTGTTCAAAATAGCTTGGCATCCCGTAAATTTTGCCGTCATATGAGGTGATTAATCTCAAAGTCGTGTCAAAATCCGTGTTTTCACAAGCATCCAGGGATATCGGAAGGTAATGTGCCAGCGAATCATAATAATCGGTAACTGCGATCACATGTCCTGCATTGGCCCAACCCACCAGGGATGTCAGCGAGAAATTCGTACCGGTCAGTACATCCGGAAGATCCTTTCCGCCGGCAGCCATCATAAGGTCGATCTTTGAAAGATATTCGTCCGCAGGATATGTTTCAAAATTTAAATCAATTCCTGTTTGTTTCTCAAGATATAATGTGTACTCGTTGGTTTCCCAGTCCTCGATGGTAGCGACCTGGGGTACTCCAAAAGTCAGTGAGACCGCTTCTTTCACAATCGGAAGCGTTCCCGGTTCATTGTAATAATGCTCTTCTGTACTTGGTGTGCTGGAAGCCTCGCTGGACGAGGAATTGCTTGATGATGCATCCTCCGATGAGACCGGGGACTTGGAGGAGCAGCTTGTGGAAACAAGAACCATAAGCGCGCATAATGCGAGGGAAAGTACTTTACGTGTCATAACGCCAAAAACCTCCTTGGGGCATTTTACTGATGGTTGATTGTTAAAGGTGTCTGAGATATCTCAACTACAATATAGCATGCGGCACGCGTGAACACAAGAATGCAAATCCGTAATCGGTGTAACAGATTGCTTTCTGCGTTCTGGCGATCCAAGCTTTTTTATAGATATCCCATCGCATTGCCGTTTCGCTGGCGTAACATATCCATTTATCATGTAACAAATTGCTCAATAAAAGGGTTATCAGCTTTACAAAATAGTATTTCTTTTATATAATTTAGTATATAGACCCAAGAGGAGGGCAACGATGCATACAAAAATGAAACACCGAAAATATACGTCTGGAATTAAGGGCATTTCAACCTTTAGCTGCTTTTTGCTATTTTATTGCGTGTTTTTTTTAGTATTCGCATGCTCTTTTTTTGTGTTTATGCGAATATCTGTAAATGCACTTACAAAAAGATCGCTTAAGATATCCGAAGAAATGCTGCACGCAGGGCTTATTCAGCTTGAATCCACATTGGATACATATCAATCTGCGGCATTAACGATGAACAGGCTTTCTTCTATCTCAAAAGTTTCCTCTTTAAAGTCGGAGGATTTAAAGCAATCTTTTGTAGCTGGAAAAAAACCAGAAAACTTTTATTATGTGAAGAAGGCTGCAGAAGATTTTGCATCGTCTGCAATGTATTTGCCCAATAAGACAGATATGGGGTTTATCCTGCAAAATGGAACCGTTTTGACGCGCCAAAGATTTCATTTGAATGCTGAATCACTGTACAATGAATTTCTTACATGCGATGGCTATGATACGGTAGACGACTGGATCTGTTTCCTGTCGGAAGGACAAAATGCATCCCTTCTTCCAGTACGCTCCTATACGACTTATGACAATGGAACCTATTCTGGCCTGACATACTGCCTGCGTTTCCCGATCAATTCGTCCAATACTTCCGCATGGTTTTATGTGATTATCGGGGAAGAACATCTGCTTTCCATTCTTCTGCACAACAGTTCTTTTTTTTCCGGAGCCATTACATTAACGGATTCTCAAGGGGTCGTTTTGTACTCCAATGACAGCGCCGAGCAGATATCGTATTCAGATACGATGCGTATTACAGGAAAGTCCGGTATTTCGATCGAATTTAAGATGCCAAGGGTATTATCACAAGCCGAATTGCAGGACTTCTATTTGACCGCTCTCTTCTTTTCGATCGGGTATATCCTATTGGGAATCGCATTGACCGTCATGTTTTCTTATCGCAGCACACAACCTACACGAATCGTATTTGACGCTGCAAACTGCTTAGATGAAACAGGGACCTTTGACTGCCCGATTGATCATAAATTTGCAACAAAAGAATCAAAGAGAATCATGGATGTCCTAAATCAAAGCGGGCTTGCGCTCCAATCCTACGGAAACGAACTTACCCGGCAGTCTGAAAGTGTGCAGTATTATACCTTCACAACCTTGCTTGAAAATGGCCCTGTCTTTTTATCGGAAGATTCCTTGATTTTTGTGAAAAAGAAATTGCCTGCCAAAGTGCTGCTGCTGAAAGTCAATGGAGATTCCTACGATCCGGAGACCAATCATGTCTCCACCGACGTTTTGAAAGTGATGCGTGAAACACTCCCCTCCGATAGCTTGTGCTATCCTTTACAAGGGAATATTGCGGCTCTCATTTTTGTAAAAAAGTCGGCGGATGACGCTTGTGTTTTTGATCTAAGAAAGAAGCTGTGCGATATTGACTATCGTATGGTGCTGTCTCCTCTGTGCACAGATGTCAAAAACGTTTATGAAGAATACACACGCTCTTACTATCAGCTTCGCTTTCCAAACAACAATATACCGTTCCACTCAAATCTACAAATGCCTTCGAACAAGGCCGGCCTTGTATCCTTATACACACCGCAGACTACCATAAGCAGGGCAATTGTTGTAAAAATGTTGCTTTCTGGACAGATAAATGAACTGCTTGGGTTGCTTGACGAATATGAATCCTCTATGATTTTGAGCGAAGATTCTCTGAAATATGTATTTTACGCCTGTACCAGCGCTTTATCCCAGTTTTACAATATTCAAAATCTGTCGCTTCCAGCGCTTCCGGCATATCCTTCCGGTAGCACCGCCGATCTATTCAAGGATCTGCGAAAACTGCTTCAAACCGCTCACAATTCGATTGACAATTATTACAATCAAGCGCCTTCCTTCCGTTCGGAAGAAGTTATGCGTTTTATCAACTCAAATTTGAGCAATACAAATCTCTATGTGCAAATGGTAACGGAACAGTTTGACATTTCTGAAAGCGATTTGCAGAATATCGTAAAAGCGACAAGCGGGTTAACATTTTTTGCCTATGTTGAAAAAATGCGTATGACCGAGGCACGCAGGCTTCTTGAAGAAACAGACTTACCCATCAACGCCATAAGCGAGCGCTGCGGCTACGCTTCTCGCGTGACTTTTTCCCGTGCTTATAAACGTTTTCATCACTCCAATCCAAGTTCACACAGAAAGCAATAAAAGGTATTATCTGGAAAAATTAAAAAAGCAGGCTGAAATCCAGTGCCGTCAAGAGATGAACCAATCGGGCAGAGTATATCCGTGCTAAGGCGCGGACGGTTATTATCGATAACCGACTTCTGGACGAGAGCCAGGAGCACTGCTACCGCTTTACCTTCGGTCATGAGGGAGGGTACGACATTTTCCATTCCGGCTATTCCTCTTATTGCCCCGACCAGATGCCCGTGTTTGATGATGAAATCATCGCTCCGATGATACAGCGCCGTGTGGATAATAACCTGGTCGACAAGACCGATACACGCAGGTAGGACGATCATAACTGGATGGAGCGGTAGGCAAACCACCTGTCGGCTGCTGTCCTGATGCTGAAATGCGCCATCGATATGATGGCGAGAGCTTAAGTCACAAAGTACGAGAAAACCGCAGATTCAGCGCCTGGGGTTTTTGCTGTTTACAGAGGATGTATAAGCGTTGCGTTTCTATCAAAATAACCGTGTCTTTTCAGAATATCCGCACAGAATGGTGTGGTAATGAGAGAGAACCTCCTGGATTGATTTCAGGAGGTTCTTTCTCATTGTACGGGTTCTGTCGTGCTTGCTTTTTCTGCTGTTCCAAAAAAATTTCTGTTTCCCGCAGTTGGAAAGACATGCCGCAGCTGATTCGGCTGAGGATGGCAAGGGAACTCGTTTCATCCGGCTTAGGAAATCCGGTTCGTCCATTCTTGGAAAAAGCAGCGTAAAACCGGGAATAGCGATATGGCTTTCAGCATTTTGGAACGTTCCCTTATATAAATACCATCTCAGTTTGCAAAATTCCTTTTTCTGTGATACGATAGAAATGGATTGTTCACAGAACGCGGAGCGGAGGGATTTTGTTGGAATATACGATTAAGGAAGCGGCAAAAATTTTGAATTTGCCGGCGACAACGCTTCGATATTACGATAAAGAAGGGCTGCTTCCTTTTGTAAAGCGGCGGGAATCCGGTTACCGCATCTTTTCGGAAGAGGATATTGCTATGCTGCGCATTATTGAATGCCTGAAAAAGACTGGAATGCCCATCAAGGAGATCAAACAGTTTACCGATTGGGCACAGCTGGGAGACGCCACCCTGCAGGAGCGGTATCACATGTTTCTGGAACGCCGGCGCATTGCAGAGGAGCAGATGGCCGAGCTACAAAAAACCTTGGATTTGATCAACTATAAATGCCGATATTATGAGAAGGCAATTGCAGCGGGAACCGAAAAGAAAGTCACCCCCAGGAATAGCTCCTCTTGATAAAAATAGTTGGTATTTGTACCTGCGCCTAGGAACGATAATAGGAGCCCTTTGGCGGCAGTGAAAAAGCGAGGAGGCTCCCATGGAAAAATGCGCCATTTTTCTTTCAACGCCGGTCGGCACGGTCGGAATCGCCGAAAATGGCCGGGCAGTGACCAATCTCTTCTTCGGCGGGACTGCGGTTCCTGCGTCTTATCGGCTGGAGGAAACGCCGTTGCTCCGGCGGACGGCGGACCAGCTGAACGAGTATTTTTTCGGAAAGCGCCGTTCCTTTGACCTGCCACTGGAGCCGGAAGGAACCCTTTTTCAGCGTCTTGTCTGGGATGCTCTCCTCACAATCCCTTATGGCGAGACGAGAACCTACCGCCAGATCGCGGAGCAGATCGGTCGGCCGGCGGCCTGCCGTGCAGTGGGCGCTGCCAATGGGCGGAACCCCATTTCCATCTTGATTCCCTGCCACCGGGTGATCGGGACTTCCGGCTGTCTGACCGGCTACGCTGGCGGGCTAGCCGCCAAGGAGCTTCTGCTGCGGCTGGAACACAGCTCGGAAAAGCGCGCGGAAATCCTCGCCTAACGACGGGGATTTTGCCGTTTTTCCGCCGCCTGCGCACCTTTCCCCAGCCGGTGAATACTCTGGAAGGAGAAGACCAGTCAGGGGGGAGCGGCATGTTGATACAAGAATTCCAGCTTTGGAACCTGCGAGTTCAGGTCTATAGCGAACTTCGCGCCGACCGGGAACGGATCCGGGTCGTTGTCGCCCGTGGAAACTCCGGCGGCATCGCACAGATTGAACTGCCGGAGGGTGGGAGCCCCCAGGATCGGGAGCGGCTGATCGATCTGATCGCCTCCACCGCCATTCGGGAGATCTGCGCGGAATTGGATGGACGGGAGTAACCGCTCCGGACAAAACGGATTGGAGGACGAAAAATGAAATTGGAAACAGAACGTCTGCTCCTCCGGGAGATGACTCCCGAAGATTTTCAGAGTCTGTGCGGCATCCTGCAGGACCCGGAGGTAATGTACGCTTACGAGCATGCCTTTTCCGACGAGGAGGTCCGGGATTGGCTGGAGCGCCAACAGCGGCGGTACCGGGCAGATGGGTTTGGTCTGTGTGCCGTGATTCGAAAGGAGGACGGCGCCTTTATCGGACAGGCCGGGCTTACCATGCAGGATATCGGCGGCCGCAGGGTCCCGGAAATCGGCTACCTGCTTCGCCGGGACTGCTGGCATAAGGGCTATGCCACCGAGGCGGCAAGGGCCTGCCGGGAATATGCTTTCGAAACGCTTGGACTGTCCGAGGTCTGGTCGATCATCCGGGACAACAACCTGGCTTCCCAGTCTGTAGCACTCCGCAATGGAATGAGCCGTGTGGGCCAGATCGTCAAGCATTATTATGGAATGGATATGCCGCACTACCTTTTCCGGGCAGTGCGGGAATGACACAACTGTTTTCACTTTGTGAGGAGTCTGTATCCAATCGTCACGGCTTTGTAATTGCCTTTTGCGTGGGAATCTTCTATAATGTACCTCAGAGCAGATGTTTCCGATAAAGGAGGAATCGCTATGAAAAGATGGGCCTTTGCCGCAGTTGCCGCCCTGTTTCTGCTTGCGTCCTGCAGCAACGCGGTCTTTCAGCCCCTGGAGAGCTCAGAGCCGGATGGCTCTTCTGCATCTCAACCGGATTCACCCGTTTCAGAGCAGGAGGATGTCTGTATTCTCTCTCTGCAAATTGGAAATGAAACCCAGATCGTTAATACCGCAGGCAAACTGATTTTTGCGGGGCGGAATGTGAGTTTGTTATACGATCTGTTTACGGACGAACCGAGGTGTATCGTCCAGCGGCGCTATGAGAAACTGGGGGAAGATGAAAACGGCTGGGTCACCGAGTCGGAGACCTACAGCACCCTCTATGATTTGGAGGGAACCCTTCTTCAGGAAGAGAGAATGGCGGAATACAACGCTATTTTCGGGGATTATCTGGTCAGCTGGACGCCGGATGGCCATGGAAAGCTGTTCCGTTTTTCTAATGGGGAAACGGTTTTGGAGAACGTTTCCTATGCGGTTCGGATGGGGAATTACGTTTCTGTCTACGATGAGGAGTCTGACCCCTTGGTCTGGATCAACGCGGACGGCAGCTTTCTGGAGGCCCGTGCAATCAGCTGTTACATGTCCGGCAATCCGGACTACTATGTCAGCTATAGCCTGGGTGAGGATTACTCCTACGGCCTTTTGGATAGGAACATGGAAGAGGTATTGCCCCAGATCTACCAGCGTCTGCAGGTTGTTGGGGATTACATTCTGACCTGGGACGGAACCGTTTCCAAGGCTCTGCGTCTGTCAGACCAGTCTGAAGCCTTTTCCATAGACGGCTGGGTGCTGTCCTATTACGATGGCGAGGTCGGGATCATTCAGAGCGAGGATTATGGGAACTGCTGGCTGATCGATGGGAGAGGGGAATCCCTTTGCGCAGAGGCCTATGACTACATAAACGGCGGGACGGATTTTTATCCGGCCGAGGCTTTTACAGCCGGAAACGCGGAGGAAGGGGTGCTTTTGAGCCGGGATGGCGCTGTTTTGGCGCGGAAGCCCGGCGGCTATTTCGGGGAGCTGGGCCACGGCATATACGTGCTCGACTGGAGCACGATGAACCCGGATTATACCCCCCACTGTTCCGTTCTGGACAAAAACGGAACCACGGTGATCCCTGACGGCCGCTACAGTTGGGTCAGCTCCTGCTATGACCGCAGCGGCGTGAACAAGCTGCTCACAGGTACCTACCACACAAGTCAGGGCGGCTACCTCACTGACCTGTTGGACACGGATGGCAGCGTTCTTCTCTCCGGCCTGAATTCAGTGGATCAGGTCAACAGGGAGTATCTGGTCGTGAAAAAGGGCTTTTCCGCCGGCATCATCGATCTAAGCGGAAACTGGCTTTATCGGACATCGACCTTC
Source organism: uncultured bacterium (assembly GCA_905214265.1). GTDB lineage: Bacteria > Bacillota > Clostridia > Oscillospirales > Ruminococcaceae > Merdivicinus. The sequence continues at coordinate 15,822 of CAJMLQ010000004.1, forward strand.
CAGTCCCTCGACGATGAATAAGGAGGAATTTTTATGAAATGGTGGATTCGTGCAGCAGGGGCTGCTCTGGCAGTCTCTCTTCTAACCGCTTCCTGCGGGAGCAGCCCTTCCAATTCCTGCGTTTCGAACAATTCATCTATCCCGCCCCCAGAGCCTATTTTCTCCTCTGCAGAGGATTATCCCATCGTGGACGGTTCTACGGCCAACCTCCCGCTGATGGCCCGAATCATGAAAGACACCTGCGGCATTTCCGCCGAGGAGGCGGAAAGCCTTACGGAAAATACCGGCACCAACACTTCCTGGAACCGGCTGGCTGGCGGGGAAGTAGATCTGCTGCTGGTTTATGAGGCCCCGGAGGAAACTCAGAAGGAGCTGGCAGATTCCGGCGTCCAGCTGGAGGTGACTCCTGTGGGCCGGGACGCCCTGGTCTTTCTGGTCAACAGCGGGAATCCCGTCACCGGGCTGACCCAGGACCAGCTCCGGAGCATTTACACCGGCGATACGGCCAACTGGAAGGAATTGGGGGGAGAGGATCAGGACATTTTTCCTTTTCAGCGCAACCCCACCAGCGGCAGCCAGACCCTTTTTCTGAAGCTGCTGATGAAGGATGTGCAGCCCATGGAAGCGCCGGAGGAACTGATTTCCAGCGGCATGATGGGCCTGATCGACAGCGTGGCCAGCTACGACAACAGTGACGGTGCCATCGGCTATTCCGTTTATTACTATGCGGCGATGATGTATGAAAATCCCTCCCTCCGTTTGCTGTCCGTGGACGGCGTAGAACCGTCCTGTGCGAGCATCGCTGACGGCAGCTATCCGCTGCTCAACGATTTTTACCTGGCCATCCGTGCCGATGAGCCGGAGGAAAGTCCAGTCCGGAAGCTGCGGGATTGGATCCTCAGTGATGCCGGCCGCCGGGCCTTCGAGGAGGCAGGCTATGTCCCCATTTTTTAGTCAAACGCCCCTTCCAGTCCCGCAGGAGCGCCGCGCAGTTCTTGCGCCTTTGTTTACCGGCATGGAGGAGACGCTGATCTGGTCCTGCCTGGACGGCCGTATGGGAGCGGCCTGGGCTGACAGCCTGGACCATCCTCGGGCCGCCCGGATCATCACGGCGGACTTCGCCTTCCTGGCTGGAGACCCGTCAAGCCCCTGTGCGGAAGCCCTGGCGGGTTCGCTGCCGGAGTCTTTCCGTAGGTTTCTTCTGATGGTTCCCTGCGGAAAGGGGTGGGACGTTGTGATCGAACGGGTCTGGCAGGGCCGGTTCCGTCCTACGGTCCGCTACGCCATCCGCAAGGAGCCGGACGTTTTTGACAGGGAAAGGTTGGCGGGGATGGCCGCGCAGCTCCCGGAGGGCTTCCGCCTGGCCCCCATTGACGAAAAGCTGTATCACCGCTTGCTGGAAGAGGATTGGAGCCGGGATTTTTGTTCACATTTTGCCTCTTGGTCCGATTATCAGTCGGACGGACTGGGTTATATTGCGCTGTGGCAGGGGGAGCCGGTCAGCGGCGCGTCCTCCTACACCGTCTATAACGGCGGCATCGAGATCGAGGTGGATACCCGGCCGGATTTCCGCCGGAGGGGCCTGGCCTCCGCCTGCTGCGCCCAGTTGATTCTTGCCTGCCTGGAGCGGGGAAAGTACCCCAGCTGGGATGCGGCCAACCTCAGTTCTGTGAGGCTGGCTGAAAAGCTGGGATATCATTTCAGCCATGAGTATCCAACCTATGAACTGACCATAATCGGATAAAAAATGCGGCGGCGGACGGATACCATTTCCGTCCGCCGCCGTAGCGTTTGACAAGAGCCTATTTTGGAGAGGCTTATTCCGCTGCCAGCAGATACTCCAGCGGGTTGGCATTTTGGCCGTTGACCAGCACTTCAAAGTGGCAGTGGGGCCCCGTGCTGTAGCCAGTGGAGCCCATGACCGCCACCTGCTCCCCGGCGGACACCGAATTGCCCGCTTCCACCAGCAGGGAACGGCAGTGAGCGTAGAGGGTTTCCAGACCGTTTTCGTGGCGGATGCGCAGGTAGTAGCCTTTTTCCGCGCTGTATTCCGCCTCTTCCACGGTTCCGTCCGCCGCCGCCAGCACCGGCGCTTCTTCGTCCCCAGCCACGGTCATGTCCAGACCCAGATGCCCCGGCAGATCTTCCGGCTGGAATCCGGCTGTGATCTGGATATTGCCCGCCAGCGGCCAGAGAAGAACTGCGTTTTCGAGCGGCAGCAGGATGGGTTCGTCCTCCGGGCTCGGTTCAGGATCCGTTTCCGGGACCAGCGCCGGGGTTTCGGTTTTTTCCGGAGCTGTCTCAGGAGTGGACTCCGTGGTGTCCGGCACAAGCAGGGCTTTCGGGGAATCCGAGGTGCTGGAGGAAACCGGCGGTTCCTGGTCCGCGGGCGTTAAACCGACTGCCAGAACGGTCCCTGCGCAGCCCAGTGCTGCCGCAACGGCGACAGCCAGGGCAAGAAAACGCTTTTGGGTTGGATGCGCTTCCATCATGTGTTTCAGCCTTCTTTCAAAATGATGTCCGCTGCCAGAAAGAGCCGCCGATATCCCGACCGAAGTGGTCTGCCCCAGAGTTTTCAGCAGGGCCAGGCCGTAGCGGCGGCGGCTGTCCTGGTCCATGCTCCGGGTGATCCGTTGATCACAGGCTTCCTCGCATAGCTGGTTTCCCGCCCGCACCAGCAGCCAGCCCAGGGGGTTGAACCAGTGAATGCAGGCCGCCAGCAGCAGGAATAGCTTGACCCAAAGATCGCGGCAGCGGTAGTGTGTGAATTCGTGTGTAAGGGCGAGCTTCAGCTCAGTGGTGTCCATAGGCGCTTCCGGCAGCAGAATGACCGGTCGCAGCACGCCCGTCAGCATGGGAGTCGAAACCCTTCGGGTGCAGAGAAGACGGGGCGTCCGCTTTACCCCATTTTCTGCGGCAATTTGACGCAGAAGCGCCTCTCCTCTCGGGTAAGGCCGCGCGTCCCGGCGTATGCGGCGAGAAAGGATCAGCACACGGTAGCCGCTGACTGCCAGAAGCACCCCAGCTCCCAGTGCCCAGGCCGCCTCTGCGGTGGGGATCAGCAAGCGAAGGGCTCCAGCCGTCATGTTTCCGGAGGAAGCCGCTGATTTTGCTGGGGACTCCATGGCGACCGCCTTTGGATAGAACGTAATCATTCGGACAGCCTGAGTCTGAACCGGCGTGGGCTTGGCTGCAGCCGGAAGCTCCAGCCAAGCCGCCGGGAAAAGGAGCAGCACGGCAGGCAGCAGCAGCGCGTAAAACCGGACCGCTGCGGAAAGCCGCCGGCCCATGATTCTTTCAAAGAGCTTCCAGAGACCGTAAACGCCCCAGGCTGCCAGTTCCAGCGCCGGAAGAGAACAAAAAAACGCAGTCATAGCCGCCTCCTACTGCTTGAGCAGCCATTGCTTCAGTTCTTCGATGTCAGAGCCGGTCAGCTCCGCTCCGCCGGAAAGGGCGGCGAAAAAGCTGCGCAGCGATCCCCCATGGACCTCCTCCAGAAAAGAACGGGTTTCCCACTCTTTGTACTCCTGCTCGCTGAGAAGCGGGATGTAGCGGTTGGATTTCCCTGCCTTTTCCGTCCGGAGCAATCCTTTTTCCGCCAGCCGGGAGAGAAAAGTGAGGACGGTGGTGGGTTTCCACCCTCGTTCACCCAGGCTTTCCTGTACCTGCGCGGAGGTGACCGGTCCTTCAAACGCCCAGACGGCCCGCATGACCTCCATTTCCGACTCCGACATTTTTTGTGCTGGCTTCATATTGACAACCTCCTGTTTGCAAATAGATTGACGTCCTTGCTCTACACGGTGTAGTGTTTATATTTTACATCACGTAGAATATAATGTCAAGACCTTTTTGGAAAAAGGTGATTTCATGCGGATTGTAAATCTGCACGGAATATGCTATAATTGCTTCATGGCTTTCAGCAAGGGTGCGCTGAAAAATGCAGGAAGGAGGACTCTGCTGTGACAGGACGGGAAAAAATTGTTGAAAACATCTTCCAGTTGGTTGAAGAAACCACGGGCGTCCGGGTCTGCTATTGGCCACTGGGACTGCCCCGAAGCGGGGGAACCTCCTTCCATATGGAGAACCCGGATCACTCCAGCCATACCTGCTCGTACTGCACCCTGGTAAAGGACGCCTGTAATACAGGCTGGTGCCTCCGCAGCAAGGCTTTCGGCATTGAAAAGGCGGCTCGCAGCGACAGGGGATTTGACGGCCTCTGTTATATGGGTGTCCACGATCTTGTAATCCCGATCCGGCTGGAAGGCCAACTGCTGGGAATTCTCTACCTGACTGCCTTCCGCCGGGAAGATGAGGGGGAGCGGGCGGAACGCCTGATCCGCCGGGGATGCCGTCGGATGGGTGCGGATGCGGAACAGGTGCTGGCTGCTTATCGAGCGCTGCCCAGCCTGACCGCAGCTCAAGTGGAGGCACTGCGCTCCAGCGCCGGACATTTGCGGGAGATTCTGTTGACGGTCCTGCGAACCGCTAAGCCGCCGCGGAATGAGATGGTCAATCGGGAAGAGTCCAAAAAGAGATGGCTTGCCGAAAACGTACTCCCGTACGTGAACGCCAATTACCGCAGCGAACTGACCTTGACCCGGCTTGCCGACATCTTTTACGTCAATCCCCAGTACCTCTGCCGGGCCTTTAAGGCGCAGACCGGCATGAACTTCAAGCAGTATGTCGCTTTTCTCCGCGTCCGGGACGCTCAGGAACAGTTGAGTTTTACCGACCGTACCATCGCAGAGATATCGCGGCTGGTCGGCTGGACGGATTCCAATTATTTCAGCCGGATCTTCCGGGAGCTGACCGGCATGACCCCCAGCCGCTATCGTGCGGAATCGCGCTCACCCTGGCAGGCAAAACGCCTGGAATAACCGGCCATAGACAATAAAAAACCTCCATCTGGATGGATTCCCGGACGGAGGTTTTCTTGATGCAATAAAAAGCGGTCCCCAGAACCTGGGAACCGCTTTTACTATAGGGATTGACCGATTATTCGCCGTAAACCTCACCTGCGTAGCGCCGGAGGTTCTCCAGGCCGATGCTCAAGCCGAGAATACAGTCTTCGATTCCTTCGAACTCAACACCGATATAACCGTCGTATCCGGCGTTTTTGAGAATCTGAAGGCACTGCTTTACCGGGACCGCTCCGTGTCCGATGATGGTGCCACGGATGTAGTTGCCGGCCCGGGTCTGGAAGAATCCGCTGCCGGGGTTCGGCTCGCTTCCGCTTTTGAGGATGAAGTCCTTCGCATGGGCGTAAAAGGCGTAAGGAGCAGCCTTTCCATAGGCTAGAATGGGGTTCTCGTCCGCGCAGAGGAAGTTGCCCATGTCGCAGAGCCAGCCGAAATTGGGGTGGTTCACCGTGTTGATCAGCAGTTCCACCCGGTCGGCGTCCTGAACGAACTGGCCATGGTTCTCTACCATGGTCCGGATTCCCTTGGAAGCGGCGTAGTCCGTGACTTCCCGGCAGCAGTCCGCCAGTTGGTCCACGATATTCCGCAGGCCCCTGGAATTACGGGGATTGCCTTCCTTGAAGCCCCAGGCCGCGTCGTGGCGCATGCTCCGGGTACCCAGGATAGCGGCAACGTCCACTTTCTTCTTCAGCCGATCCACCTCGGCCTTTCCGCCGTCCGTGTTGTTCAGCAGATCGGCGCTGATGGTGTAGTTGGAGATGGGCAGGCCTACGCGGTCGCATTCTTCCCGGATCTGCCGGGCAAAATTCTCCTCGCTGACTCCTTCGGGCGGCGTCAGGTCGGTGAACTCAATGGCGTCGAACCCCATTTCCTTGGCCTTGGCGATGCAGCTGAACTGCGTCAGGCGGCCGTCGCGGATATATTGGGAAAAGCTGTAAGAACTTACCGAAATTTTCATAGCAGATGCCCTGTCCTTTCCTGAAAAGATTACTGAATGACGACTTCGTGGCCGGTTCGTGCGGATTCATAGATGGCGTCGAGGATCTTCATCAGGGTCACGCCGTCTTCCGCGGGAGATTTGCAGGGGGTGCCGTTGAGAACGCAATCCACATAGTGATTGATCTCGTTTTCAAACAGACCGTCAAAGCTCAGCGCAGTGGGAGCGCAGAGATTGACGTCCGCCATATAGCCGTTGACCGTGCTGTACATTTCCAACTCGGGGTCGAGCAAGGCGCCGGCCTTGGTGCCAAATAGCTGGATCTTGCCCTCGTCCTTCTTGATGTTCAGGGAGAAAGAGGCTTCGATGGAAACGACCGAGCCGTTGTCGTAGCGGATCATGGCAGTGGCCAGATCCTCGACATCGAACACCTCGTCACCGGTAGCAGAGGAGGCGGTGTAGCCCTTCTTATCCTTCAGCTCGCGGCGATCGCCCAGTTTGTGGAAGGTCGCACCGTAAACGGAGACCGGCATGGGATTGCCCAGCAGGTAGCGGGTGAGGTCGGTGACATGGACGCCCAAGTCAATGAGAGGACCGCCGGCGGACCGGGACTTATCGCCGAACCAGCCTCCGGGGCTGCCGTTGCGGCGGAGATAGGTGGCCTTGGCGTAATAAATATCGCCGAAGTAATCGTTGCCGATGAAGTCCTTGAGGATGGCGCAGTCGTTGCCGTAGCGGCGGACAAAACCGATCATCAAGAGTTTGCCGGCTTTTTCGGCGGCGGCTTTCATCTCTAGGGCCTCGGCGGCGGAGGTGGCCATGGGCTTCTCGCAAAGGACGTGCTTGCCGGCGTTGAGGGCGGCAATGGTGCAGGGTGCATGCTGGCTGTTCCAGGTGCAGACGCTGACGGCTTCGATTTCCGGCAGCTCCTTGAGCATCACGTCCTTATCGGTGTAAAGCCGGGTGACGCCGTATTTTTCGCCCATTTCCTTCAGGCGGTTTTCCCGGATGTCGCAGAAAGCGTACAGCTCAACGTTGGGATTTTTCAGATATCCGTTGATATGGGATTCGGAGATGTTGCCGGTGCCGATGATGGCAACCTTTAATTTTTTGTCCATAAAAGGGCCTTCTTTCTCTTGCAATATCTTGAAAAAAGTTGCGGGATCTTGAGATAACTTGAAGAACAGAGGCAATTCCGGGCCGCTTATTTCAGCAGGTTCTTCAGGAAACCGACCGCCTTACGGATATCCGCCTCGGGGCTGTCGCCGACCTCACGTTCGATGGTCAGGAAGCCCTTGTAGCCGACGTCCTCCAAAGCCTTGAGGTATTCGGGGAAGGGGACCTTGCCGTCACCCAAGGGAAGCTCGACAAAAGAGGGGCTGGCCAGCATTTCGGATTCCACCAGGCCATAGACCTCCTCGGGGGAACGGTAATAGTTGCGCTGGCCGTCCTTGGCGTGGGTGTGGACGATGTAGTCCTTCAGGGTATAGACAGCCTGTACGGGGTCGTCGCCGGTGACCATAACCAGGTTGGCGGGATCCAGGTTGACTGCGACGCCGGTGGAGTGCAGGCCGTCCAGGAAGCCTTTCAGGGTCGTAGCGATTTCGGGCCCGGTCTCGATGGCAAAGTGGGCGTCCAGGGAATCCGCGTATTGGGCCAGCTGGAAGCAGGCATCCTGCATGATCTTGTAGCGCTCGTGCTCCGGATCGTTGGGGACGACGCCGATGTGGGTGGTGACGATATCGGTTTCCAGCTCCTTGGCCAGGTCGAGGATCCGTTTGGAGCGCTCAATGAGGTCCGGATTTTTCTCCGCGTTGCCGAAGCCGTGGCCCAGGTCGCCGCAGAGGGCCGAGATGACGAGGCCGTTGTCCTTGACCATTTTCAGAAAGTCTTTCCGCTTTTCGCCGGTGAGATTTTCCGGGGACATTTCGCCGTAGGTGGAATAGACCTGGATGCCCTGCGCGCCGACTTCTACGGCCTTTTTCAGGGCAGAGGGGATGTCGAGACGGAAGGAATCAAGAATGACGCCAATGGGAAACTGATACATAATCATGCTCCTTTTCAAGTAAACTGTTGACGTTCTGACACCTTTATTATATAATAGGAACCAGATTTGTAAAGGCAAGAATTTGCCACATATTAACAGAATCTTGCTTTTTTAAAGGAGATTGTCCGATGAAGCAGTTTCCATACGAGACAGCGGTTTTCACAGACCCGGAACTTCCGGTGATCTTCCATCTGGACACGGTAAGGCCCGGTCACCAATTTAACATCCACTGGCAGGACAGTTTGGAAATGCTGTATGTCATTGAAGGCGAGGCGGAAGTGGCGTCGGACACCCTGCGCCAAAACATTCGCACCGGGGAAATCGCGGTCATCAACAGCAATCACATTCACGACGTCCGGGCAGTGACACCGGTATGCCGGTATTACTGCATGTTGGCAGACCGGGAGCTGTGTGAGCAGCTTGGAGCGCCTATCGGAGAGCTACGGTTTCGGCTGCGGGTGTCTGACTCCTCGGCGAGGGAGTACTTTGACATGATCGTGGATGAGATGCTGACCCGAAGCGCCTACTACAAGGCGGCGGTGCGGGCGGATCTGGGGGGGCTGCTGGTGCACATGTGCCGTCACTGGCTGGAGGACCGGGACTTTGACGGCGGCCGGGCGGACAAGCGGCTGGACATGGTCAAGGCGGCGATCCGGTTCATCCAGCTGCACTTTGCAGAGAGCCTTTCAGTGGAACAGATCAGCGCGGCAGCGGGATTCAGCAAGTACTATTTCTGCCGGGGGTTCAAGGAGATCACGGGGCGGACGGTGGTGGACTACCTGAACTACACGAGGTGCGGCCACGCCCGGAGGCTGCTGGCTTCGGGGCGGTACAACGTCAGCGAGAGCGCCGAGCACAGCGGGTTTTCCAACCTTTCCTATTTTACCAAGACCTACAAGAAATACATGGGAGAGCTGCCGTCCCGGGCGGAGCGAAGCATGGAGAATTAGAAAAGCCCGCAGCGGCGGGAAAAGGCGTTTCAGAACGCTTTCTCCCGCCGCTGCGGTTTGTCAGTTCAGAGTCGTGCCGGGGTAGTAGTGGAAAAGGATCTGGCTGTAAGTCCAGCCGTCGTTGAGAGCGTAGGCGTTGGCGCCGGTCTGGCTCATGCCCACGCCGTGGCCGTAGCCATTAGTGGTAAAAATCAGACTGTCGCCGCTGACCGTTACCGTGAAGGCGTGGCTGCGGATGGCATAGCCCAGGATATTCTCCCGAATCTGGCGACCGGTGACCGCGTGGACATTGCCGTTGGAATCCGGAATCTGAACCCGGGTAACATAGCCGCCGCTGTTGGCTGTATAATCCGCAAACCAGGTGGCGGGATCATCGGGGAGGGTGACTTTCAGGTAGTCCTCCAGCTTGGTCTTAACGGTGGAGGCGGCGAGCGTCACCTGCTGGTTTTTATAGGTAGCAGAGGGGTCGTAGGCACTGGTCACGTTAGTCAGGTAGGGATAGCTGCCGCCCCAGATTTCGGAAGAGGAGTTGGTGATTCCGGCAGAACTGGCATGGTAGGGGGTAAAGGCCACGGAGCCGTTATAATAGAGGAGCTTGTCCAGCACAGCGGTTACGGCGTCCATGGTTTTCTGGGTAGGGGTCCGGCCGGGGAGGGATGGGGTCCGGCCCGCGGCATTTTCAAATCGGATGTAAGAGTGGGCGGCCACGGCCTGGGCTTTCAGCGCCTCAGTGTGGAAGCTGCCGCCGGTTTCCGCCTCCACAATCTGGCAGAGGATAGAGTAGGCGTCGCCCTCTGTGATCTGGCCGTTTAGGGAGACACGCAAGGTTTCTCCGACGGGCGGAGTGCTGGAAGAAGGTTCGGAAGAAGGTTCAAAGGAAGGCTCCGATGAAGGAATGGAGCTTGGAGGGGAGGAAGGAACAGAGCTCTCCGAGGTATCAAAGGAGCCTTCTACCGGCGGGGGACCGGAGGGCTGGCTGCTGGGGACGGAAGAAGAAGCGCTGCTGGAGGACGGGGTGCTGCTCTGCGGTGAGGAACTTGCCTGAGACGATGAGGAGGGGATCGAGGAAGGCTGGGGAGAGGAGGCGGAAGCACTTTCTGATGAAGAATCCTCAGGAGAAGCCTCTTCAGAGGATCCTTCCGAAGATCCGCTGCTTTCCGAAGAGCTGGGTGGATCGATATCCAGAGGGGTCCCGCCGGTTTCCGGCAGGGAGGATGGGTCTGCTGCCAAAAAGACGGCGGCGTCCAGGTCGTTGGCCGAAGCGATGGAGCCGGTTGAGAGGACGGCGGTCACTGCCAGACCGGTGGCCAGCAGAATTGCGGCTATGACCAGAAGATAGGTTTTGCGCATGATGGTTCCTTTCCGTTAAGCGCCGGGGGAGGCGCTGGTATCCGTGTCGATCACAGGAGCGTCCATGGGGCTGCCGCCGCCGGGAACGGAGCTCTCCCCGCCGGGAGTGGTTTCGCCTTCGGGAGGAGTGCTGGCTTCGCCGGAGGGGGTGGAAGAATCGGTGGATTCAGAGGAGTCGACAGGCGGGCCGGAGGGGCTTTCCAGGGAGGATTCGCTGCTGGAGGGCTGAGAGGGATCCCCGGAACTCTCCTCTGGCGGAGGAATGGGCGGGCCGTCAGGCGTTTCCGACGACGGGCTGCTGGAGGTATCCGCCGAGGAAGAAGGACGGGAGGAGGGGGTGTTGGAGGGGATGGGATTGGACTCTACATAGAAGCTGGAGAAGTCCCCCCAGTCGCCGAAGGCACCGCTGCCATTGAGAAAGTCTTCCAGATCATCGGCAGAGGAAGAGGCTTGCGAGGAAAATTCTTCCGGTTCGCTGCCGGAGGAGACGGAAATTCCTTTGGAGGTGGGGGCCACTTCCTCAAAGGAAGCGCCGATCAGCAAGGTCAGTCCGCTGAGGGCGAGGATCAGTACCAAAACCTGAAGCCAGATGTTTTGAATGATGGCGTCAAGAATTTTTTTCAGCATGGTGTCGGTCATCCTTTCGTGAGCTTGGGGCCGGCCGCCTCAATAACGGCTGGGCTTTACACGGTTTTCGTTGACCACGGCATTTCCCACGTCGACTTCGGCGCTTTCGCCGGGGCGGACCTTCCGGGCAACGATGCAGACCTTGGTGTTATAGCGGTCGTTGGCGCAGGTCTGGATGGTGAGGAATTTGTCGCTGGTGTTGACGTCCACGGTGGTGAGGAAAAAGCTCCGAGCCGTGATCTCGTCGATGTACCATTGGATCCGCTCCTCGTTTTTGGTGCGGACAAAGTTAAAATAATTGAAGACCTCGCCGACGCTGGAGTCGGTGGTCGCCTCGAAGCAGGAGATAACCTTCCACTGGCTTTCCTCATAGACGGTGTCAAAGGTGATGACCGGGCTGGTCTTATAAAATTCCAGGTCCCTATAAAGAAGCAGGCTGTGGAACATGGCGCCGGATTCCCAATTGTGGCCGTAGATCAGGGTGTTGGTGTTCAGCTCAGGGGTGATCTCGTTGCGGAAGTCCATGAAGGGGGTGCCGATGGTATCAAAGGTCCCCTCAAAGGAGTGATTGAGGTAAAAATCGTTGTCCTCGCACTGGACGACGGGGAGGTTCATATTGGTGTTGGGGATCGTGAGCCAGCCGGCCAGATCGTGATTGATCTCGTAGGCAGCGGCGAATTTTTCCAGGTAGCCGTCCGGGAGGCTGCTGACCTGTTCCGGAGTGGGCGGGGTCTCCATGGCCTCTACGGCGCGTTCGATGACCTGGGCCGACTGGATATTGGAAGCGGTGTCCTGCGAGAGCTGCACGCCCGCCCAAGCCCCGGTGACAATGGCGGCGATAAGGAGGAGCTTTACGGCGACGTCTCCGGCTCTGTCTCCCGGCCAGGGGAGGAAGAACTGGAGTATCTTGACGGGGAGGGGAGTACCGCAGAGGCGGCGGTAAAGCTTGATCGGGCTGTAGACCGCCAGGCTGGCGGGGTCCTGGTCAAAGTAGCCGTTGAGGAGGGAAAGGACACCGTCCACCGCCCGCTGCCGCTGATGGGAAAGCTCCTCGTACGGGAAGGGCTCCACCGTCAAAACGGCCATCCAGGTTTTGGCGCCGCTTTTCAGGCAGACAGCAGTGTGCAGGCGGCCGTTGTCCGCGGCGGAAACGCCGATTCCGGCACCGGCCTTATCCAGGCGGCGGATTCCATCCGCCATGGCGATGGCTGCCTCTTTGGAATCCAGGCCGTACCGGCGGCAGACCGATTTTTTGACTCCGGCCAGGCGGTTCATCCCATCCTGGTCAAAGACGGCAACGCCGCAGCGAAAAACGGCAGCCGCGCCAGGCACGGCGGAGAGGGACTGGGAGAACATCCCGCCGGTTCCCGCCTCTGCGGCGGCGATCCGCATTTTTTTCTCGGCCAGGTTTTTTACCAGGCGTTCCGCCTGTGTTTCTTTTTGCAGGTTTTCTTCCATAACGACCTCCTGTTTTTCAGCGGAGAAACATGGAAAACAAAACAGTGATCAGGCCGCAGGCACCGATGGCGATGCTGCTCATGGCTCCCTCTGCCTCGCCGAGCTCCAGGGCTTTGGAGGTGCCGATGGCGTGGCTGCAGGCACCGATGGCCAGTCCGGCGGCCACAGGGTCCTTCACCCGGAACAGCTTCAGGAAGACCGGCGCTAGCATGGCCCCCAGGATACCAGTCAGGACCACGGCCGCCACCGTAATGGGGACGGCGCCGCCCAGCTGTTCGGAAATTCCCATGGCGATGGGGGTGGTAACGGATTTGGAAAGAAGGGAAGCGGTAAAGCTCTCGTCCAAGCGGAAGAGGCGGCAGAGGAACCAGACGCTGGTCATGGAGACGGCGGAGCCCGCGGCACATCCGGCGAGGATGGGGAACAAGTTCTTCTTCAGCAGGTGGATCTGGCTGTAGATGGAAACAGCGAGGCAGGCAGTGGCGGGCGCTAGAAACATCCCGATGAAATTCCCGCCCGCCTGGTAGGCTTCCAGGGGAATCCCGGTAAGCTTTAAAAAGACAATGACCAGGACGATGGCAATGAGAAGGGGATTGGCCGCGGGGGAACGGAGTTTTTGGTTGATCCAGACGCCCAGGACGTAGGCAAGGATGCTCAGGACAACGCCGAAAAGGGGAGAGGAAAACCAGTCAAGCACGGGAGGAATCCTCCTTTTCGGATTTGGCCAGTCGTTTCTGGAGCCAGACAGCACCCCGGACAGTGAAGGACGTGGCGGCGAAGGTGACGATGGTGCTGACAAAGCAGACCATCAAAAAGGGAAAAATATTTTCGGCGAGAACGCCGAAGCTATCCAGAATGGCGACCCCGGCAGGAATGAAGAAAAACGCCATATTCTGCAAGAGAAAATCGGATTTTTCCCGGATATGCTCCGGTTTTACGGCCCGGGTGAGAAGGAGAAGCAGCAGAAGCGCCATGCTGATCACGCTGCCGGGAAGGGGAAGAAAACGGGCCAGACCCTCTCCAATCCAGCAGATACCAAAAACGATGCTGATTTGTATGAGAAGTTTCATAAGTGGGTCACATTCCTTGATTTTAGAGTGCGTTTTTTGGTGCGTTCCTTACGAAATGGTACTGACCGTGGTATTTTCGGCAGCTTGGCGGATCAGCGGGGCAAAGTCGAAGTTCGCTTCCGCTTTTTCCAGGAAGGAGAGCTTCGGCTTAGTTCGGGGGTGACGGGGGGTGAAGACGGTGCAGCAGTCCTCATAGGGGAGGATGGAGGTCTCATAGGTGTCGATCTGGTAGGCAATTTTGATAATCTCGGTTTTATCCATGCCGATAAGGGGGCGGAGGACCACCAGATCGGTGGAATTATCGGTGCAGTAGAGGGCGTCCAGGGTCTGGCTGGCGACCTGGGCGAGACTTTCGCCGGTGACTAGGGCGCGGATGTCCTCCCGGCGGGCGACCTCAGTGGCAACCCGCATCATCATCCGGCGCATGATGACGGTGAAAAGCTCCTCCGGGCAGTGCTCCCGGATGGCCTCCTGGAGCTCGGTGAAGGGAACGCAGTAGAAGCGGATACTGCCAGTGTAGGGAGTGAGCTTTTCACAGAGGGTTTCCACCTTCTGGAGGGCGCGCTCGCTGGTGTAGGGGGGGCTTTGAAAGTGGATGGCGGAAAGGGCCAGTCCCCGTTTGGCCATCATGTAGGCGGCGACGGGGCTGTCTAAGCCTCCAGAGATGAGGATCATGGCCCTGCCCGAGGAGGACACCGGCATACCGCCTGCGCCGGGGATAACACCGGCGTGGATGTAGGCGGCGAAGTCCCGGATCTCCACGTTGACCACCACGTCTGGTTCGTGGACGTCCACGGTCAAGTGGGGGAAGGCGTCTAGGAGAACGCCGCCGATCTCCGCGGAGATCTCCGGGGATTTCAGGGGGAAACGCTTGTCAGAGCGGCGGGTCTCCACCTTGAAGGTCTTGGCGGCGGATAGAAGATCCGCCAGGTAGCCGGGGGCCTGGGCACTCAAGGCTTCTATGCTCTTTTCCGTGACCAGCGCCCGGGAAACGGCGGCCAGGCCGAAGATCTTGGAGGCGCGGTCCAGAGCCTCGTCAAAATCGAAGGAGGAAGGGTCCTCCGGCTCCAGGTAGATGGTGGACTGAGCCTTACGGAGACGGACGGGACCCATGTCCCGCATCCGCCAGCGGATGTTCCGGAGGAGGATGTCCTCGAAGACATTTTTGTTTAAGCCCTTCAGGGCGATTTCACCGTATTTCAGCAGAATGATCTCGTTCATAACCGGTCCTTTCCGTTCTTTTCGATAATAGGGCGGAGCTTGGCGATACCCTCGGCCAGGGCGGCCAGGAGAGCGTCGATCTCCGCTTCGGTGGTATCCTTGGAGAAGCTGACGCGCAGGGCGGAGTCGATCTGCTCCGGGGTCAGGCCGAAGGCGGCCAAAGCGGGGCTTTTCGCGCCCTTTGAGCAGGCGGAGCCGCTGGAGACGAAGATGTTGCGTTCCTCCAGAAAGTGGAGCATAATCTCGGAGCGGACTCCCAGCACCGAAAGGTTCAGGATATGGGGCGCGCCGTTTTCCGGGGAGTTGACGGTCACCCGGGGAAGGGCGGAAACGCCCTCCCGGAGGCGCTGGTTCAAGGCGCGGTAACGGGCCTCCCAGGCTTTTCCCTCCCGTTCACAGAGGAGGAGGGCTTCCTTCAGGGCAGCGATGAGTTCCACAGCCTGGGTGCCGGGGCGGAGGGCGCGCTCCTGGCCGCCGCCGTAGGCAAGAGGAGTCAGGCGGACGCCTTTTTTGACGTACAGTACGCCGACGCCCTTAGGCGCGTAGAGCTTGTGACCGCTAAAGGAAAGAAAATCCAGATCCAGACGCTTGAGGTTCAGAGGGTATTTGGCGAAGCCCTGGACGGCGTCCATGTGGATGAGAAGCTTGGGAAATTTCCGGCGCAGGGCGGGGATCAGAACCTCATAGGGGAGGATGGCGCCGGTTTCATTGTTGACCATCATGAAGGAGATAAGAAAGGTGTCCTCGTCCACGGCGTCCAGAAAATCCGCGACGGCGAACTGGCCATCCGGCCGGGGTGAGACCCGTTTGACGGTATAGCCGCGTTTTTCCAGAGCGGCGGCGGCCTGGGCGACGGAGGAATGTTCTACAGCGGTGGTGACGATGGTCCTGCCGTTCCGGGGGTAGGCGGAGGCGCTGCCCAGGATGGCCAGATTGTTGCTTTCGGTGGCATTGGCGGTAAAAAGTACGCATTCCGGGGGGCAGGAGAGCATCCGGCCCACGGTTTTGCGGGTTTCGGTGAGGAGGGCCTCCGCCTCCAGGCCCTTGCGGTGGAGGGAGGAGGGATTGCCGTAGTCGGCGGTCATAGCCCGGAGACAGGCGGCTGCCGCTTCCTTGCAGACCCGTGTTGTGGCACAGTTATCCAGGTAGATTTCCAATTAGAAGGCTCCTTTTTTCCGGTTTCGTTCCGCCTTTTCATGGAGAACGAAACCGTATTTCCGCACGTTCTTTTCAAAACGGCGGGGGATTTCAGGCAAGCCGGTACGGCCCGCTTTTCGAAGGATGCTGGCCGCCGGGGGCATCCTCCCCTGCAGCAGACCATTATTTTTTTATTATACTACATTTTTACACGAATTTCTACTGGAAGAACGGAAAAAGAGGTGTTTTTTTCGACTGCTGTGGGAATTGCCCAGTTCTGAGAAATCTGGCTGCGTTTTCAGTCGGTTTACAGGCGAGGAAAATTGTGGTATACTGATCCTGTACAGAAGGAAACTGGAGGGACATTGTTTGGAGAAGGACGAAAGGAAAAATCTCCATGCTGGCCACCGGGAACGGGTGAAAGACCGCTTTCGCAAAGAAGGGCTGGACAGCTTTGAGGAACACGAAATATTGGAGCTGCTCCTTTATTTCGGCATCCCGCAGCGGGACACCAACGAGCTGGCCCACCGGCTGATCGAGACCTTCGGATCGTTTGCGCAGGTTTTTGCGGCGGATTACGAACAGCTCCGGGCGGTTCCGGGAATGACAGCGTCGGCGGCGCTCCTGCTGCGGCTGGTGCCGCAGCTTTCCCGGCGGTACATCGAAGCTGTCGCGGACAGTGCGGACATCCTGGACAGCAGCGAGAAGATCGGGCGGTTTCTTATTCCCAAATTTCTGGGGAGGACGGAGGAGGTGGTCTATCTGCTCTGTTTCAACAACGCCTGCAGGCTTCTCCGGTGTGATCTGCTGTCGGAGGGGACGCTCAACGGTTCCCAGGTGGACGTGCGGAAGCTGGTGGAGATTGCCTTTCAGTGCAAAGCAATCAATGTGGTTTTGGCGCACAACCATCCCCATGGGATGCCGCGGCCGTCCTCCCAGGATATCCGCATGACCCGGTCGCTGGCGCCGACTCTCAAGCAGCTGAATCTGGAGCTGCTGGATCACTTTATTGTATCCGGGAACGAATATGTTTCCATGATGGAACTGGGATATCTGGGAGTCCGGAAGATCCGGGACCTGGACTTTTAAAGGAGATGGAATGATGGAGAAAATAACGATTCATACGGAAGGGGCGCCTGCGGCCATCGGACCCTATGCCCAGTCGATCCGCGCCGGAAACGTGATCTACACGTCGGGGCAGCTGGGGATCGATCCTGCAACGGGAAAACTGGCGGACGGAGTCGAAGCACAGACCCACGCGGCCATGCGGAATCTGGAAAAGGTCCTGGAGGCTGGGGGCGCGGGGCTCCGAAATGTGGTCAAGACGACAGTCTTCGTCAGGGATCTGGCGGATTTCGCTGTGGTCAACGCCATTTACGGCAGCTATTTCAGCGGGGAATTTCCGGCGCGGAGCTGCGTGCAGGCGGCGGCTCTGCCCAAGGGCGGACTGGTGGAGATCGAATGCGTCGCGGTCCTATAAGGGGAGCGGCACTGCAAAATTGGAAAAGGCAGCAGGCGGAAACCGGACAGCTGGTACCGCCTGCTGCCTTTTTGGGGAGGAAAAAGGAGAGATCATTGGAATTGGCCAAATACACAGAAATTTTGTTCGAATTTTTTTGGATTTGATGGCTCCAATGATTGAAAACTCTGCGGAAATGTGGTAAACTATTGAAAGATGTTGCCAATCATTTGTTTGTGTGGAAAGGATTCAGTATGGAGGAGAAGCGAAGCTTTCAGTTGGTGTCGCCGTATCAGCCCACGGGGGATCAGTCTGCGGCGATCCGAAGCCTGTCGGATGGGGTCCGAAAAGGGCTCCGGGAACAGACGCTGCTGGGTGTGACCGGCTCCGGCAAAACCTTTACGATGGCGAATATCATCGCCAATGTTCAAAAGCCGACTCTGGTCCTGGCTCACAACAAGACCCTGGCGGCGCAGCTCTGCTCCGAGTTTCGGGAATTTTTTCCCCACAATACCGTGGAGTATTTCGTTTCCTAACATAAGAAAATGCCCAAAAATCTAGTATTTATATAGGCTTTTGGCACAACTTAACACAAAATAGCACACCCTAAATCCGTATAATTCAAGTAGAATTGTGACCTAAATTCGTGTAATTGCATTTTAACCTTGAACATTATGCTTTTTCACGCTTGAATGGGAGATGCATATATGAAAAAATTTGACTCACAAAAAATAGTGCTATTAACACGAGAATATTTTCTCATTGTTATAGGAAGCGTGTTATATGCTATTAGTACGGTTTTATTCATTTTTCCAAATACACTCTTGCTTGGCGGAACAAGCGGTATTTCAGTGATTTTGGAAACGTTTTTGCCTTTTTCTCCGGGTACGATTTTAATGGTAATAAATTTTTCGCTTATTGTATTAGCTTTTGTTGTGCTTGGAAAAAATATGGCGACGAAAACCTTAATCGGCTCTTTATGCACCACGGTTTTTATCGGAGTTTTTGAAAAGCTTTTTTCTTTTAAGCAGGTTGTTATTTCAAATCCATACCTTTCGGCTTTGGTTGGCGCCGCTATTATTGCCGTTGCCAGCGGAATTATGTTCTCTGTTGATTCTAGTTCAGGTGGCACTGATATTATTGCTCTAATTATCAAGAAGTATTTTAACGTTAATATTGGCAGGGCGCTTCTTATTACGGATATTTTAATTGTGTTGATTGGCGGCGCTTTATCCGGAATTACAATTTTAATCAGTTCCTTTATCGGCTTGCTTGTAAAGACTTTTGGAATTGATTTGATTATATCTGGAATAAAAAAGTATAATTTAAGAAATCAAAGAAACTAATTGCTATAAACTATCAAAAAATCTTCTGCAATAGATTTTTAAAAACTAATCGTAAACAATTAATATGGGAAGGAGTGAGAACATGGCGGATAGGTTTGTTTTACATTCAAAATATAAGCCTACCGGAGACCAGCCCCAAGCCATCCGGAGCCTGACAGAGGGCGTGGAAAAAGGCTTCCGGGAGCAGACCCTGCTGGGTGTGACCGGTTCCGGCAAAACCTTTACGATGGCGAATATCATTGCCAACGTTCAAAAGCCGACCCTGGTCCTGGCTCACAACAAGACCCTGGCGGCCCAGCTCTGCTCTGAGTTTCGGGAATTTTTTCCCAACAACGCAGTGGAGTATTTTGTATCCTACTACGACTACTATCAGCCGGAGGCGTACATTCCGGGGACGGACACCTACATTGAAAAGGATTCTGCCATCAACGACGAGATCGACAAGCTGCGGCACTCGGCTACCTGCGCCCTGGGAGAGCGGAACGACGTCATCATTGTGGCCAGTGTCAGCTGCATCTATTCATTGGGCGCACCGGAGGACTATCGGAGCATGGTTGTCTCTCTGCGGCCGGGGATGCGGATGGAGCGGGACGAGCTGCTCCACCAGCTAGTGGATCGACAGTACGATCGCAATGACATCAACTTCGTCCGGGGAAAGTTCCGGGTCCGGGGAGACGTGGTGGAGATCTTTCCCGCAGGCAGCGGGGAGATCGCTGTCCGAGTGGAGTTTTTCGGGGACGAGATCGACCGGATCTCTGAGATCAACCCTCTGACCGGAGCAGTCCAGGCCGTGATGAGTCATGTGATGATCTATCCGGCGTCCCACTTTATCACGCCGCCTGGCAAGCTCCATGCGGCTGTGGAGGAGATTGAGGCGGAGCTGGAGGAACGGATCAAGTATTTTCGGGACCGGGACATGCTGCTGGAGGCCCAGCGCATCGAGCAGCGGACCCGGTACGACATGGAGATGCTGGAGGAGATCGGCTTCTGCAAGGGCATCGAGAACTACTCCCGCATCCTCTCCGGCCGGGCGCCGGGGAGCACGCCGTACACCCTTCTCGACCACTTCCCCAAGGACTATCTGCTGTTTATCGACGAGTCTCATGTGACAGTGCCCCAGGTCCGGGGGATGTATTTCGGCGACCGGGGGCGGAAGCAGACCCTGGTGGACTACGGATTCCGGCTGCCGTCGGCTTTTGACAACCGGCCGCTGAACTTTGAGGAGTTCAACGGCAAACTGAACCAGGTGATCTATGTCTCCGCGACTCCGGCCCAGTATGAGCGAGAGCGGAGCGCCAATATCGCGGAGCAGGTCATCCGGCCTACCGGTCTGGTGGATCCGGAAGTGGTGGTCAAGCCGGTGGAGGGGCAGATCGAGGATCTGCTCAGCGAGATCAACGAGCGAACGGAAAAGAAGGAACGGGTGCTGGTTACCACTTTGACCAAGAAGATGGCGGAGGACCTGACCGACTATCTCAAGGGAATGGGGGTCAAAGTCCGGTACATGCATCACGACATTGACACCATGGAGCGGATGGAGATCATCCGCGATCTGCGGCTGGGAGTTTTCGATGTGCTGGTGGGCATCAACCTCCTGCGGGAGGGGTTGGATATCCCCGAGGTGAGCCTAGTGGCCATCCTCGACGCGGATAAGGAGGGCTTTCTCCGGTCGGAGACCTCCCTGATCCAGACCATCGGCCGCGCCGCCCGGAACGCCGGGGGGCAGGTCATCATGTACGCTGACAGCGTCACCGACTCTATGGAACGGGCGCTCCGGGAGACCAACCGGCGGCGGGAGATCCAAATGGCCTACAACGCGGAGCACGGGATCGTGCCCAAGACCATCGTCAAGTCGGTGGCGGAGATCATTGAGATCTCCGCTAAGGACACCATCGACAAGAAGGGCAAGCGGCTCTCCCGGATGGAGAAGGAGCGGCTCATCAAGGCATACACCGCCGAGATGAAGGAGGCGGCAAAGCTGCTGGAATTCGAGCAGGCCGCGTTCCTTCGGGACAAGATCAAGAAGCTCCAGGACGAACTGGACGGAAAGCGGCCGGAGAAGAAACCGTAAAGGGCAGGAGGACTCGGATGGGTGAAGAGGCGCAGTGCGTGTTTTTCCCGCTGAACAGCCGGAAGGACTACCGGTACGCGGTGATCCTGGCCCGGATGGGCAGGGCGCTTTTGTGGTGCCGGCAGAAGGGGAAGAAAACCTGGGAGCTCCCCGGCGGGCATATCGAGGCGGAGGAGACGCCCCTTGATGCCGCCAAGCGGGAGCTGTTTGAGGAGACCGGCGCGGCGGAATTCTCCATCCGGCCGGTGTTCGACTATGCCTCCGGTGGGGCGGCCGGGGTGGTTTATCTGGCGGAGGTGCAGAAGCTGGGACCTCTGCCGGAAAGCGAGATGGAGGAGGTCCGTGCAGCGGGGGAGATCCTCGGCGTGTGGAGCTGGCCTGCCATCCAGCCGGAGATCCTTCGTCATTATCGGGAACTCTTCGAAGGGGAAAAGCCAGAATTTCTCTATCACGGAAGTCCGGAACGGGTCAGCCGGCTGGACCCTCGGCCCGCCTGCGGGCTACCGGAGGAAAACGGGGCGGAAACGGCGGTCTATGCCTATGAGACGCCGGAAGCCTGTGCACCCTTTGCGCTCCGGTATCTCCCGGATGAACGGGGGAGGCTGTCCATTTGGATCGACGACTGCACTCATCGGGTTAAGGTGTCTGCGGGGCGGGTAGACTGGAGCAGGGGCGGCTGGATATACCGGCTGCCCGCGGATCCCTTTGTCCGGCTGGATGAGAAGCAGTGGGTTTCTTACGAGCCGGTGGAGCCGCTGGAGGTCATTCCGGTAAGAGGGGAGGACTGGCGGAAGATGGTGGAGGAAACGGAGGGAAAAGGGTGATCCTTCAGGAACTGGACGGGGTCCTCTGCCGCCTGACGGAGCCTTTCGATTTGGGCTTTCCGGCGGAATAGGGGCGGATTTTCCGAGTGTTTGACGATAGGATCCCGGGAACCTGTGCTTCGGGACAGACCGGAGAATATGGTGTTTTACACGGCCTTGCCGGGGAGGACCGGCCGGACAGAATCGACAAGGAGAATAGAAGATGACAGAAGCAGCATTTGAAACGATACGGGAAGGGCTGGGGCGTTTTGCCTTTACTTCCCTGACATATACAGAATATGGAGAGATTCAGGATGCAGCGGAGATCCCGGCGGCAGACGCTGTTTTGTTGACGGTGGAGGATCCGGATCGGGAAAACACGGTGAAGCTCTTTTGGGCGGCGGACTCGCCGGAACCGCTTTTGCGAGTCGCTTCGGGGATTTCCCGGGCAATATACACCGAATTCGTACCTGACAGCTTTGTGGAGCCCCTTGCTGGGGCCGGATTTGAGCCGGAAAGCCTTTTTCAGGACTATTTCCGGAGAAATCTGGACGGCGTACCGGAAACGCTGCCGAAGGGCACTGAGTTTTTGGAAATGGAGAACGCGGAGGAGGCCTCGGCGCTGACCATGGAGTGCCGCTGGCGATCTAGGGGGTTCCACGGTGAAACCCCGGCGTTTTTCCGGGAATGGCTGGCGGAGCCGGAGAACGCAGTCCTCGGGTTGCGGGACGAGGGAAGGCTGGCAGGGATTATCTGCCTGTCCACTTATGGGAGCCGTCGGGGGAGGATGCTCTGGCTGCGGGAAATCGCAGTACGGCCGGCTTTCCAGAACCGGGGATACGGCCAGAAGCTGATCGAGGCGGGCTTCCGCTGGGGAAAAGACCGGGGGGCTGTCCGGGCCTTTCTGGCGGCGGACGCCCTTAACGCCGCGGCCATCCACTTATACGAAAGCTGCGGCTTTGTCCTGGACGGGGAGAGCGGTCAGCGCAACATGCTCCGTCCGGAAAAGGAGAATTTTTCATATGGCAATGGATAAACTCGTGGTCAAAGGGGCCAGGGAGCACAATTTAAAGAATGTGGACGTGACCATCCCCCGGGACAAGCTGGTGGTGTTTACGGGGCTGTCCGGGTCGGGGAAGTCCTCCCTGGCCTTTGATACCATTTATGCCGACGGGCAGCGGAGGTATGTGGAGAGCCTTTCCTCCTATGCGCGGATGTTCCTGGGGCAGATGGAGAAGCCCGACGTAGACTCCATCGAGGGACTGTCGCCGGCCATCTCCATCGACCAGAAGACCACCTCCAAGAACCCTCGTTCCACGGTGGGGACGGTGACGGAGATTTACGACTATCTGCGGCTGCTGTACGCCCGCATCGGCGTGCCCCACTGTCCCGTCTGCGGGCGGGAGATCAAGCAGCAGACGGTGGACCAGATCGTCGATCAGATCCTCGCTCTGCCGGAGCGGACCCGGGTGCAGATTCTGGCGCCGGTGGTCCGGGGGCGCAAGGGCGAACACGTCAAGGAGTTCGAAAACGCCCGGAAAAGCGGCTTTGTCCGGGTCCGGGCTGATGGGATCCTTTATGACCTCTCCGAGGAGATCAAGCTGGAGAAGAACAAAAAGCACAATATCGAGATCGTGGTGGACCGTCTGGCAGTCAGCGATTCCATTAAATCCAGGCTCACCGACTCCCTGGAGACGGCGCTGCGCCTGTCTGGGGGGCTGGTCATCGCCGACGTGACAGACGGGGAGGAGATGGTCTTTTCCCAGAACTACGCCTGCCCGGAACACGGGATTTCCATCGGTGAGTTGGAGCCGCGGATGTTCTCCTTCAACAACCCCATGGGGGCCTGCCCCACCTGCACCGGGCTGGGAACGTTTATGAAGGTGGATCCAGACATGGTGATTCCAAATAAGAACCTCTCCATCCGGGGCGGGGCCGTTAAGGCCAGCGGATGGTATATCGGGGACAGCGGCACCATTGCTCAGATGTACTACGAGGCGCTTGCCAAGCATTATGGTTTTTCCCTGGACACGCCGGTGAAGGAACTGACAAAAAAGCAGCTGGACGCGGTGCTGTACGGCACCAAGGGAGAGCGGCTCCACATGGTGCGGAAGAACGAATATGGCACCGGGACCTATGAAACGGAGTTCGAGGGGATCGTCAACAACCTGGAGCGGCGGTTCCGGGAGACCCAGTCCAGCTATGTCCGGGACGAGATTACCCAGGTTATGAGCGCGGTGCCCTGTCCGGATTGCCACGGGGAGCGGCTGAAGGCGGAGTATCTGGCAGTGACCGTCGGGGGGAAGAACATCAGCGAGTTCTGCCGGATGTCCGTGACCGACGCGCTGCGGTTCGTAGAGGAGTTGGCTCTTTCGGAGCGGGAGGCCATGATCGGGGCGCAGATCCTGAAGGAAATCAAGGCCCGGCTGGGCTTTTTGCAGAGCGTGGGGCTGGAGTACCTAACCCTTTCCCGGGCGTCGGCCACCCTTTCCGGCGGCGAGAGCCAGCGCATCCGGCTGGCGACCCAGATTGGCTCCAGCCTGGTGGGGGTGCTGTACATTCTGGACGAACCCAGCATCGGGCTGCATCAGCGGGACAACGACAAGCTGCTGGCGACGCTGCAGCGGCTGCGGGACATCGGCAACACGCTGATCGTGGTGGAGCACGACGAGGATACCATGCGGGCGGCAGACTACATTGTGGACGTGGGGCCCGGAGCTGGGATCCACGGGGGCGAGATCGTCTGCGCGGGAACGCCGGAGGAGATCATGGCCTGCAAGGAATCCGTGACGGGGCAGTATCTGTCCGGCGCGCGGAAGGTGCCGGTCCCGGAGGTACGAAGGAAAGGAAACGGTGGGTTCCTGACGGTCTGCGGGGCCCGGGAGAATAATCTCAAAAGCATAGACGTCCGGATCCCGCTGGGGACTTTTACCTGTGTGTCCGGTGTGTCCGGCTCCGGGAAATCTTCCCTGGTCAACGAGATCCTCTATAAGACCCTGGCCATGGAACTCAACGGATCTAAGCAGAAGCCTGGAGCCTGCGATGGCATCGACGGCATGGAGCTGCTGGACAAGGTCATCGACATCGATCAGTCGCCCATTGGGCGCACGCCGCGGTCCAATCCGGCTACCTATACCGGCGTTTTTACCGACATCCGGGAGCTGTTCGCCCAGACCGCAGACGCCAAGATGCGGGGCTACGGCAGCGGGCGGTTTTCTTTCAACGTCCGCGGCGGGCGCTGCGAGGCCTGTGAGGGCGACGGCATCCTCAAAATCGAGATGCACTTCCTGCCCGACGTTTTCGTGCCCTGTGAGGTCTGCAAGGGGCGGCGCTACAACCGGGAGACGCTGGAGGTCAAGTATAAGGGCAAGAGTATTTATGACGTGCTGGAAATGACGGTGGAAGAGGCGATGGGCTTTTTTGACAGTCTGCCGAGGATCCAGCGGAAAATTGCCACACTGTTTGAGGTGGGGCTGGGGTATATCAAGCTGGGGCAGCCGGCGACCACCCTTTCCGGCGGCGAGGCCCAGCGGGTCAAGCTGGCCACCGAGCTTTCCAAGCGCAGCACTGGCAAGACCATCTATATTCTGGACGAGCCCACCACCGGGCTGCACACCTATGATGTGCAAAAGCTCATCGAGGTTCTGCAGAAGCTGGTGGATGCCGGGAACACGGTGGTTGTCATCGAGCACAACTTGGACGTGCTGAAAACCGCCGACTGGATCATCGATCTGGGGCCGGAAGGCGGAGATCGGGGCGGCACCGTGGTCGCAGAAGGTACGCCGGAAGAGCTAGTGAAGGTTTCCAAAAGCTACACCGGACAATATCTGCGGCCGCTGTTGGAGAGATAGCGTATAATTTTCGTGGTTCCGGCGATACTAAAATCAGATGGAAAATATTAGAATTATTTTAAATTTTCCGTTGACAAAACCACAGGGGCATGGTATACTGAAAACAGGATCTAAACCGATGGAAATGATGAAAGGAGCGCTTATTTATGAAGTATGTTTGCACCGTCTGCGGATGGGAGTATGATGAGGAAGCGGGATCTCCCGATCAGGGCATCGCTCCAGGGACCAAATTTGAGGACCTTCCGGAGGATTTTGTCTGTCCGATGTGCGGAGTTGGCAAGGACATGTTCGAGGCCCAGTAAGCAGAACAGCGGGCGGGTGACCGCCCGCTGTTTTTGAAAATATAGTGTTAAAAAAATAACGAGCAACCAGGAAAGGCGGAATTTCAATATGGCGGCAGTAAAACTTTTGAAGGATCTTTATTCAGTGGGAATTTTGAACCCCGGACTGCGGGTTTTTGATATCGTGATGACGACGGAATACGGCACATCCTACAACTCCTATCTTGTACGGGGCGGGGAGAAGACCGCGCTGGTCGAGTGCAGCCATCTGGATTATTTTGAGCAGTATCTGGCCAATATCCGGGAGGTCTGCGAGCCTTCCGTTATCGACTGTTTGGTGCTCAACCACACGGAGCCGGATCATGCCGGAGCGGTGGCGCGGCTGCTGGAACAGAATCCGGAGATGGAGATCTACTGCTCCCAGGCGGCTTCTATCTACATCCGGAACATCGCCAACCGGACGGATCTGAAGCTCCATGTGGTCAAGGACGGCGAGACTTTGGACCTGGGTGGAAAGACCCTGGAGTTCCGCATTGCGCCCTTTCTCCACTGGCCGGACTCCATGTTCACCTGGCTGCGGGAGGATCGGGTGCTGTTCCCCTGTGACTTTTTGGGAAGTCATTACTGCGAGCCCTACACCTGGGATTACAACGTCACCCGGCCGGAGGCCTACGAGACGGCGTTCAGAGGCTACTATGACGCGATCTTTGGGCCGTTTCCCGCCTATGTCCGCAAGGGGCTGGACAAAATTGCCGATCTGGATCCGGCGATGGTCTGCACCAGCCATGGGCCGGTTCTGACCAAGGGCTGCCGGCTGGAGTACGCCAAGGAAAAATATGCCGAGTGGTCCGCGCCGCGGAAAAACGAGGTTTTGACGGTGCCGGTCTTCTATTGCAGCGCCTATGGCAACACGGCCCAGCTGGCGGAGAAAATCTGCGCGGGCATCAAGAAGGCAGTTCCGGGGGCATCCACGGAGACCTTTGACATCATCAAGCATCCCATGGCGGAGCTGGCGGCCAGGCTCAACTCCTGCGACGGGTTTGCCATCGGGTCGCCTACCATCAATCGGGATGCGGTGCCGCCGGTCTGGGTTCTGCTGAGCCATGTGGACGCTATCAACAGCGGAAAGCGTCCGGCTCTGGTCTTTGGGTCCTACGGCTGGAGCGGTGAGGCAGCTGGCAACATCAAGGCCCGGCTGGAAGGGCTGAAGATGTCTGTTTTTGAAGAACCTTTCCGGGTGACCTTTGTCCCCAGCGAGGAGGATCTGCAGAAGGCGGAAGAGCTGGGAGAGCGGTTTGCCGCCTCCATCCGATGACTGACACTGCCCTTTGAAAAGACAAAAACGTCCAGAGTTTTTGTGCTCAGGACGTTTTTGTTTTACAAGAGAAAAGCAGCACAAGTGCTTGTGTGCTTTTGATCTGAAAGGAGGATCTCCGTTTATGAGCAAGGAACTTCCCATCTCCGAACTGCAGCCGGTTATCGGCGCGGTCAAGAAACGGCTGGCCGGCCGGCCAAAGCTGGCGGCGCTGTTTGAGAACTGTTATCCAAATACGCTTGCAACGACGACCAGAATTTTAGACGACGGTTCGACGTTTGTCTTTACAGGTGATATTCCCGCCATGTGGCTGCGGGATTCTTCCGCCCAGGTACGGCACTATATCGGCGCGGCAAAGGGATCAGAGTCTCTGTCCGCTTTGATCGAGGGGCTGATCCGGCGGCAGATGTTCTGCATTCAGCTGGACCCTTACGCCAACGCCTTCAATGAGGAACCAAACGGCAAGTGCTGGGAACGGGACGAGCCCCTGCAGAGTCCCTGGGTCTGGGAGCGGAAATATGAGACCGACTCCCTCTGCTATCCGTTCCAGTTGGCTTGGCTGCTCTGGAAGGCCACGGGGCGAACCTTCTGTTTTGACGGCACCTTCCGTGATGCGGCCAGGACAGTGCTGGATATCTGGCGGTGCGAGCAGAATCACGGAGAAAACTCCCCTTATTATTTCATCCGCCGAAACTGCCCGGCCACCGACACCTTGTCTCACGGCGGAAAGGGCGCTCCGGCGGCAGTGACCGGCATGACCTGGTCCGGGTTCCGGCCCAGCGACGACGCCTGTGTCTACGGATATCTGATCCCGTCCAACATGTTCGCGTCGGTGGTGCTGGGGTATCTGGCGGAGATCTTTGAGACGGTATATCAGGATCGGGAGCTGGTCGCCCGGGCGGAGGCCCTCCGGGAAGAAATCGACGCAGGCATCCGAAAATACGGTATTGTGGAGCATGAGATATTCGGGAAGATTTACGCTTATGAGACCGATGGGATGGGGCATTACACCCTGATGGACGACGCCAACGTCCCCAGCCTGCTGTCCATTCCGTATCTGGGCTGGTGCGGGCCGGATGATGAGATTTACCGCAATACCCGGCGGTTCGTCCTTAGCAGCGCGAACCCGTTCTACTATGAGGGAACGGCGCTGAAGGGCGTGGGGTCCCCCCATACCCCGCCGCGGTATGTCTGGCACATCGCCCTGTCCATGCAGGGGCTGACCTCCGGAGAGCGGGAGGAGCAGGAAGAGCTTCTGCAGATGCTGGAAAACTCCGACGCGAGCACAGGGTACATGCACGAAGGCGTTTTCGTGGATGATCCGGGGCAGTTTACCCGGCCGTGGTTTGCGTGGTCCAATTCGCTGTTTTCGGAGTTTGTACTAAAATATCTGGAGATGGAGTAAAACGTCCTGGATGGGCACAGCTGCGCCATGCAAGAGGGAAAATATGGCCTTGTAATATGCAAGCAGATACGCGTGAAAAGTGATTAAGAAAAGGAAAGACAAAGCTATGCGTCTTCTTTTTGGCAATTCAAAACATCGGAGATGGTAAACCCTGTTTTCGTGAATGTCCAAATTGAATAGAGAAAAAGCGGAGTAACCCTGAAATTTCAAGGTTACTCCGCTTTTTGCGTTTTCTTATCTTGTCTTTGCGGTCGGTGCCAGGCGGGTTGCTTACAGGATGTTTTCGATGTTCGGGATTTCCTGGTGGTAGATGTTGCGGACGGAAAAAATCGCTTGGCGGATGCGGACCTGGAAATCTTCGCTCATCCGGCGGCGGAGCAAGGCGACACATTCTTCCAAGCGGTCGCTCATTTCTTCCAGGGGGGCCTCATGGACGAAAACGCCGATCCAGTGCTCTTTTTGGTGCCAATCGTCCTGGATGGACTTAAGCTCTTTCAGGGCGGCTTCCTCGTCGGAGAGGGCCAGTTCCGCGACCGCCTCCAAGCGATCTGCCACCTGGTCCGTGTATTCGCCGAGCCAGAGAAGGGACCAGATCCCGGCGGCCAGAATGCCCCCGATCATGCAGCAGATGACGATCAGACGTTTCATGCGGCGCCTCCCTTCAGGGGGACTTGGTCCATGGGAACGATGAAATACTTGCAGCTCCGGTCCGCCGTCATGAGGAAAACGTCCTGTTCGGTGTAGCGATTTTCCCGAAGGGTTGCAGTCAGCCAGGCTTCGGTCAGCCCGTAGGCGTCCAGGGCGGTGCGGATCACCTTGCCGTCGCTGATGATGACGGTGGGCGGATCGGCGTCTTTGCCCTTGAGGTCCAGCATCTGGGCGGTGACGGTCTGGGCCGCGTGCTTTTGCAGGATGTTTACCTGGCCGGTGGTTTCGACGATGGCGTACTGGACGTCCCGAATATCAAAAATGGACTTCCCGCGGAGGGTCTCCATAAGGTCGTCGATGGAGAACCGCAGCTTCTTCATGGCGGTTTGGTCGATCTGGCCGTTTTGGACGATGATCATCGGCTTGCCGGACACCAGGGTTCGGAAACGCTTGGAGCGCAGGGAGATGCTGGAGATGATCAGTTCGAAGCCCACCAGCACCACAATGGGAACCACGCCCATGATCATGGGGATGGAGTTGTCCTCAATGGGGAGGGAGGCAATGTTGGAAATGAGGATGGTGATGACCAGCTCCGAGGGCTGCAGCTCGCCGAGTTGGCGCTTGCCCATCAGGCGGAGGCAGAAAATGATCAACAGGTATAAAAGAATGGCGCGAATAAAGACAATCACAAGAGGACCTTCCTTTCCTTGCCGGACGCATAATTTTTCCTTTTCCCGCGCATACTGTTGCTTGAACCCGCAGGCGGCCGGATGAAACCGGAATGATTTTAGTATCGCCGCCCTGCTGGAACTTATACCGAAAAGAGGCGAACGCTATGAGAAGGAATCCGCGTTCCGGCCGAAAGGTCCCATCTGTCCATTCCGCAGAAACCCGGGAACCGATAGCGGAGGAGACAGTCCGGAGGCTGAGCTCCAATCTGAGCCAGAATTTGATCCTCCTCCGGGAAAAGCTCTGCAATTCCGCCGATCTGGTGACGCGGCCGGTGACTGCCGGCGGCGTGCGGATGAGCTTTGTGATGATTGAGGGGATGACCACCCTGTCCAAGCTGGACGAGGCGGTGATCCGGCCGCTGATGACCCGGCAGTTTGCCAGCGGGCAGGAGGCTTTCGACTTTATTGAGCAGACGGCCATTGTGGGAGACGTGCAGGATGTTTATGAATTCGACCGGCTGATCCAGCTCATCACTTCGGGATTTGTGGCAATCCTCATCGACGGGATGCCTACCGCCATCGTCATGGGGGCTCAGGGGTTCGAATACCGCTCCATTTCTGAGCCGGACAGCGAGGTCAACGAGAAGGGCTCCCGGGAGAGCTTTACGGAACCGATCAAGGTCAATATCAGCCTGATCCGCCGGCGGATGAAGTCCGGACAGATCTGTTTTGAGATGATGGATGTGGGGACCGAGAGCAAGACGGCGGCCTGTCTGGTATACAGCCCCCAGGCGGTCAACGGCCAGCTGCTGGACGAGGTCAAGCGGCGGCTGGCGGAGATCCCGCTGAAAATGGTGCTGGATACCGGTTATCTGCAGCCGTATCTGGAGGGAAAACCCCTTTCCATTTTCAGCGAAGTCGGGACGACGGAACGGCCGGATACGGTCTGCGCGAAAATCGAAGAGGGACGGGTCGTAATCCTGCTGGATGGAACGCCCCATGCGCTGATCGTGCCGTACCTGTTTGTCGAGAACTTTCAGAGCTTCGACGACTATTCCAACCGGCCGTATTTCGCCACCTTTATCCGGCTGCTCAAATATTTTTCCTTTTTTGTCAGCATCCTGCTGCCAGGAGCTTATGTGGCGGTGTCCACCTTCCATCCGGCGGTGCTGCCTCATGCCCTGCTTTTCAACATTGCGTCGGCAGAGGAGACCACGCCGTTCCCGCTGATGGTGGAGGCGATCATCATCCATTTGATCTATGAGATCATGCGGGAGGCAGGACTGCGGCTCCCCAGGCCGGTGGGGCATGCGGTGAGCATTGTCGGTGCGCTGGTCATCGGGGATGCGGCAGTGACAGCCGGCATTATCGGCGCTCCCATGGTCATGGTCGTGGCGCTGACCGCCATCAGTTCTTTTGTAGTGCCGTCGCTCTACGAGCCGGTGGTGGTACTGCGGTTCGCCTTTATTGTCCTGGGCGGACTGACCGGGCTTTATGGGATTTCCCTGGTGATGGCCATGTTGCTGGTGAATATCTGCCAGATCAACAATTTGGGCGTACCCTATACGTCTCCGGTGACGCCGCTGACCCCGCGGGCTATGCGGGACGTTTTTGTACGGGCCGGTTGGAAACGAATGGCCTCATCGGAACGGCTGCAGGATCTGCGGGGCAGCGACCTGGATCACACCAGCCTGCGGCGCTGAAAGGGAGGAATTGCGTGGAGAAGAATCAGATATCGGTCTTTCAGCTTGTAATCTTGCTGTATGTCTGCCGTTCCTTCAATCTGTTTACCGCGGCACTCCACGACGTTGGAGCGGGTTATGGACTTGTTCATCTGGCGGCCTTTCCGGTAGCGGCGGTTTTTCAGCTGCTGCTGATACTGCCGGCATATTTCCTGATGCGGGCTACCGGAAGAGGGCTGGGGGAGACGGCGGCATATACCATGGGGCATTGGGGCGTTTGGTTTCCAGTGCTGGGGGTGGGATATCTGCTGGTTACCACTTCGCTGACGGTGTACAGCATGGCGGATTTTCTGGTCAACGCTGCTTTTTCCGGGGCAAACGCAGTGTTTTTCATCGTCACGCTGGTCTTGGCGGCGGGATATGCGGCTATGATCGGAATCGAAGGAATTTCCCGCGCGGCGCTGATCCTTTTTGTGATTTTTACATTGGGGCTGCTGTTGATTTTCTTCGGAGTCGCGGAGCGGATCGATCCGGTCAATGTTCGGCCGCTTTTGGATGGCGATCCGGTCCGTTCCGTCCTGAAGGGGGCGTGGATGATCACGGCACGGTCGTCGCCGACGTTTTTGTTCGCCCTGTTGGCACCGCAGGTCCGCGGAAACGGCGCGGGAAAGGGGTTTGTATTCTATTTGCTGGCCACGCTGGTGCTTCAGGAGGCTGTGACATTTTTGATTTCTTCGGTGCTGGGGGATTTGGCTGCTGCTAAGGCCTTTCCGCTGTTCACACTGACCACAATTGCGCGGATCTCCGTCTTTCAGCGGATGGACGCAGTCCATCTGGGCATCTGGGTCGCGATTAGCTTTCTGCGGGTGTCGGTGAGCTTTTGGGTGTGCCGGGAGCTGCTTCAGCCGTTTGTGCCGGGAGGAAAGACGGCGGCCAGAAGAAAATGGATCCTGCCTTTTCTGATGATCGCGGTGGCATGCGGCGCGGCGGCTATGACATGGAACAAGCAGATGCTTCAGAAAATGCTGGATCTGCTTTCGGGTGGCTGGCCACTGGCGGTGGTGCTGTTTCTTTCACCGCTGGTGATGCTGGTGGTGGGCAGTATCCGGAAACGGCTGCGGAAGGGGGTATCCCATGAGTCGGATTAATGCGGCGGCAGCCGCTGTGCTGGTGGTTTGTGCGGGGCTTCTCAGCGGGTGCCGGTGGATCCCCATTACCGATCTGCAGGATCGTGCCATTGTCCAGGGGGTCGGCGTCGACTGGAAGAACGACGAATATATGGTGACGATGCAGGTGTTCAGCCCGGAGGGTTCCGGAGGACAGACCATTGTCGACCCATCTAAGGAAAATGCCAAAATCATCACCTGCCGCGGTGCGTCGATCTCTCAGGCAGTGGCAAATTCCGCGAAGGATCAGGGTAAGGAGTTTTATCTGGGGCATAACCGCGTCGTCATTTTGGGCGGGGGAACCTGGAAGCGTCCCATGCAGGAGACGCTCTCCTATTTCGGGAACAGCCCGGATTCCCGGCTGGACGTTACGATACTGGCGACGCCAGGGGAGGCATCTGCAATTTTAGACGTCGGGATCTCTCAGACGATCCTCCCGGCAATGTCCATTGAAAACACCGTTCGAAACGCAGAAAAAAGCGGCCTTTCAGCAGAGATTCTGTTGGTGGACGTCATCCAGGCGCTGACACAGCCCCACCGTTCGGCAGTGATCCCCATTATTGAGCCGATGGAAAAGGAGAACAGTGAGAAGCGGGATCTGAGGGCTATCGAACTCACGGGAATCGGGATTTTTTCCCAAAGTGAAAACGAGGGGATGCTGAAGGGCGCTGCGGCCAGAGGGCTTCTTTTCCTGCGCAACGAGATTCAAAGCGTTTTGTACCCGGTACAGAGCGAGGATTATGAACGGGCCACGGTAGAGCTGTATCAAAGCAGGACGAAAATCATTCCCCAGGTGTCAAAGGACCACCTTCACTTCCATGTGGAGATCGCCGCAGAAGGCATGCTGGTGGAAAAGTTCCTTCGAGAAGAAAAGGAATTCACCATCCAATCCCTGTTCCGGTTGGAACGGGAGGTGGAGCGGCAGATCGAGACGGACTGCCGCGAGGCCTGGCAGAAAAGCGGAAAGGAGTCCCACAGCGACGTGTTTTTTCTGGGGGATCTGGTCTGGAATGACCAGCCGGAGCTTTGGAAGGCGCTTCGGACGGAGTGGAAAGACAGGCTGGACCAAATCACCTTTGAGTATGCAGTCCATGTAGATATTGACCGGGCCGGCATGCAGGGGCTGGTCGCGGCAGGAGAGGGCTAAAAAGAAACGCCGTGGATTCCGCTAAAACAGCGGGATCTGCGGCGAATTTCTTTTGTGGGTTTGCTGAAATTTGCAGAAATGTAACGAATTTTAACGAATCTGTATCCCTTTGCCGGTCGAAAATAGAGTATAATAAAATCAAGTTCTGAGGGGAGGGATAGGATGCGGCAGCCGTCGATGCGGCGCCGCCGGAAAGCGCTGATCTGCTGTGGGGTCTGCATGGCGCTGACGGTTGGCATTGCAGCATACACACTTTTTCTTTCCTGGGGAGAGCCGGACGCGGAGGCTGCGGAGAGTTCTGTCCAGGCTTCCGTTTTGGCCGATCCCTCGGCGCCCCCGGAGGATTCGGAATTCATACGGATCGAGCCGGTCGAGGTGGAAGGCATCGATCCGGACCGTCCGATCATCGCTCTGACGGTGGACGATTCGGTGACGGCTCTCACGCATGAATACTGCCGCGTGATAGAGGCGAACGGTTGTACGGCCACCTTTTTCACAGTGGGATATCTGGCCGAGGAGGATCCGGAAACCTTAAAAGCTCTGGCGGACGCCGGAATGGAGATCGGCAATCACGGCTACAGCCATCAACAGCTGGTGGGACTCAGCGAGGAGAAAATCCGGCAGCAGATATCCCGGACGGATGAGCTGTTGGAGCGGCTTTTAGGGAAAGTGCCCGCGCTGATGCGGCCGCCTTACAGCCGAGTAAATCAGGATGTGCTGGACGCCGCCGGCCATCCGGTGATTTTGTGGAACTTGGATGTTCAGGATGCGGTGGCCAGTTCTTCAGACGAGGTACTGAACCGGCTTTTGTCCGCAGCAGACGGAGATATCGTCCGGGTCCACGATGGCATTTCGATGACACTGGACGCGCTGAAGGAAGGGCTTCCCGCTCTTCGGGAAGCGGGAATGCAGGTGACGACGGTGAGTAATCTGTTTGCCGTTCGGGGATATGCCCTACAGGACGGCCGGCGGTATAGCGCACTGCCGGGGGAATGATTTACTTGAAAAAATGCGGTCTCCGGAAGAAACGCAAAAAGTTTCTTCCGGAGACCGCTGCTTTTGGCCGGGTATTACAGATCAAGCATGTCAAGGACTGCCTGCTTCGGCTGAACGCCGACAGTCTGAGCGGCAATTTCTCCGTCTTTGAAGACCATGAGGGTGGGGATGCTCATAACGCCGTATTCCTGGGCAAGAGCCGGTTCCGCATCGATGTCCACCTTGCAGACCAAGGCATTGTCGCCGACCGCCTCGGCGACCTCGTCCAGAATGGGCGCCATCATGCGGCAGGGATTGCACCAGGAAGCCCAGAAATCCACCAAAACTGGTTTTTCAGACTGCAGAACACGGTTAAAAGCCTCTGTTGTTACATGAATTACGCTCATTAGAATGACTCCTTTCGCTAAATCAGCTGTTTGTGTTCACAATATTCACATACCAGCATGCCGCTGCTTTCCAGGAAGGATTTTTTGAGGTACGGCTCCCGGTTTGTGATGCAGTTGGGGTTTGCGCAGCACTCGTTGCTGTGCGAAGTGCCGCGGAACAGTGGAGAGGCGGGCGCTTTGCCTTCCAGCAGGGTCAGGATCAGGGCCATTCGGGTAAAGACACCGTACTGGGCCTGCTTGAAATAGACTGCCCGGGGATCCTCGTCCACCTCCGGTGTGATTTCATCCACCCGAGGAAGAGGATGGAGAACCTTCATGCCGGGCTTTGCCAAGGACATTTTTTCCGTATTCAAAACATAGACGTCCTTTTGTTTCTGGTATTCCTGCTGAGAGGAAAAACGTTCGGCCTGAATCCGCGTCATATAAAGGATGTCCAGCTCACCGATCACCTCCGTGAGGGAAAAAACCTCATGATAGGAACATCCGGCACTGTTGAGAACGTTTTTGACATAGGCGGGCACGGCCAACTGGTCCGTTGAAATCAGGATGAAGCGGTTGCCGGGGAATTTGGTCAGCGCCTTAATTAGGGAATGAACAGTGCGCCCGTATTTTAAATCTCCGCAGATTCCGATGGTGAGGTTATCGAGGCGGCCTTTTTCCCGCACCAATGTAACCAAGTCGGTCAGAGTCTGAGTCGGGTGAAGGTGTCCGCCGTCTCCTGCGTTGATGACCGGGCATTTGGAATAAGCTGCGGCAGCCTTAGCGGCGCCTTCTTGCGGATGGCGGATGGCAATGATGTCCGCATAGCCGTTCATCATGCGGATCGTGTCCGCCAGGGTTTCTCCTTTGGCGACAGAGGAGTTCTGCGGATTGGAAAAGCCCAATGTCTGTCCGCCGAGACGGTACATGGCAGATTTGAAAGAGTTTTGCGTTCGGGTAGAAGGTTCATAAAAAAGCGTTGCAAGAATGCGGCCTTCCATTTTACCATAGAAGCGTCTGGGGTCTCGTTCTATTTCCAGTGCCAGTTGGATCAGGGCTTCCCATTCTTCCCTAGGCCAGTCGCTCAGGTCGATCAAATGATGAGAAGATGGACAAAACATGCGATCATTCCTTTCTAAGGCGAACCACTCATCCGGTCAGCTTTGCTTTATTTTAACATTTTTTCGAGGACTTTACAAGGCGTTCTGAAAAATGATAGCAGATTCTCTATTAAAATGGAGAGAATCAGGAGAGAAACCAGAAAAAATAAAAAAACATGATTTGTTGTTAAAAAGCCCTTGACAAATTTTGCAGAATGTAGTAATATATAAAAGCTGTCGAAAAAGGCGGTCTGAAGAAGGAAGAACGGAGCGAAAAAAAGCCTC
>CAJMLQ010000005.1 GCA_905214265.1 uncultured bacterium
GTCGGAGATCCCCCTGGAGGACTGCGCCGCCTTGTGTCAGATGAGCAAGTACCACTTTATCCGGCAGTTCACCAGCCTGACCGGCCGTTCGCCCCACGCCTACCAGACTCTGCTGCGGCTGCAGAAGGCACGGGAGCTGCTGACGGACTCCACTCTGAACATCTCCCAGGTTGCAGAGGTCGTTGGCTACGAAAATCCTCTTTATTTCAGTCGAATTTTCAAAAAACATGTAGGGTGTTCCCCCCGGGAGTATCAAACCCAGGCCCACGAATCCCGCTGACCCGCCAAGGCACACGAAAAAGTTACGGCACAAGCCTTTTTCAAAAGACTTGTGCCATAACATAAGTTGCCCTTGCCTTACGTTCTAGGGGCTCGCAGCGTGCCGTCCAAGATGGGATGGTCGATGAGCTCGATAGCATGCTCCTCGGAAGAATGATGCAGCTCGAAAATCTCCAATACGTTTCCGGTCTCCTTCAGCAGCGCCCCGGGAAGGTACAGCGCCATCTGCGGGCCAGTCTCCCAATAACGTCCCAGGCAGAAGCCGTTGATCCAGGCAACACCCTTCCCCCAGCCCTCAGTATGGAGCCAAGCGTCCACCCCGGCTTTGGCATCGAAGGTTCCCTGCCAGAATCCAGGGTGATTCCGTGCCGGTTCGGTTCCGGTCCAGCGGATCTTGCTGAGGCTGTCCAGAGGCAGGCTGCGGACGGTGAAGCGGCTAAGGCAGTTCTGCCCCAGACGCACCGGGCCGGTAATGCCCTTTTCCTCTCCCAGATGCATCCCGTAGCAGACTCGGCCCATATTCTCCACTAGAATATCCAAGCGGCCTCCTGACGCGGGGACCCGCACCGGCAAAAATGGCTTTTTCGGCAGGGGCCCAGGGATCTCCGTGTCCGACGGGGCCTGGTTCCGGTAGAGCGTGCCGACATATTCTCCGTTGAGGTACACCTGGGCCCGATCGTGAAGCCCGTCCAAGAACAGCTGCTCGTCGATCTCCTTACCGGAGGGCAGTTCC
This sequence comes from uncultured bacterium, assembly GCA_905214265.1. Classification (GTDB taxonomy): domain Bacteria; phylum Bacillota; class Clostridia; order Oscillospirales; family Ruminococcaceae; genus Merdivicinus. The sequence continues at coordinate 1,013 of CAJMLQ010000005.1, forward strand.
GCGCTGTAGAGCAGGAACCCATATCCCTGGTCCATTTCCTCCATAGTCAGGGGCCGCGCCGACTTCCGAGTCTTGGCAGTCAGAACGTCCAGATTCTCCGCCAAGGATGCGCACCGGGTCATCCGGATGCCGGGCACTGACTGGGTCTCCGGAACCGGCTCGTCGTTGGCCGGGCGGACGGGTTTCCCAAGAAAATCGTCCAGCTCCCGGCGGCAGGCGTAATACTTGGCTGTGGGCGTTCCGTTTTCCGAGAGGAGGGCGTCTACGTCGTAACTGGTGGTGATGGGGTTATAGTACTCGTCGTTGGCGCCAGGAGGGGTGTGGATGTTGGCACCGTTCATTAGACCGAAATTGGTCCCGCCGCCGAACATATAAAAGTTGAGCATTCCACCCAGATCCAGCGCCTCGCGGAAGGCTGAGGCAATTGGCGGGACATCCCGGTAATGAAACTCCTCCTCCCAGTGAATAGCCCGACCGCTCCAATACTCGCAGAGCAGCGGAGGCCGGTCCGGCTGGTAACGGCGGAGAGCCTCGATAGCCTCGGCGCTCTCGATACGATAGTCCACCCCGGCCCAGAATTCCGGGAGATTGCCGTATTTCAGATGCCGATCGGAGTAGCCGTCCGCGGTATACAGCGGCACATCCACCCCGTTTTCCCGGAGCAGCTCCGCGTTGAAGCGCAGATAGTCCCGGTCGTTGCCGTAGCTGCCGTACTCGTTTTCCACGGCGACCATGATGATCGGCCCGCCGTTGGTGGACAGGTAGGGGACAAACTCCCGGCAGAGCCTCTGGTAGTAGGCTTTCAGCGCCGCCAGAAAGTCCGGATCCGTCCGCCGCAGGGCGATACGGGGATGATCCCGGAGCAGCCACCAGGGCAGCCCCCCGAAATCCCATTCGGAGCAGATATATGGGCTGGGCCGGAGCAGGACCTTAAGCCCCGCCTCGTCCGCTGCCTCCAGATAACCCGCCAGATCCAGCATTCCGGAGAAATCGAACTCCCCGGGACGGGGTTCGTGAGCGTTCCAGGGAACGTAGGTCTGGATCGCCGTCAGGCCAAAGTTCTTGGCCAGCTTCAGCCGCCGCTTCCAATCCCCAGGGAGGATGCGGAAGTAGTGCAGGGAGCCGCTGACCAAAAGAAAGGGCTCCCCGCCCAGGCGCAGGGAGTCTTTCCCAATTTCCAGAATCTGTTTCATGCCGGTTCCTCCTTTTTGCGGACGTGATCCGCTGCGATTTGGGTACAGCATAGCATATTTGGAAATTTTCTTCAATACCATTCCGAAGCTCTTTCAAAAAATGGAGATTCTTTTCAATTTATGGCAAAAACCAAACGTCCTCGGACATAAACCTGCCGCACCTGAAAATCGCGGTCCATCACGACCAGATCCGTCCGTTTTCCGGCGGAAAGGCTACCCAGCTCTCCGTAACGGCCCAGGATCTTCGCCGGGGTCCCCGACATCATCCGGGAGACGGTCTCCGGCGGGAATCCGTACTCTGTCACCGCATTGCGGAAAACGTGGTCGGCAGTGGCGACGCTCCCGGCGAAAAAGCTCCGATCCGGCAGCTTGGCAACGCCGTCCTCGATGATTACCCGGTTGCCGTCGGCAGGGCTGCCCAGAAAACTCTCGGTGACGCTGCTGCCCGCCGCCCGCATGGCGTCGGTGATCAGCGCCACCCGATCCGGCCCCTTGAGCTTCACCACCGTCTGCATCAGCTCCTTGGGCACGTGGCGGCCGTCGCCGATAAGCTCCACCGTCATATCGTCCAGAAGGTAGGCTGCCTCAATGACTCCGGCGTGGACCCGCTGGTTCAACTTCCGGACGGAGGGGATGCTGCTGTACAGGTGGGTGATATGGGTGAAGCCCCAGCCGAAGGCTGCCTCCACATCCTCGCAGGTGGCGGCGCTGTGGGCCACGGCGCAGAGAATGCCCCGTTTCCGAAGCTTTCCCGCCAGCACCTCCATACCGGGAAGTTCCGGCGCGCTGCTCCAGCGGGCAATGAGTCCATCGGCCCGTTCCAGGATCTCATCTACCTCCTGGGGATCGGGATCCCGGACAAACCGCTCCGGCTGGGCACCCCGAAATTCCTGGCTGATATACGGCCCTTCCAGATGAAGGCCCAGAATGTCCGCGCCGGTGTCCCCTGTCTCGCGGCAGACATCAAATAACCGGAATAGTTCCTCTTTGCTGCAGGCCACGGTGGTAGGACAAAGGGAAGTAGTCCCGTGGCGGCAGTGAACCTTGCAGGCCCGCCGAAAGGCTTCGGGAGAGCCATCCATAAAGTCCGCGCCGTCCCCGCCATGGAGGTGGAGGTCGATAAATCCTGGCAACAGCCAGCCGCCCTCCAGGTTCACTACCTCTCCTTCCGGCCGTTCCCCGCGGAAGGCCGGGTCCAGAATGCGGTCCCCTTCCGCCAGAAGCCGTACTCCCTGGGACACACCGCCGGGCAGGACGATGCGGCCGTTCTCAAAAATTCTTCTCATAGCCGGACCTACTTATTATAAATACGGATTTCCGGGATGGGGGAATTAAACACCGCCACGTCGGCAGCATAGATCATGGCGTCGGGGTGCTCCTGGAACAGGGAGCATGGCACGCGGCAGGTCACCGGCCCGTGGAGCGCTTTTCGGAGCATGGCGGCGTTCCAATCCCGGGGCATGCACATCCGGACCTTTTTGGCGCTCCAGATTTCCTTCATCCCCACGGTGATACAGTTTTCGGGGATGCCGTCCAGATCAGCGGCGCAGTTCATAAAAGCGTTAATGGTGCGGGTCTCCCGGGCGATCTTCAGCACCCGGGTGGGCAGCGCCTTAAATTCCTCGTTGGTCATGGAAACGCCAGGCTCCGGCGGCTCGTTGAAGGCGATGTGGCCGGTGATGCCTACGCCGCCCCAGCACATATCCAGCTTGCCGTGGCGCTGGATGGTCTCCCAAATGCGGCCCTCCTCGCCGGGGGCGGGAAAGATCCGCTGAGATTCTGGAACATTGAGTTCCGGGTCCACCTTGCTGTAGAAAATTCGGTCCATGCCGCCCCGGAAGGACAGGGGATCGCTCTTATCCAGATATTTGAGATCGTCGGTGAGATACTCGTCCATGTTCAGAAAAGTACAGTTTTTCAGGCTGATGCGATATTTGTTGACCAGATGGACCAGCCGGCTGTAGGGCCCCAGAGGGCCGTAAGGGACGATCATCACCGTTTCCTCCCCGGCCTTGTTGTTGGCGGCGATGGTTTCCACGACCTCAATGGCCATTTTCCAATAAAGGTCCTGTTCGGTCTCGCAGCGCTCCAGACGGATGCCGCTGCCCTTGCCCAGCTCCTCGGGGGGAATGAGATTGTACGCTTCCATGATAACTCCTCCTTTTGTCGTGAAAAACTTACGCAAACTGTTCCGCGATAGCCGCGTTGAGGGCCTCGCGGACCTTTAAAAACGCCTCGTCTCCGCCGGGGCAGGACGTCCAGCCAATGGCGCCGCCTGCTTTTTCCAGCAGCTCCACCACCCCATCATGGCCCAGCTTAGTCTCCAGCAGCTCCATGGCCCGCATGTCCTGGAGCCCGTCCTGGAAAACGAAAAGCCGCAGGGACGGGACCGGTCCCTCCGGGGCGGGATAGACCTGGTAGGCGGTTCCCGCCGGGAATTCCTCCAAAGCGTCTGGGGACTGGAAGGGGTTGCAGGACTCCCGACAGAGGGTGGTGTAATAGAAGTTGAAAGCCCACTGGAGAAAGCCCTTGATGCGGTATTTGTACATCTGCATTCCAATGACCCGATTGCGACGGGAAGCCATAGCGGTGAGACGGTTGGAAAGGGCGAAGGACTGGTAGCCGGTGTAATAGGTCCAGAGGTCCTCCGCTTTGCCGATGAAATCGGGGACGGTACTGGTGACAGCCACCGGGGTGGGAACCAGGCCCTGCTCGAAAAACTGGACATGGGAGAGGGCGTCGAAGAAATGATATCCGCTGAGCTTATCCATCACCACAGCCTTGGCCCGGCGGTAGGATTCCAGGTGCTCCTCCACTGGCTCGTCGGAAACGTGGTAGTAGAATCGATCGTCTACGCCCAGCTTTTTCAGATGAGGCAGCAATGCGTCCAGATACTGGTGGAGGAAGGAGGTGTACTCCGCGCCGTCGGCCTGGGTGTCCCAGCCGAAGATCCGTCGGAGCCGGCCGTTTTCCTCTGCCACCACCTTGGGAGCCGCCTTGGCGCCCCACTGGGTGAAGAAGTGGGAATGCTCAAACCAGGTGATGCCGTTTTTCTGTGCCATAGCCAGATACCGGTCCAGCTTTTCGAAGCCGAAGGCGTAGCGGTCCCCCTCCTTCCTGACGTCGATAAGCTGAACGGTATCCCGTTCCGCCCCCACCGGGGTGTCCAGGGGCGGCGTAAAGGCCGGCGTCAGGATCATGTTCATGCCGTTCTCCCCGGCCAGCTTCATGTAGGCGTCCATCAGCGCCCAGTGCTTCTCCGAAAAAACCGGACAGCCATGGAGGGTGGCAATGCAATCACAGTGGAACCAGTTGGTATAAAGGAGCTTCTGTTCCGGCAGCCGGGCAGCCAGAACGTTCAGCTCCACCTGAGCGGAAGCCGGCTCCTGCCCCTCAGCTGTCAGCGTCAGCCGGACTGTGTGCTTGCCGGAGGGGAGCTCGCCTCGGGTCCGGAGCCAGATGGATTTCCATTTTCCCGCCAGCACCTTCACCTTCCGGTCTCCCAGGGGGAAAAGGGGGTCAGGATAAAGCCCCGGAGCGGTACGCAGATATCCTTCGTCATACCGGGGATAGGTGGGCAGGGTCACTGGGACCTGCTCCACAAGGTAAAGGTCCAAATTCCCTGCCAAGTCTGACTCGATCCGCGCCTCCGCCTCGGCCCAGGCCGGGGAAAGGCCGGGAATGCCCGTAAAAGCAAACTGGAAGGAATACCCCTCATTGCAGAGCAGACTTCCGCCGCCGTAGGTCCCAGACGGCCCGCCGTCCAGGAAAATCTTTTCCAGCCCGCTGGCCGGAACGATGCGAATTGCCATTTGTCTCTCTCCTCTCATGTCTCGAACCGGATGTCCCGGAACCTTCCTTCTTCGCTGGACTGCCGCGCCCGCAGGCAGACCAGGGCGCTGAGCAGGCCGTCCTCAATGGTCGCACAGGGCTTTTTCCCCTCATAAAGCATTTCCAAAAAGGAGGCCATCAGATAGCGGTCTCCGCCAAAATGGTTGCTGCCTCCGTTAAAGACCCTGGTTTCGGTTTCCGCCCTCTGATGGTGGAAAACCTTTAAGATACCGGTGATAAAATCAAATTCCAGAGTAGCCTCGAAGCCTATGACTCGGAACAGTCGCTTTCCTGCGTCCTTTCGGACAACAAAATTTTGGGTGTAAGCGGCGTGGACGCCGTTATCAAACTCCAGCAGCAGGCTTCCGGAGTCCTCGTTTCCGGTATCCACGGCAAAAGAGCAGGCATCCGGTTGGGGGGCCTCCCCGAACCGGTGCTCCAGGACCCATGAGCTTTCCGGGCAGGTATACTGCTCCGAACAGTCCCGGCAGCGAAGGCCGGCCGGATGGTCCCCCCGGTAGATCACCTTGGATTTCATGGCGCAGACCCGCGTTGGCCGAAATCCGGTCAGGTAAAAAATACAATCCAGGTCGTGAGTCGCCTTCTGCAGGAACAGCCCGCCGGTCTCGCCGTCGTCCCGGTACCACTTTTTGTAGTAGCCCCGACCATACCAAACGTTATTCACCGCCTGAATCTGGGAAATTACCCCTAAAGCTCCCGAATCAATGATCCGTTTGGCCTCCCGTGCAATATCCGCAGCCCGCAATGGAAAGGAGACCAGCACTGGAGCAGTCCGCCATGCGGCAGTCTCCCGAAGAAGGTTCAAGTCCGCATCGGTAGTGGCCACCGGCTTTTCCAGGAAGAGCGGCAGCCCTCGCTCCATCACCAACGCCGCATATCGTGCGTGAAGGGAGCAACGGGTGCCGATTATCACCGCGTCTAATTTCTCCCGATCCAGCATGGTTTCCGCGTCCGGCCAGATTCGGAGCTCCTCATGCCATAGCCCCTTTTGCTCCAGCCGTTTCCGTACCCCTTCCCCGTCTGGATCTGCAACCGCCGCAAGCGTCAGGTCCAGGCCGAGATCCTTCAGATTTTCCTCCCATACCCCGGTAACCCGATTCCCGGCTCCAATGATGCCGATTCTTTTGCTCATGACGCACCTCACTCTCAAATTCACCAATTTTTTGAGATTATTTTCACGATATATCAATTATATCGATACCGATATAATAGGACATTTCAAAACAAAAGTCAAGCGTTTTCAAAAATTCTTTGCACTTCTCAAATAATGCCTACCGGTCCGGCCAGCGGCTCCCAGCGGGTCAGCTCCTTTCGCTCCTCGGGAGCCAGACCGAAGCAACGCTCATAAGCCAGCGCTGCGGCGGCCCGGGCGTCAAACCAGTTGTCCTGAGGCTGATATTCATACTGCAGCACCTTCAGTGCCTCCGGAAAGCAGCGGTCCTGCAGTTCGGAAAGCACCCCTTCCGCAAAGCCTGGGGCCGCGCCGATCTCGCCGGAAAGGATGAGCTTTTCCGGATTGAGCAGCGTCACCGCCATGGACACCGCTTCTCCGACGCAGCGGCTGACCTGTCGAACCTCCTCTACGGCGTCCGGATCACCCAAAGCGGCTCCTCGCGCCAGCAACTCCGCGGAAAGCGGCGCTCCGGCCTCCATTTCCCGGCGGAGCAGCGGAAACCGCCCGGCCTCCAAGCCCTTCGCGAGCCTCTGGACTACGGCCGGGCTCCCTGCAACGGTCTCCAGGCATCCCGTACGCCCACACCGGCAGCGAACGCCGTTTGCAGCGGAAAAAATGTGGCCGATCTCACCGGAAAGGTTGGCGGCGCCGGGATAGATTTCTCCATCCGCCAAAATCGCCATGCCGACGCCCCGGCCCACCAGCAAAAACAGCAGGTCCTGAATTCCCCGGTTTTCCGGCAGACGGGCGGCTGCCAGGGCGGTGGCCTTCAGGCTGTGCTCCACTGTGACCGGAAGACCCAGCCGCCTCTCCAAAATGTCCCGGACCGGGACATTCTCCCAGCCGGGAATGTGAACGTACCGGATACCCATGCCATTTTCCCGGTCCACCAGACCAGGCACTGCTACACCGATGCCCAGCAGCCGCTCCCGGTCCTCGCCCAGCTCCTCCATCAGGCCCTCCGCACAGGCGCATAGGCGCTCCAGGACCTCTCCGGCGGGAATCCCCTCGTCAAAGAGCTCCTCCCGACGGAAGCGGACCGATCCAGAAAAGTCCAGAATCACTCCATTGAGTCCCAGAGGACTGAAGCGCAGCCCCAGAAAGAAGCAGCCCTCCGGCCGGATGGTCAGATACGCAGCTTTTCGCCCCACTGATGGACTGCTGTATCCGGCGGTGGCGATCAGCCCTTCCCGGGTCAGTTCCTCCACATACCGGATGACCGACTCCATGGAAAGGCCGCTCCACTCCTTCAGCGCCGCCTTGCAGGCCCCTTCCCGGCTGCGGATCAGCGCCAGCAGGAGATTCCGTTTCCGCTGTTTTCCCGTATCAATTGTGCCGCTCATATTTCTGCTCCCCCGCTTCCGGACTTTTCTTCCATCTTATCACATTTCCCGGCGTTTGTCACGGGGCCTCCTTCCGGTTCTCCCCGTCGGAATCCCGGCAGGCCATGCGGTATTCGTTGGGCGTGCGGTTCTCACATTGCTTGAACTTGCGGATGAAGCTGGATGTCTGGTTGTACCCCAGCCGAAGCGCCACGTCGCTGATGGGAATATCCGTGGTCCGGAGGAGCTTTTTGGCGAATTGCATCTTTTTCTCGGCGATGTAGTCCGAGATATTCCGTCCGGTCAGGGCCTTGAACTGATGGCTCAAATTAGACATTGACAACTCAAAGTGTTCCGCGACATAGCTGACACAGAGGTCCTCGTTTTCGCAGTTTTCGTTGATGAACGCAAGCATCCGGCTGATGGCGTCGTCCTGGGCCGCCTCGCTGGGCTTGCTGCCAATGATGCCGGCGACCTCATTGCGGATTTCCTCGATGGCGTCCAGATAGGAGCGAATATCCGACGGGTCGCAGAGACTGGCGAAGCGGGCGTAGTATCCGTTCCCTCTGGCATCGGGCTTCAGCTCCTCCAGCCCCCGTAGGAAGGTATTGATGATGTCGTAGCTCAAAGAGGAGGCAACAAAGCTGTTGCGGGCATTGGCACGTACCATGTCAATCAGGATGTCAGAGATGAGCTTCACCTTGTCGCCATCCGCGTTGACCACCGCGTTATAAAGGGCGTCCAGCTCGATCTTCGGATACAAAAACCGCACCTTTCCCATGGAGGGGCCGTCAAAAAAGCGAATTGTCTTTGCCGAATCCGTTACCTTCGCCGCCATCAGCGCCTGGGTGTAGGACTGGCTCACCTCGGAGAGCTCCCGTGCCGGGCCGCCCACCGTGATGCGGAATTTTCCGGCAGTACATCCGTCGAAGCAGGAGGCCACCGTCATCAGCTTGCTCCGGAGAAGATCCTCGTTTTCCTCCTCATATCCCAGGATGAAGAGGTAGCAATTGTTCTCCAGATACTCCATCCCGGCGGTCTCATACTGGCCGGAAAGGATCTGGTCCACCGTGTTCAGCACGTCCAAAGGCTCCCAGCCCTCTTTTCCCGGCTCCAAAAACAGCAAGACAACCCGCAGAAACCGGGAAGAGAAGCAGATGCCGGCCTTGGCCAAGGCATTTTCGCATTCCTCGCTGCTGCGGCGGCTGTGGACCAGCCGATAGAGCTGCTTTTCCCTTCTAGCCTCCTTTTCCAGAGACTCATAGCGTTCGTCCAACCGCTCGATGACGAATCCCGCCCGTTCAACGCCATAGAGATTCTCCGGCACATCTACCGGCAGACGGGCCGTCAGCCGGTCCAGACGGCGGATTGGCTGATAGCTCAGCATGGAAAAGGCGTAGACTATCGCGCCTCCGACCAAGGCCAACACCACGATCAGGATCGTGAACAGCCGCTGAAAGCTGGTAACCGGTTCCAGCATCACACTCCGGGAAATGGTGCGGGCATAAATCAGGCCGGTGGCTCTGGAGCAGCAGGACAGCAGATACCGGTCGTCCTCCAGAAGAATGTAGCCGCTTTCCTGCTCCGTTTGGGCGGAGAGGACGCTCACGGCTGCTTCATCCGCCGGTCCGGACGGGAACAACAGCCGGAGGCCCACGTCATAAATCGCGGTAGAGCTGTCCGGCGAGACCGTCATGCTGGACAGACCCTGCTCTGAAAACGTAAACAACATGTAGGCCCCCGGGAGATTCGGAACCGCGATAGCGTATTCCAGCATAGGGCGCTGATCCGACTGTGGCCAGTACATCTGCTCCGGCTGCCACCAGGGCTGGAAGGGGACCTGCTCCAGCCGCTTCAGCAGATCCAGTTTCTGCCCTTTCCAGTTATAGTGACGGAACAGCTCCACATTAAAGGTCCCAAAAGCAGTGTAGACCGTGTCCGGCGTCGCGCTGGTGTAAAAGGCGGCGTTTTCCAGAAAGGGATGTGTGGCAGTATATCCCTGCAGGATTTTCCGAATATCCTCGTATGCAGTTACATTGGTCTGAAGATGCCGCTCACTGGTAGAATCCTGGGTGGAAATCTGCCCGGCGATGGCGACAAGCTGGATGATCTGCCCGTCAAAATCGTCCCGCAGCCGCTCCAGGATCATTTGGTTCTGCCGGATCACTTCATTGCGGTAAACATTCAGATAAAAATGACTGCTGAACAGCAAAAATACGGTGAGCGGAAGCAACAACACGCACAGATAACTCAGCAAATACCGCCCAAAACCCCGATACTTCTGAAAAACCTTCATAATAACCTCCCGGTGCTAAGGAAACCTGATATTAAGTATAGCACAAAGTAGCCGGAAGCACTAGCGCAAAATGACGAATCCCCGAAACGGGGGAAAGGCTTCGCTCCTGCGAAGCCTCCGCCCGACCGGAAAACCAGCCTTTAGAATTTGCCGTCGATGAAATCCTGGTACCACTGGACCCAATCGTTGATGCCCAGAGCCTCCAGCTGCTGAAGATGCGCGTTCCAGCTCTCGTCTGTGACGCCGTTGATCACGCTGGTCGCCAGGAAGTTTTTGATGTAGTCGTTGAGGTCGGTTTCGATCATAGCCTTCTCATTGGTCTTTTCCGGCGAGACGAACCGCATGGGAAGGACCTCTTTTTCATAATAGGGCTTGCACGCTTCGGACCAGTTGTAGCGGTAGACGGAGGTCGGCCGAAGCTCCGCGTTGTTCTTTTCCATCTCGGACTCCAGGATCAGGGGCATGCAGCCGTAGGAGCCTTCGGTGTACTTCATGTTCTCGCGGGTGTAATCCGCCGTAGCTTCGGGGAAGAGGCTCCAGACCTGGCCGGATTCATCCATTTCCCAGCACTTGCCTTCTTCGCCGTAGGCGATGGTCCATTTCCGCTTGGTGTCGCTACTCAGATAGTCCCACCAGCGGAGCAGGGTCTCGGGGCTCTTGCAGGCGGTGGTGATGGCAAAACCGGTGCGGTTGCCGCGGAACCGGCTCCATTCGCCGGTCTTAGCGGTCTGTCCTTCGTAGCCGGGGGCCGTCAGGGGCAGAACCATATCGTATTCCTTGGCGGTCTCCTCGTCGAAGTTGGACTGAGGCGTCCAGCCGCCGTAAGCGCCGCAGACGTACTCCTTCAGCTTGGCGTAGAACTGCTGGTTGGTCTGGGAGAAGCCCTCAACGTCGATTAGCCCCTCCACCGCCAGCTTGTGGAAATACTCGATAAAGTCCCGATACGCCTGGGTGTTAACCGTGGGGGTGAATTTACCGTCTACGATCTTATAGTTGGCGGTGATCCCCCAAGGGCCTGCAAATTTCATGATGCCCGCCGCCCAGTTGTTCTCACAGAGCTCCAGCGGGATCTCGTCGGCCTGGCCGTTGCCGTTGGGGTCGCCGTCCTTGAAGGCCTTCAGCACATCGTAAAGCTCGTCAGTGGTGGTGGGGACCTCCTTGCCCACCTTCTCCAGCCACTTCATGTTCATGAAGAACATAGAGTCGCCGTCGTCGTCATGGCTGACCTGGAGGCCGACGGCCAGAGTGTACTGATTCCCATCGGGGAATTTCATCATCTCATCCATGTTGGGGACAGTCGCATACTGCTCAACGATGTTGGGTGCGTATTTCTCCAGAAGATCGTTAAGGGCCACCAGCTGCGTCATATTCTTGGCGACGTGGCTCTCGCCCAGCAGGTTCAGGAAAGCGTCCGGCAGGTCGGAGGCCAGCATGATCGGGACCTTCTCACCCTCTGTGCCAGAGACCACTTCGATCCACTCGATGTGGATGTTGGTGTCCGCTTCCGCCTGCTGCCAGGCGATCTTGTCGTTAAAGCTGTCCGCCTTGCAGAGAGTGTGGCGCATAACTGCGATTTTGTAGGTCTCCTGCTCCTTGACAATGGGCACCCCCTCCAAATAGAGATTGCCTTCCATCGCGGCGCCCGCCGCACTACTCTCGCCGCTGGAGTCCGCCTTGCTGGACGACGGGTCGGAGGAGGTCTGAGAGGAGCCGCCGTTGTCCCCGCATCCTGCGAAGACGCCGGCCGCCATCAGGGCCGCCAGCAGCATGGGAAGAAACCGGTTGTGTTTACGCATGTAGATCCACCTTTCTTTCTGTTATCCGATGATGTATAGCAGGCGCCCCGGGGCGCCGTACATCCGTCAGCCTTTGATGGCGCCGATCATGACGCCTTTGACGAAATACTTCTGCAGGAAAGGATATACGCAGATGATGGGCAGCGTCGAGACGACGATGACACCGTATTTGACCACCTCGACCATTTTTTCCAGCATGGCCGCGGTTTCGGCATCCTGACCGGAGACCGGCGTCGATTCCGCAGTCTTTGCCGTCAGGAGGATTTCCCGCAGATAGATCTGTAACGGGAACTTATCCTTATCCGTGATGAAGATCATGGCGTTGAAGTAGGCGTTCCAGTAGCCCACCGCCAGATAGAGAGCGATGACCGCGATGATGGCCTGAGATAACGGCACGACAATCGAGAAAAAGTACCGGGTGTTGCCGCAGCCGTCGATGAAGGCCGCCTCCTGAAGCTCCTGGGGAAGGGTACTGGTGAAGAAGGAACGGACGATAATGATGTTGTAGACCGAAACGCTCCCCATCAAAACCAATGCCATCCGGGTGTTGACCAGTCCCAGGCTCTTGACCACCATGTAAAACGGGATCAGGCCGCCGCCGAAATACATCGTAAAGACCATCAGCCCCATAAAGATGTTTCGGCCGGGAAGATCCTTTCGGGACAGGGCGTAGCCGGCCATAATCGTCGCGAACAGCCCGATGCAGGTGCCGCAGACCGTGTACAGGATCGTATTGCCGTAGCCGGTCCAGATCCGCTCGTCGGAGAACACCCGCTCATAGCCCAGCATGGTAAATCCCTTGGGATACAGCAGCAAAGTGCCGGAGTTGACGTAGGTGGGGTCGGAAAAAGAGGCCACCAGAACAAAATAAAGCGGATACATGACCAGGATCAGAATGATCGCCAGCAGAAAGTAGACGATGGCGCTGAACACCCGGTCGCAAAGAGGCTCGCGGATGCGGTTGCGGTTTTTGTGGGTTTTTACAGCAGAAGTCATCCGATTTCCCTCCTTACCACAGGCTCGAGCCGGAAAGCTTGCCTGAAATCTTGTTGACGATGATGAGAATGGTAAAATTGATGATATTGTTGAACAGACCGATGGCAGTGGAATAGCTGTACTCCGCCTGGATCAGACCGATTTTGTAGGTGTAGGTGGAAATGACCTCCGAAACGGTGTTGTTCAGGGAGTTCTGCATCAGGAACACCTTTTCGAAGCCGACACTCATGATCTGGCCGCAGTTCATAATGAGGAGGATGACCATGGTGGGCATGATCGTAGGAATGTCGATGTGCCAGATGCGTTTGAGCTTGCTGGCCCCGTCCATCATAGCCGATTCATGAAGCTCCGGGCTGACGCCGGAAAGCGCCGCGATGTAAATGATGGAGCTCCACCCTGCGCTCTGCCACACGCCGGACCAGACATACAGGTGCCGGAAGTACTTAGCTTCGCCCATAAAATAGATGGGGTCCCCGCCGAAAGCCTGGACGATGGTGTTGATAAAACCCGACCGGGGCGAGAAAAAGACGGAGATCATACCGACCAACACTACTACGGAGATGAAATGCGGCATGTAGGTGACTGTCTGCGCAAATTTTTTCAGCCCCAGCTTTCCGACGTTGTTTAAAAGCAGCGCCAGAATGATCGGCACCGGAAATCCAGCCGCAAGACTGTACAAGCTCAAAATCACGGTATTTCCAAAGAGCTGCCAGAAGCGCGGAGATTCAAAAAACATCTGGAACCATTTCATCCCGACCCATGGACTTCCCCAAATCCCCGCCGCCGGTGAGAAGGTCTTGAAGGCAAGCTGAATGCCGTACATCGGCGCGTAATGAAAAATCGCGATATACGCAACCGCCGGAAGCAGGAATAAATAGAGAACTGCGTTGCGCTTCATCAGCTTCCATGTTTGACTTCTGTGCCGGGCTTTCGCATTCTGGAGGGAACCCGTTTTTACCTCTTTTGGCAGGACCCCCGTATTATTCATAAAATTAGCGCTCCTTTCCGAAATTTTTTATGCATCACGTTTGCATTGCGGCGTTTTGCATAATTTTTTGTTTTGGTTATAGCATTATTAAAGCACAATGCCGTTCCCGTGACAATAATGAAAATTTGCAAACCGGTCCCAAATTTTGTGGAAATAGTATAAGAGCCAGCAAAACCGCACTTTTCCAGCGCCTTTCCTTTTTTTGAACCGAGGTTTCACAATTTGAAAAAGCGAAAAATTCGCACCGAATTTTCAAATTGCGGCAACGCTTCACCTGTCTTTTTCCTTATAAAATGTGTATATTCAAAATAAATCCCTAATTCTTATGATTCTGCCCCTTATCACATCCCTTTTCACAAAATCAGAGCCTCTTGCAGAAATCTGTCCTGTTTGGAGATTTCCTCCAAAATGGTCAAAATAATTCCGAAATTTCCAAAAATAAATTCTGATATCTATTGAAATTTATTTTCGGATGTGGTACGATATATTTGGAGATAATCTTTGAAAAGAGGGAGCAACTTATGACGATTCACAGCATTCATGACGACGCTTTCCGCACCTACGGCCAGGTTCTGGACCGCTTCCAGCTGGACGCCGCCTGTCGGGCCGCTTTAGAAGTCCCCAAACCGGAGACGGGCATTGCCTACCTTCCTTCCGTGGACGCGCTGGAACAGGAGTCTGCCATCCGGGCCGCCGCTCAGGAGCTTTTCGGCGAAGCCGCCGTACAGATCGGCGTCTGCAACGGCTTCAATTGCGAGATGTCCACCGTGGAATACCATAAAAGCTCCGAGGTGAACGTTGCCTGCACCCCTTTGCTGCTCTTTTTCGGCCACGTTTGGGATCTGGAGGACAACCGCTACGATCTCTCCAGCCTGGAGCTTTTCCGCGCCGAGGCCGGCGACGTTTTTGAGGTCTACGGAACCACCCTGCATTTTGCCCCCTGTCAGGCGGAGGACGGCGGCTTCTGCAGCATCGTCATCCTGCCCAAGGGCACCGGCGAGATCCTCCCCGCCCCCTGCCCCGACCAGACTCTGGCCAAGGTCAACAAATGGCTCATCACCCATCCGGACAACGCAGCCATGCGCGCTCGGGGCGTTCCCGCCGGGCTGACCGGCTCCATCCGGAAGGTCTGACACATTTCATCAAGGAAAGGACGAATCCGCTATGTTAAATTACAAGATCCGCATCGGTCTGGCCCCCTGCCGCCGCTGGCTCCACGGCAAACGCACCGGCATTTTCAGCCAGGAATTCGCCAAAAAAGTCAAAGACGAGCTTGTCCCCTACATCAAAGCCAAATTTGGCAGCGACGATGTCGAGTTTGTCGACCTGGAATTTCTCAACGAGGAGGGGCTGATGTTCCTGCCTGAACAAGCAGATGCCATCATCGACGAATTCCAGAAACAGAAAGTGGACGGCCTCTTCATCATCAACTGCAACTTTGGCTGCGAGGAAGTCGCAGCCAAGGTCGCCCAAGGACTGAACCTTCCCACCCTGATCTGGGCCCCCAAGGATACGGTCTTCCGTGAGGACGGCATGCGCTACACCGATTCCCAGTGCGGCTTGTTCGCAATTTCCAAGCAGCTCCTGCGGCTGAACATCCCCTTCTCCCACATCGAAAACTGTGAGAAGGAAGACCCGGCCTTTACCCGCGGAGTGGAAAAATTCCTGTCAGTGACCTGCATGGTCAAGGGGTTCCGCCGCCTGCGCATCGCCCAGATTGGCTGCCGCCCCAAGCCGTTTAACAGCGTCATCTTCAACGAAGGCGAGCTGCTGGAAAAATTCGGCGTGGAGGTTGCCCCCATCAACCTGGCCATTGTCAAGCAGGAATACGACGCCCTGCTGGAATCCAGGAGCGCCGAGCTGGATGCCGATGTTCAGATGCTCAAGGGTCGTTTTGCCGATTTCGACGGGCTCTCCGACGAAGATCTGAAACGGTCCATGGTCTTCAAATACCTCTTCCCCAAGCTGGCCGCGGATTACGGATGTCAGGTGGTCTCCACAGAATGCTGGACCGCTATGAACCAGTTGGTAGGGGCCATGCCCTGCATCGCCATGAGCGTGCTGGCTGACGAAAAATTCATTGTGACCTGTGAGTCCGACGTCATGGGCGCCATCAGCATGGCGCTGCTGTCCCTGGCCTCCCGGGGCAAGTCCATTCCCTTCTTCGGCGAGTTCACCGTCCGCCACCCTGAGAATCCCAACGCGGAGCTGCTCTGGCACTGCGGACCCTTCGCCTACTCCCTCAAGCACCCGGACAGCAGGGCCGTAGTCTTCAACCAGAAGCCCGGCTACCGCCTGAAGGACGGCCATTACACCATCACTCGCCTGGATGGGATGCACGGCGTTTACAATCTGCTCTGCGGCGGATTTGACGCGGTAGACGGCCCCCACACCTTCGGCACCCACATCTGGGCCCAGTTCGATGACTACCGCAAATGGGAGCAGAAGCTCATCTACGGCCCCTACATCCACCATATGGCGGAGATTGAAGGCGATTATACGGAAGAGCTGGAAGAGTTCTGCCGCTATATTCCCAACCTGACTGCCGACCGGGCATAAAACCGTTGAACAAACCGGATGGTTCTGCTATAATAAAGGCAGGCCATCCGGCTTTTTCCTGTCAAATGGAGGGAACTCTTTTGAAAACGGTTGATTTTCCCACGCTCTGCCAAATGGACTACGCAGTCATGAAGGTGGTATCCATGTACCAACACTGGGGCAACGGCTCCTCCTTTACCTACGAGGACCGGCCCTGGAGCGGCCTGATGTATCTTCTCGACTGCGACATGTCCTTTTACACGGAGAACGGCCGCACAGACGCCACGAGGGGATCCCTCTGCTACATCCCCCAGCATTGCAGATATACGGCGACTTTTTCCGGCTGCCTGGACAACGGCGGCGCTCCGCAGGATATCCTCATCAACTTTCTCCTTTTTGACGAGGAGCTCCGCCCCTTCCGCCTTTCCCGGGAAATACAGGTCATCACCCCGCGGAACAGCGGCTATTATGCCGACGCCTTCCGGCAGATCACCGGGCTGTTTTCCAACGGCAGCCTCCCTTCCGGGAGGATCAAAGCCCTTCTCTATTCCCTTCTGACGGACATCTCCCTGGAGGTCCGCCACGCCCGGTTCCGCGGAAAATCCTATGCCTCCATCTATCCCGCCATCGAATATCTGGAGAAAAATTTTCTGAAAAGCCCCCCTATCTCCGAGTTGGCTCGGATGTGCAGCGTCAGCGAATCCTGTTTTCGCAGGCTCTTCAAGGAGTACGCCGGCATCGCGCCCTTGGAATACATCCTTCGGCTGAAGCTCAGCCGAGCCCGGCTGCTGCTGGAAAACGGCTCTCTGACTGTAACCGAGGCCGCGGCGGCTGCCGGATTCGATGATCCTGCCTATTTCAGCCGGATCTATAAGCAGAAGGTCGGCATCACTCCCATTGAGACTCTCCGGGGCCATGCTTAACGCGCATTCTTTCCCAAAATCAGAAACCGCGCCGGCGAAAAAAGCGTTGGATTCAAAACGCTTTCTTCGCCGGCGCGGCCTGCTTATGTGGGAGCCGGATGTCAGTCGACGCCCATTTTTCTCAGATTTTCGAAGGAGGTACGTGCGCTCTCAAAAGGCTCAAGGATCCCCATATCGTCCTCCACGACATAGTGCTCAATACCGATATCCGCCGCGGCCTTGAGGATGCCGGGCCAGTTGAGGTTGCCGGTACCCACTGGAGCCGAGATGCGGGGCACCCCTTCGATGACCTTTTGAGGCTCTTCGCTGGCATATTCCTTCAGGTGCATGAATTTTGCCCGTCCCTTGAAGCCGTACAGCGCCTGGGAGGGTTCCAGCCCCGCTGCCGTCAGCCAGAAAACATCGGGCTGGAAGGTCACACAGGCCGGATCCGTTTCCTTCATCAGAATATCCATACCGGTGCAGGTGGGGAAGTTCACATATTCAAAAGCATGGAAATGGTACATGAAAACCAGTCCCTCTTTGGCAAATTCCGCCGCCACTTCGTTCATCTGCCGAGCGAATTCGTGATAGCCCGCCTCGCTCTGTCCCAGCTCGTGAGGGATGGAGGTGGTCCGAACCACGCCGGTCCCCAGCAACCGTGCCAGCTTCACCGCCTCCGGAACCCGCTCCCGGATATTCCCGTCAAAGGCCGCCATGGCCGAATCCGCGCGAAGGCCGTAGTGGGCCAGCATCGCCGCCCCCTCCTCGCTGCTGACAAATCCGGGCAGGGTGATCTGCACGTTCTGATAGCCGATCTCCGCCACCCGGCGGAGAGTTTCCTCCAAACCCTCCTTGGTTTTCATGGTTTCCCGCAGGGTATACATCTGAATGCCGATCTTGCTCATCGTTCTCTTCCTTTCTTAATCCGATATGCTCAAAGACAGTTCCGGATTTTCCGTGTACCCGGCCGGTAGCGGCGCGGGCCGTCCGCAACGAGTCGTCATCCGGTAGATGCTCCCGGTCTCGCCGCTCCGGCAGATGCCCTGGGCGGCTTCCAGTACATGGACCGGCATCTCCTCGGTCCGCGGAACGCGCCCGGCCCGGATGGCATAGGCCATTTCTGCCGGACCAATACCCCGGTGATTGCCGGAACCATAGGCATGGGTCATGGGCAGCTGGGTGCAGCCGGTAGCCTTGGTGGTCAGGGTCAGCGGAACGCCGTATTCGTTGGGGTCGCCCAAGGTGAGACGGCCCTCGGTGCCGTAAATGGTCAACCCGTTTTCGAATCCGCCGCTTTCGGAGGTGGTCATCAGTGTCGCCAGAACGCCGTTCTCAAACCGGAGCGCTCCAGCGGCGTTGTTCCAGGATTCTACCTCCATGGGTTCCTGATAGTGGGGGCTGTCCGGATTCTGATAGATCCGGTGGGGGTTCCGGATCTCCGCAAACCCGCAGACCTCCCGGATCCCGCCCAGCAGAGAAACCAGGGCCGTCAGGTAGTAGCTCCCCATATCAAAAATGACCCCGCCCGACGGGCAGAAAGCGAACCGCTTCTGATCCCCGGTATAAAACCGTTCGTGGTGGTAGCTCCGGGCCAGGATCGCCGTGGCCGCCACCGGCGTCCCAATGAGTCCGCCGTCCAGGAACCGCCGCGCCGTCTGGAAGGTTGCCCCCAGAAAGGTGTCCGGCGCGCCGCAGTAGAAAAGCCCTTTAGACCGGGCCAGCTCCCGCAACTCCCGGGCCTCCTCGAAAGAAGGCGCGATCATTTTTTCAGTATAGACGTGCTTCCCCGCCTCCAGGGCGGCCTTGGCCACCTCATAGTGGGCGGTGGGGTAGGTTGTGTTGATGACCAGTTCAATAGAAGGATCGGAAAGGATCTCCTCGTTGGTCATCTGTCGGATCCCATATTCCTCTGCTCGCTTGGCGGAGCGTTCCGGAATCAGGTCGGAACACCCGCAAAGGTCAAGAATTTTCAAGTTTTTGCAGCAGTTTTCCAAGTAAATGCCGCTGATCATCCCGCTCCCGATCAGGGCGGTTTTGACCGGTTTAAACGTATTCATACCACTTCACCTCGCTTGTATCATAGCATTTCCGAAAGGAAAAAGCCATGGAGAAAGCAGGATTTCATTTGTATTTTTCGATTTTTTCGTTATTCATATGACAATTCGAAATTATCCGGCAGTTCCGGTTGATTCTTCCCTCTCCCTTGGACTTCTCCATCGAAGGAATATCGGTTTTTGTAAGACTATTTTTTTAAAAAAAATTTCAAAAATGCGGCAAAAAGCAAAGAATTGAGGAGAAAACAAAAAAATGATGATTGACGATACCAATAAAAACGGCTACAATTGAACCAAAGATTTGGCTATAGCCTACAAGATCTTTTCAAAAAAATCGTTTTACTATTTACGCATGCGCAAAGGGACGGTCGCTCCGCCCCGTATCCAAAAAGAAAGAGGAGGCACTTTCCATATGAAGATGACCAAACGATTCGGTACCCTGCTGATGGCAGCCCTGCTGGCTGCTGTTATGACCTCTTGCGGAGGAAATGGAGAAAACGGTTCTTCCTCTCAGGCCAGCTCTTCCACCGGAGCCAGCTCCACGGGCGAACGCATCACGCTGACATACTACTGCGGCCTTCAGGCGCCGGATGTCTACACCAGCAACGCCGAAATGCTCTGCTATCAGCTTGCCTCTGAAAAAACAGGGATCGACATTGAATGGATCCATCCGCCCAAAGGGCAGGAAACGGAACAGTTCAATCTGATGATCGTTTCCGACGACAAGCCGGACATTATCGAATCCGACTGGCGCACCTTTGCCGGCGGCCCGGACTATGCCATTGAGACCAACGTAATCCAGGACATCACAGACGCCGTAGCGCAGTATATGCCCAATTATTCTGCCTATCTCGACAAATATCCAGATCTGCGGCAGATGGTCTCATCTGACCAGAGCCATCTCTACTGCATTCCCTACATCTTTACCAATACGCCGGACACCAGTTCGGAATGGCAGTCCATCATGAAACGGGAACCGATCCCGGAAACCTATGTCGGCATCATCATGCGCGGCGACTGGCTGGATGAGTTGGGACTGGACGCGCCGGAGACCATTGACGATTTCATCGAAGTCCTGACGGCCTTTAAAAATGAAAAGAATGCCAGCGTTCCTTTCTCCACCACCACTGCCTTCCTGAAGCAGTCCCAGATTTTCGCCAGCGCCTATGACGTCACCAGCGACGGCTTTGTCGATGTGGACGGAAAGGCTGTTTTCAGCCCGGTTCAGGACGCTTACAAGGATTACCTAACGGTGCTCAACCGTCTTTATACCGAAGGGCTGCTGGATCCGGACTTCACGGTCCAGGACGGCACCACCAATCAGGCGAAGATTACCAGCGGCGAGACCGGCATGTGGCTGGGCTACTACTCCAGCTGGCTCAACGCTTTCTACGATCAGCTCCATGCCAGGATCCTTCTACTACTTTCAATCCCATCGGTCTGGCCAACCCCGTGCTGACCAAGGGCCAGCAGCTGATCTACCGGCAGGCCGACGCCTCCTACCGCTCCCAAGGCGCGGCGATCTCCAGCTCCTGCAAAAATGTTGAGGCTGCCCTGACCTATCTGGATTGGGCCTTCACGGAAGAAGGCGACCTGGCCATGAACTGGGGCGCGGAAGGCGACACCTTTGAATGGGACGAAAATCATTGGCCGACGCTGACCGACAAGGTCATCAATGACCCTGACGAGCTGGGCGTTGCCATGGCCATCACCAAATATACCCGGAAAAACGGTCCCATCGGGATGGATTACTATAACCGTCTCGTCCTGGGCAAATCCTCTGGCACAGAAGAGGGACTGAAGGGTCTGGCCGTCTGGAATTCCGAACGGAACGGAACCCGTTCCGCCTCCATGCCGCTGACTACCGCCACCAGCGAAGAGAGCTCCCGGGTATCTGCCCTGAGCAGTGAAATCAGCACTTATGTCTCAGAATCCTACGCAAAATTCATCATGGGCGAACTTCCTCTGTCCGACTTTGACAAATACGTCGCAACTGTAGAGAGCATGGGATTGGAGGAATACACCGCTCTGACCCAGGCCGCTCTGGACCGCTACTACAACCGTTCGAAATAAGTCCTGTGTTCCCCGCCCCGGTTTGACAGCCGGGGCGGAGAGCCGCCTGGAAGAGGAGGAGAATTCTTGGAAGCTGTTCAATCCGAAAAAAAATCCCCCCAAAAAGCCGTACCGGCGACCCGCCTGGGACGGGCAGCCCAAAAGCTGCGGCGGGACTTGATCAAATACCGATACATCTATCTGATGCTGCTGCCGGTGCTAGCCTACTACATTGTCTTTTGCTACATTCCCATTTACGGCATCCAGATCGCCTTTAAAAACTTTTCGCCGGGGCTGGGAATCAGCGGAAGCCCCTGGGCGGGCCTGACCCATTTCCGTGCCTTTTTTGCGGGGCCATATTTTGTGCGGACCTTCACCAACACGCTACTCATCAGCCTGTACTCCATCCTCTTTTCCTTTCCGTCAAGCATTATTCTGGCCCTGCTGCTCAACGAAGTGGGAAACCGGTACTTCAAAAAGACCGTGCAGACCATCAGCTATCTGCCCCATTTTATTTCCACCGTGGTCATCTGCGGTATCATCCGGGAATTCACAGCCAGCAATGGCCTTATCGGCGGGATCGTAAAGGCCCTGGGCGGCGTACCCAAAACACTGCTCATCGATCCGGCTATGTTCCGGCCCATCTACATCATCAGCGAAATCTGGCAGGGTATCGGCTGGGGCTCCATCATCTATTTGGCCGCCCTGTCGGGCATTGACCCTACGCTGTACGACGCGGCGGTCGTGGACGGAGCCGGACGTTTCCGCCGGATGATCCACATCACCCTTCCCGGCATCCTCCCCACCATCGTCATCATGTTTATCCTGCGGCTGGGGAGCATCATGGGCGTCGGCTGGGAAAAAATCATCCTGCTTTACAATGAAAACATCTACTCTACCGCCGACGTGATCTCCTCCTACGTCTACCGCAAGGGCCTGATCGAGCAGAATTACAGCTACAGCGCAGCGGTGGGACTGTTCAATTCGGTTATCAACTTTATGCTGGTTGTCTTCGCAAACTCCTTCAGCCGGAGGATGAGCGGGACCAGTCTGTGGTGAGGTGGCGTATGGTACAGCAAAAAACAATCGGCGGACGTGTTTTCGACGTCTTCAACTACATCTTCTTGACGCTGCTCGCCATCGTGACCCTTTATCCCATGGTGTACGTGCTTTTCGCGTCGGTCAGCAACCCCACGCTGTTCAAAATGCACCAATTCGTGGTGCTTTGGAAGCCGCTGGGCTTTCAGGTGGATACCTATAAGCTGGTGTTCAAAAATCCAATGATCGTCCGGGGCTTTCTGAACACGCTGCTTTACATGACTGCCGGCACCTGCATCAGCATGATCCTGTCCTTCCTGGGGGCCTACGCCCTTTCCCGGAAGGGGTATTCCCTGAAGCGCTTCTTCACCTTCCTCATCATGTTCACCATGTATTTCAGCGGCGGGCTGGTGCCGACCTTCCTGTGGATTATGCAGATGGGGATGATCGACACCATTTGGGCGATCCTGCTGCCCAACGCTCTGAGCACTTACAACATGATCGTCATGCGGACAGCCTTCGATGCGGTCCCCCCCAGCCTGGAGGAGTCCGCGAAAATCGATGGGGCCAATGACTTTACCATTCTGTTCCGGATCATGCTGCCGCTGTGTATCCCGACCATCGCGGTGGTAGGGCTTTATTACGCGGTGGGCCGCTGGAACGAATGGTTCAACGCCGTCATCTACCTGCGGACCCGGACACGGTTCCCGCTGCAGCTGATCCTGCGGGAGATCCTTATCACCGGCAGCGCGGAATCCATGGCCGCCAGCGCTGCGGCAGGCTCTGCGGAGGAAATGACCGCCGTGCGGGAGCTGCTCAAATACGCAGCCATCATTGTGACCACCGTGCCGGTGTTGTTCATTTACCCATTCATTCAGAAATACTTCGTACAGGGAATGATGATCGGCGCTGTAAAAGAATGATCCTCTTCCCCTCCCCGTTAACGATGCCGGAGCTTCCGGCATCGTTTTCGGCGTTTTCAAACCACTGAAAGGAGCTGCCGCCGATGGCATGTCCCCGGTTTTTTCGATGGAAGAACAGCGTCTTGATAAAATGGATCCTATCCTATCTGCTGATCCTGGCCGTTCCTATTGCGTTAGGAACGGTACTGTTGAGGAGCGCCCATTCCCTGCTGGTTAATGAATACAAAATGATGAACGCCACCATCCAGAAGGAAATCAGCCGACGTCTGGATGATTATATTGCAGAAGTAACCAACTTCAGTACCCTGCTTTCCCGGAACACTTTGATAAACGCCTTTATCCAAAAGCCGGCTCCTGCCACGCTGGAGGACCGCCGGGAACTGGTGGAGATCGCCAGCCAAATTCAAAGCTACCACTACTTTTCTGGAATCAATACCTGCTACCTTTACATTAACAATGTAGAAACCATCGTGACCACCCACAGCCTCGCCAGCCGTGAACTGTTCCGGCAGGAGGTTTTCCGGGATGAACCGCTTTACTACGTAGATCTGGATTCCTACATCAACCGCTATCATGCCAATTCCATCGAACTGGTGGAGATGCCGGAAGGGAAGCCTCCCCGGCTGATGCTGGTCAAGAGCCTGCCGGTCAACGCTTACGGCCAACCCAAGGCGACGCTGTTCCAAATTTTCAGTGAGGACGCCCTGCCGAACCTCCTGGAAAGCGTCTCATCTGACGGCTTTGCCCAGGTCATGCTGCTCGACAACGGCGGGCGGGTCATCAGCGGGAATTCACCGCAGGAATTTCAGGTGTTTCCGGAGGCTGAACGGATGACGGAAGGGTCCGGTCAGCTGGAATGCACGGTTTCCGGCGAAGAACAGCTGGTTTTTTACAGCGAGGTTTCCGCGCTGAAGGGATTCCGCTGCGTGATGATGATCTCCGCCCGGAGCATCCAAGAAAAAACCGGCCCTCTCCGGCAGAGCAGTCTCCTGTTTATCGTACTGAGCATCGGGCTTGGAACGGCGCTGGCCTTTTTCCTGCTGCGGCAGAATTATCGTCCGGTCCGGCAGATCCTTCACGAGATCACCCCCTATGCGGACTCCTCCTCCAGGGACGCCTTTGAGCAGATCTCCCGCACCTTTCAAAGCGTGGTCAGCGCTAATCAGGAATGGAACCGCGTGTGGAAACAGCAAGAACAGTTCCTGCAGGAGCGATTCCTGGAATCCGTCTTTCTGGGAAATGTGACCGACACGCCGGTCACCAGGGAAATCCTTTCCTCCTTTTCCATCACCTTTCCCGGGAGCTGCTTCTGCGTGCTGCTCTTCTCCACAGCGAGCGGGACGCCGGAAGGAGCGGAGCGGCTCTTTGGGCAATTTCAGGAGAGCCTGCTCGACCGTTGGTCCGGCGCAGCCCTCTATTCCACCCAGATCAACGGTGTCCGCACGGTTTTAATCAACCTGGACGGCTCTCCGGACACTTACCGGATCCTCTGCGAGGAATGCCACCTTTTTGCGGAGGACCGCCGCTTTTTCTGGGTTCTCAGCCGTCTCTGCGGCAGCCTGAATACTGTCAGCATGTGCTATCACGAGGCGGCGGAATGTCTCCGGCGGAAGCAGCGCGCCTATCAGAAGGAGGGCAGATTTGCAACGGAGCCCACCTTCCAGCAGGCCGAACCAGAGGATTTCGGCGTCACGCCCCAGCTGGAGGAACAGTTTTTGCAGCGGATCTGTCTGGGGGACACTAGCGGCGCAATGGAATGCTTCCGCAACGGCTGGACAGGCAAGAATCTGAGCGGGGCCAAGGGGACCCGCTATCAGAGCTTTGCTTATGGGATGGCAAATGCCGTCTGGCGGGCGGTGAAACAACTCCCGGAGCCTGGCAAGCCGCTGCTCGACGGGCTTACCCGGCTGACCAACGCCTTTTTGACCGCCGCGGACCTTCCGGAGGCGGAAAAGCAGATGGAGGCGCTGCTGGTCCTCCTGTGCAGAGCCTACCGCCAGAAGCCGGAGGAAGAAACGGAACAGCCCCTCATCCGCGAGATCATTCAATGTGTGGACGCGCACTACAGCGAGGTGGATTTCAACGCCACCCAGCTGTCCGGATATCTGGGGAAGAACCTCTCCTACCTTTCCAAAATTTTTAAGAACACCACCGGCGTGGGCCTGCACGATTATATCAACCGTGTCCGGATCAACCGGGGAAAACAGCTCCTTTCCGAAAAACACCTTTCCATCACCGAGGTCGCCCAGCAGGTAGGCTTTGACAATCTGAACTCCTTTATCCGGGTTTTCAAAAAATTTGAGGCCGTTACGCCCGGCTCCTACCGCCCCAAGGAGGAATAACCGTAAGAGCCCATCCCCTTCCGGGGATGGGCATCGGGCCGCGGAAAGAATCTGCTTTTCCTCTTGACAGAACGGGAGGAACGTGCTACAATTTCATTAACGTTAATGTGCCGAAATATGGTCCAGTCTTAACGGTAAAGGGAGGCTTTATGGAAGAGATTAAGGAACTGCTCAGCAGCCTGCGCGTCTCGGTCCGCACAGAAACAGGTCGAATCCCGCTGGAGGAGCAGAACGGCCGCTGGAGCGCCCCCGGCGCTTATGCGGAACTTACAGTGAAAGAATGCGGTGGTGCATTTGCAGTACTGGTATCCGCACAGCTGGAAGACAAAAACTTTGACCCCGAGGATGGCCTGCAAATTCTCTTTTCCTTTCCCAAGGGCTACCGGATGATGGCGGACCGCCAGCATAGCGAATACTGGTGCCGCCCGGAATTTCCGGAAGAACCCTCCGCAGTACCGAATCAGACCCAGGCCTTACTCTGGGAACGGGCGGACGGCTCTTTTGGCTATCTGCTCCCAGTCTGCGGAGAGCAATACAAAGCAGTGCTCTGCGGCGAGGAAGATGGACTCACCCTTCGAATGGCCAGCTGGTGTCCCGGACTGAAGGAGTGCAGGGGGCTGGCCTTTCTCATCGCCGAGGGCAGTGATCCATGGGCCCTGACTCAACAATGTGCGGATGCGGGACTCTCCTTACTGCCCGGGAACTACCCGCCCCGGGAGGGACGGCGGTATCCGGAGCTTTTCGAATATCTGGGCTGGTGCAGCTGGGACGCCTTGCAGATCCGGGTCAGCGAGGAAGGGCTGGCAGAGAAGTGCGCGGAATTCCGGGAAAAGGACATCCCTGTCCGCTGGATCATCATCGACGATATGTGGGGGGACGTCAAGGGGCTTTACGACATCGAACACCCCAGCTATAAGGCGGTTCTGGACTCCCGCCACAGCACCATGCTCAACTCCTTTGAAGGAGACCCCCACCGCTTTCCGGAAGGGCTTGGGCACTGCGTCCGGCGGTTGAAGGAGGAGTTCGGGGTCAAAATCGGCATCTGGCACCCCACCAGTGGCTATTGGAGCGGCATCGATCCGGAGGGGGACCTGGCCCGGGACTACAGCGGAGACTTAATGCGGGGAGCCAACGGCAAGCTGGTGCCGGATTTCCACTTTCAGAAGGCTTTTGACTTTTACTATGCCTATCATCGATTTTTAGAGGAGTGCGGCGTGGACTTTCTGAAAATCGACAATCAAAGCACCCTGCGCCGGTACTACCACGGCTTTGCGCCGGTGGGCGAGGTGGCCGGCCAGGTCCACCGGGCCATGGAAGCGTCAGTGGGGCTCTGTTTTGACGGCAGGCTCATCAACTGCATGGGCATGGCTAACGAAAACATGTGGCACCGGCCGGTTTCCGCCATTTCCCGGGCCAGCGACGACTTTCTGCCGGAGAACCGGGCGTGGTTTGCCAAGCATATCCTCCAGTGCTCCTACAATTCCCTGGTGCAGGGGAGCTTTCTCTGGTGCGACTGGGACATGTGGTGGACCGACGACAGCCAAGGGGCCAAAAACAGTGTCCTCCGGGCCGTCAGCGGCGGGCCCGTCTATATCAGCGACACCATCGGCCGAAGCCGAAAAGAGGTGTTAGAGCCGCTGATCCTCTCCGACGGGCGGATCCTCCGCTGCGACTGCCCAGCGGTTCCCTCCCGGGACTGTCTGACCCAGAATCCGGAACAGTCCCAGGCGCCTTTCAAGGTGTTCAGCAGGTGTGGCCAGGGAGCGGCGGCAGCCGCCTTCCACCTCCACACCGACAAAGGGGCGGTGGAAGGCTCCATCGGGCTGGCGGATTTCGGCCTGGACGAAGAGAAAGTCTATGCGATATTTGAGCGGTTCACCGGGGAAACGGCATTCCTCTCCGGTGGGGAGCGACTGCCGCTACGGCTGGAAAACGCCGATGATTTTCGTCTGTATCTGCTGGTTCCGATCGAGGATGGCTTTGCGCCCTTCGGTTTGAAGGAAAAGTTCATCGCACCCAAGACGATTTCCAACGTATCCGGCCGGACAGTCATGCTCCGGGAGGGCGGGACCTTCCTTTTTGCCAGCAGGCAGCCGGTGAGGCAGGTCCTGAGCAACGGCAAGGCGGTTCCTTTCCGGAAGGATGGAGACTTTTACGAAGTGGAGATTCCCTCTCCGGACGGAGGGGCTGTGTCGATAATCATCTGAAACAGCGAAAAAAGGGTACAGTCGATTGGCTGTACCCTTTTTTCTGCTCAATCCGCGGCATATTCCGCCAAAATGTGCAGAGCGATCCGCACGCCGTCCACAGCGGCGCTCATGATCCCTCCCGCGTAGCCCGCACCCTCGCCGCAGGGATACAGCCCTTGAATGGCCGGGGACTGCAGATCCTCTCCCCGGAGAATCCGTACCGGGCTGGACGTCCGGGTCTCCGGGCCAGTCAGCACCGCATCCACCGCCGCAAAGCCTGGCAGCTTCCGACCGAATACGTTGATTCCGGTGCGCATCATCTCCACGATCTGCGGCGGATAGAGCCGGTCAAAATCCACGGCCTCCAGGCCCAGGGCATATGTGGGCTGGACAGACTCCAGCTTCAGCCCAGGCCGGCGGGCCAGAAACTCCCCGGCTGTTGCTCCACAGGCGCGGTAACTGCCTCCGGCAAGCTGAAACGCCCGACGCTCCAGTTCCTCCTGAAAACGGATCCCATCAAAAACGCCGCCGCCGAAATCCTCCGGACCGACGGAAACCACCAGCGCCGCATTGGCGTTATCCCCATTCCGGCTGTACTCGCTCATGCCGTTGGTGACGATTCCACCGGTCTCTGATGCGGCAGGAACCACCGTTCCGCCGGGGCACATGCAAAAAGTGTACACCGCCCGTTCCCCCCGGCGATAAGATAGTTGATACTCCCCAGGCGGCAGGGCCGGGTGCCCGGCAAGCTTCCCGTACAGGCCCTGGTCGATGGCGCTTTGGCGGTGTTCGATCCGCGCGCCTACGGAAAACGCCTTGCCTTTCATGGGCACGCCCTCTTCCGCCAGCATCCGGAAGGTATCCCGAGCACTGTGGCCTACCGCCAAAACCAGGCAGGATGCCGCCATGGGCTGCCCGTTGACCATCAAGCCCTCCAGCCGGCCATTTTTTACCGCAATCCCGTCCAATTGCGAATGAAACAGGATCTGTCCGCCGTTTTGGAGAATCCCCTCCCGCATGGAGCGAACCACGCCTCGCAGGCGGTCAGTGCCGATGTGGGGTTTGGCCTTCCGAAGGGTCGCTGGCGGAGCGCCGTGGACGGCGAATCGCTCCAGGACATAGCCACACAGAGGATCGTGGATCCGAGTGGTCAGCTTTCCGTCCGAAAAGGTGCCGGCTCCGCCCTCGCCGAACTGGACGTTGCAGGAGGGGTCCAGATTTCCGGACTGCCAAAAGCCCTCTACGGCAGAGACCCGCTGTTCCACGGGGCCGCCCCGCTCCAGGACTATCGGACGGAGGCCATGCTGCGCCAGCAGATCGGCGGCGAACATCCCCGCCGGTCCAAAACCTGCGATGACTACCGGCCCGGGAAGAGGCCGCGTCCCCCGACGGACCTGAAACGGAGCCGTCTCCCGGTACAGGATGAATGGGTCCTGCCGGGCGGCGGCCGCCTCCGCTTCCCCGCCGTTCAGGCGGATCACGACGGTGTAGACCAGACGGATATCCGTCTGCTTCCGGGCGTCCAGCGAGGTTTTGGAAACATAGGCTTCCGCCACCTGGCTCCGCGGAACTCCCAGCCTTTTCAGAGCTCTGGCAACAGCCGCTTCTTCCGGCTCTCCCAGGCGGGTTTGAATATGATTCACAACAATCACGGACAGTCCCTCACGATGCCCAAACAGGGCAATTTTTCAAATAGTTAACACCAATTTTACACTACCGCCACTGACGCAGTGCCTGCTTTTCCACTGGAAAGGGCCTCAAGACATTATAGCCTTGAGGTTATTATACCACAAGCTTCGGAAATGCACAAGGAATCCGCTTTTAAGCTATAGCTGACTTTTCTAGGCGATTGTAATACTTGCACAAAAATAATAGGAAGTCTTACAAAAAGCTATCAATATGCATTGAAATCGCATAGACTAGTTGTAGGGATCTACAAAACTTATTCTTTCACGCATTTCTTACTGGAAATATTTCTTAGGATTCGCTATAATAATAAATAGAAGGATTTGTGTCGTTTCTTAGAGGGCTTTGTCGAAGCCAGCTGCTTCGCAAAAGACTCATTACCGGGTAAAACGGGGAGTTTAAGGTGAAAACGCAGTATAGACGGATTTGTGGTGTTCTTCTATGCGTGCTGCTGACGCTGCTGCAGATTTCAAACGTCCACGCCGATCAGGCGCCAATTGAAGAAGAACCCATTTCCGTTTCCATCAGCATTCGGGAAAATGTGGAAAGCCAATATCTGGTACAGCCCCTGACGCTTTCTTGTCCCAATGGGACCACTGCGGCGGGGCTGTTTCCCATACTTGAAAAGTACGCCTATCTGGTGAATTATCAGATGACGGAGGGGACTCTTCTGGCCATTACACTGGAGGAAAACGGAGAACGGAAGCTGACCGGTGGAAATGGCTACTGGCTTCTGCGAATCAACGGTGCGGATATCGAATCGAACAATCTTCCCATCCTCTCTGAGGGTGACTCTGTGGAGTGGATCTATTACGCTGACGGCGAGGAGCAGGATTTTGATCCGGAGGAGCCTTTACCGGAAGTCGCCTCAGTCAATACTGCGGGTCTTTGGAGCGAAACCTGCGCTGATGCTCTTTCCAACGCATGCAGCTGGCTTCGAAACAACGGTGAGCACAACACGCGGTTCATCGGACTTGGGGCGGCCGGCGTATCAGTGGAATATCAAGAGATCGACGCCCTGATCCGCTCAGTCCTCACCAAACAGGCATACGAAGATGCAGCGGCAGTCGCTGCTGATATCCTGGCTGTCACCTTCTGCGGGATTTACGCAGGCAATGTGTCCGGGATCAATCTGCTGACGACGTTGTCCAACTATCCTGACATCTCCCGAGGCGGCAGCTATGGGGCGATCCTGGCGCTTCTTGCCGCGGACTCCAACAGCTACTCCCTTCCCCCTGACGGGATCAACACCCGCTCGACTCTGCGGACGGTGATCCTCAGCGCTCAGAATGACGACGGTGGCTTCAGCGCTTCCCGGGATACGGAAAGCTCTCCCTTCCTCACTGCCTGTGCACTGACGGCCCTCTCCCGCTATAGCACCTATGAAGAGATTCGTCAGGCCATCCAGGAAGGGTTCGCCTACCTTTCCTCTGTGCAGCTTGCCAGCGGCGGCTTCACAGGATCGGAAAATTTTTCTTCTGCACGGACCACCGGGGCTGTCCTGACAGCCTTATGCGCCGCGGGGATCTCCCCGGACAGCAGTGAGTTCACCAAAGCCGGCGGCAACCCGCTGGACGCTCTGCTTACTTACCGCACGGAGGTTGGCGGATTCGCGGCGGAGTTGGATGGCGTTCCCGAAGAGTTGGCCACACAGCAGGCCGTCATGGCGCTGGTTTCGGTCAAGGGAAGCCGTAACGGTTACGTTCTGCGCACCGCGATACAGGCACAGGACGCGAATTCTTCCGAACTTTCATCAGAAGAGTCCTCCAGTTCTGCGGTTAAATCTGACGATAATACGCCGGAGGAAACCATCAAACGGAAGAATATCTTATTCGGCAGCGTGGGGCTTACTATCGGCATTGTCCTGGGCGGTCTGATGCTGTTAGTGGTACTGCTGGCGACCCGCCGCGGCAAAAAGGAGGATATCCATGAAAATTGAGTTATCGCCGGTGCGTGTGGAGGAAAAGGAGATCCTGCGCAATCTCCTGGAAAAATACAACTATGAGTTTTCCCAGTACGACGGCCTGGACGTCAACCCCCTAGGGCTGTATGGGTATGGCTATCTGGACCAGTACTGGACGGAGGAGCACCGCTGGGCCTTTTTTATCAAAGCGGACGGAAGGCTGGCGGGATTTGCCATGGTCAATGACTACCCGGAAGCGCCGGGAACCCAAACCGATTACACCATGTCTGAGTTCTTCGTGCTTTACAAGTACCGCCGGTGCGGAATCGGAAGGTACGCGGCCTTTACCCTCTTCGACCGCTTCAAAGGCAGTTGGCAGCTCAAGCGGCATCCCAAGAATGAGGGCTCTGTAATTTTTTGGGACCGGATCGTCAGCGAGTACACCCACGGGAATTACCGGCTGGAGCAGAGCTGCCCCGGGACTGAATATCATGATGGCACGGCGGGCGATCTTTTCTTTTTCAACACCGACTGGGAATGAAAATGGCGGCGGGTTCTGGATTCCCGCCGCCATTCTTTATTTGGAAAGAGACTGCTCGTACAGAAAGAGCTGGCATTTGAGCATGCCGTTGTAGAGCTTCCGACGTTTCGCCGCCCGACGGCCAAAATACCGTTCGAATTCCTCGTCCGGTGAGATTACCGCATAGGAAAAACCATCCCTTGGCAGAAATGCCTGTCCCATCAGGCGGTAAAGTTCCCGGGCGGCCTTTTGGTCCAGCAGGCGCTCGCCATAGGGCGGATTGGTGACAGCGATTCCGGAATCCGTAACGGTTTTAAAGTCCCGGATGTCCCGGGTACGGATTCGAACGCGTTGGGCGATCCCGGCCTTATGGGCGTTGTCCAGCGCCAGCTCCACAGCAGAAGGGTCCAGATCGCTGCCATAGGCCGCAAATTTCGCGTCCCGACGGACGAGATCCAGACCCCGGGTCCGCTCCTCCTGCCAGACGGAGGCCGGTATGCAGTCCCAGTTCTGGGCGGCGAAGCGCCGGGTGATCCCCGCCGGGATGTTCATCGCCTTTAAAGCTCCCTCAATGAGGAAGGTCCCCGAGCCGCAGAAGGGGTCGTAGAGGACGCTGTCCCGCCGGACCCGCGCAAGGTCCAAAATCCCAGCCGCCAACGTTTCCTTGATGGGCGCCTCGGTGGAATTCCGGCGGTACCCGCGCTTGTGAAGACCAGGACCTGAGGTGTCCAAAAGGATGCTGACCCGGTCCTTCAGGATGATAAACTGGATTTGATGGACTGGACCGGTTTCTTCGAACCAACCGACGCCGTATTTTTCCCGCAGACGCTCCACTGCGGCCTTTTTGATAATGGCCTGGCAGTCCGGAATGCTGTGCAGCTGGGACTTTGTGGAATGGCCTTTGACCGGAAAGGCGTCCTGGCGGCCGATAAACTGCTCAAATGGCAGGGCGCGCACCTGGTCGAAGAGCTCGACGAAGCTCCGCGCTTCAAACTCCCCCAATAGGATGAGTACCCGTTCCGCTGTCCGGAGGCAGAGATTTGCCCGCGCCAGCAGGCTGAAATCCCCGGAAAAGGAAACCCGGCCGTCAGAGGCAGTAACCTCCTGCCCCTCTAAGCGACGGATCTCCCCGGCCAGGACGCTTTCCAAACCAAAATGGCAAGGCGCAACATAGGTAAAAGTATTCATACAAGCATTTCCTTACATCAAAAATGGGAGCGGTTTCCCGCTCCCACTATTGTACCACAAATCGCAGCGTTTGCAAAGGACTTTATCTCTGCGGCACAATGACGCCGTAGCCATCCACATTGCGCCGGTAGACCACGTTGACGTCGCCGGTCTCGCCATTAAGGAACATGAAGAAGCTGTGGCCAAGCATGTTCATCTGCAGGATCGCCTCGTCCAGACTCATGGGCCGGAGGGGGATCTCCTTGGTGCGGATGACGTCGTAGTCGACTTCCTCAGCCTCATTTTCCGCCGGGAGCTCAAAGCCAGAGGCTTTGACCTTCTTCTGGAGCCTGGTTTTGTTTTTGCGGATGCGGCGGGTCAGGTTTTCGATAGCCTCATCCAAAGCGTCCAGCTTGTCGGTATCCTGGGCCTCCGCACGGAAAATCATTCCGTTGGCCCACACGGTGAGTTCGACGCTGGCCTTTTCCTTCTGGGTGGAAACGGTGACCTGCGCCTTCACGTCATCAAAGAATTTGTCCAACTTTTTGAGTTTTTGTTCGGCGCGCTCTTTAAAAGAATCTGTGAGTGTTACCTTTCTTGCGACGTAAGCTGTGTTCATAATCATGCCTCCTATTCCACTTGAAGAAATTCCCTCCGAATTCCTTCTGTAGCTTTAGTATAACATAATTACACAAAATAATCCAGCTTTTATTTAAAAATTTAGGAATATAAGCGATGTTTCTTCATAAAGTTCATGCAGACTTCACGAATTTTACAGTATGATCCACTTTCCATCGATCATAACCATCCGCGGCCGCGTATACGGACTGCAGGGATCCCCGTCGAAGACCGCGATATCTGCATCCTTTCCGGGAACCAGAGATCCCACCCGGTCATCGATTCCCACCGCCCGGGCAGCATGGATGGTGATGGCCTTCAGCGCCCGCTCCCGCTCCATTCCAGCGCCGACGGCAATGCCGGCGGTCAGAGGAAGATACTGGATCGGGATCACCGGGTGGTCGGTGCAGAGGGCGGTCAGGATGCCCGCCTGGTCCAACAGAGCGGGATTTTCCACCGTAAGATTCCGCAGCTCTGGTTTAGAACGGTCGCAAAGGATGGGCCCCGCGATTACTGGAACGTTTTCCTCCGCCAGAATGTCCCGAACGAGGTAGCCCTCCGTCCCGTGAACCAGAACCAAATCCAGCTTAAACTCCTTGGCGATCCGGACGGCGGTGAAGATGTCGTCGGCGCGGTGGGCGTGGAAGAAGGCTTTCTGCTTGCCTTCCAGCACCGGGATGAGCGCCTCGCATTTGGCGTCAAATTCCGGCTCGTCAAAGTCCTCGTCTTCGTCGGCGCGCTCCTTGTCGTCCAAATAGCGCGCGGCCTTGCGGAGCTGCTCCCGAATCAGGGACGCCGTGGCCATCCGGGTCACTGGGGTGACATTTTTCTCATTATACGTGACCTTGGGGTTCTCGCCCAGAGCAAATTTCATACCGATAGCTGGGTCGAGGACCATATCGTCGATGCGGCGGCCCACCGTCTTAAGGGCTGCCCACTGGCCGCCGATCGCGTTGGCGCTGCCCGGACCAGTCAGCACCGTGGTGACACCGCTCTGTCGGGCCTCCGCAAAGGTCCGGTCCAGAGGATTCAGGGCGTCGATGGCCCGCAGCTGAGGCGTAACCGGGTCGGTGGCCTCGTTTCCGTCGTCGCCCTCGAAGCCTAAGCCATCCTCCCACATGCCTAAGTGGCAGTGGGCGTCGACGAACCCGGGAAGGACGGTTTTCCCGGCCAGGTCCAGGGTTTCCGGGTCGGTGGGAGCCTCCGAGGAGGGGCCAACCGCCGCGATCTTCCCGTCCTGTATCAGCAGATATCCATCAGGATAAGAGGTTTCTTCCATGGTCTGAATATTTCCGTGGATCAATAGCATGGTGTCGTTCCTTTCAGGCTGTTAAGGATTTTCGCCGGTAAAAGCCTCCGGCTCCGGAGGCGCGGTCCGTTTCTGGGCCAGCATCCATTCGATAGCGTCACTGCGCTGGTACGTGTCGTCCCAGCAGTTGTGCTCGTCCTCCGGATAAATGGTCAAAACAGCGTTTCCGCCGCAGGCGTTGACCGCATCTACCATCAGCCGGCTATATACCGGCGGGACGACGGGGTCCTTCCCGCCGTGAAACGCGCGGATGGGCATGTTGACCAACCGGGATGCCCGCCAAGACATTCCGCCGCCGCAAAGGGCTGCCAGACAGCTGAACCGCTCCGGCGCATACGCGGCCAACTCCCAGGAGCCGAAGCCGCCCATGCTCAGGCCGGTCAGGGCGATGCGGTCTGGGTCGGCTGGATATTCCGCAGCGGCGAAATCTGCCAGCTCCCGCAGTTCCCGGATATAGTAGAGCCAGACCATCTCCTCCGGACACTGGGGCGCGACCACGATGCAGCGGTAATGGAACTCGCCCCGAAGGATCATTCCCGGCAGACCGTTGCGGATGAGAATGGAAAGGTCGTTCCCCCGGCTTCCAGCGCCGTGGAGATAAAAGATCATAGGCAGGCGCTCGCCCATCCGAAGCGGTTCATCCGGCAGATAGAGCAGATATGGAAGCTCTGTGCCGTTCTGCGCCCGAAAGCGGTGTTCTTCCGTCATTTACCTTCCTCCCCTGCACGCATGCGGTCAAAATAAGCGTTCCGCTGGGAATAGGACAGTTCCCCGGCCAGGATGCGCCGCTTTGTTTCCTCCGCTTCGGCGATATACAGCCGGTGCCAGGTGATGAAGACCAGAATCGACCAGAGCTTGCGGTAATTGTCTGCTTTCCCGGTACGGTGATCCTCCAGCATTTTCAGCGCGGCGTCTTTGCGGATATACTCGTCCGCCTGGGAGTTCTGGATGATGTCCCGGGCCCACTCATACAACTCGCCCCGGAGCCAGACCCGCACCGGAACCGGATAGCCCAGTTTGGGACGCATAAACGTTTCCGGATTCACATAGTCTTTGAAGGCATAGCGGAGAATATACTTGGTAGTTCCCTCCCGGAGCTTGTCGGAATTTTTCAGGGTGGAGGCGAATTCGAAGACCTCCCGGTCCAGGAAGGGAACCCGCACCTCCAGGGAATTTCCCATGCTCAGCCGGTCGCCCTTGACCAAAATGTCCCCCTTAAGCCAGGTGGAGATGTCCACATACTGCATCTTGATAAGGGAATCCCTGTCGGCGACTTTTGCGAATACGTCTTTGGTCAGGGCAGTGTACTTCTGATTGGGGCCATACTGGACCAGGAAGTCCTTTTTCTGCTTTTCGTTAAAGAGGAAGGCGTTGCCCACATAACGCTCCTCCAGAGGCACGCCGGCGCGCATGAGGAAATTCTTCCCCTTGACCCCATCGGGGATCACATGGGACAGTCCGCGGCAGGCCGCCTGGAGAAATGCTGGGGCACTCTCAAATTTCCCGGCACCCAGGGAGTCCCGATAGGTTTTGTAGCCTGCGAAAAGCTCATCCGCGCCCTCGCCGGAGAGCATGACCTTGACGTGGCGGCTGGCCTCCTCGGCGATGAGGTAGATGGCGACGGTGGAAGGGTCCGCCACCGGCGAATCCAGGGAAAAGACCACTTTTTCAAAAGCGTTTTTAAAAAGCTCACAGTCCCCCTTGAGGACGATATGCTCCACGTTCAGGTGCTTGGCGATCTCGTGGGCGTCGTCAATCTCACTGTAGGAGGCCACGTCAAAACCCACGGTCAGCGCCTTGATGCCGGGGTTCAGGCGGCTGGCGATGGCGGTGATAATGGCGGAATCAATACCGCTGGACAAAAAGGTTCCGACTTCCACATCGGAGATCATGTGGTACTCCACCGACTCCGTGAGGATCTCCCGGAGCTTTTTGGCCTTTTCCTCGAAGCTCTCCTCCGAAGGCTTCTGGAAACGCAGTTCTACGTAGGGCTTGATCTCAAAATTCCCATCAGGGCAGCATTTCAGGTAGTGAGCGGCTTCCAGGACCTTGATCTCGGGCGTGATGGTATTTGGCTCCGGAACGTACTGGAAGGTGAAATAATGCTGAAGCAGGCTGGGGTCCACCCGGAAACCTCCCATGGTCTCGTCAAAAAGGAACGCCTTCATTTCCGAGGCGAACATCAGTCCCTTTTCCGTAGCACGGTAGTACATCGGCTTAATACCGAAGGGGTCTCGGCCCACGAAAACGGTTTTCTCCACAGAATCATAGATCAGGATGGCAAACATTCCCCGCAGCCGGGTGATAAACTCATCCCCGTATTTGCGGTACAGTGCCACGATCACTTCGATCTCCGAATTGGTCCGGAACTCCACGCCTTCCTCCTGAAGCGGAGCGCGCAGGTCGCGGTAGTTGTAGATTTCACCGTTAAACACCGCCGTAAAGCGACCGTCCTCCGAGGTAAAGGGCTGGTCCCCGGTATTCAGGTCGATGATGGAAAGCCGCCGGAAGGCAATGCAGAACCCATCCCGGACAATATACTGGCTGTCATCGGGGCCGCGGTGGCGGATCGCCGCCGACATCTGATTCAAGAGGAGCTCATTGTTATCGCCTGGGTCCCGGTTAAACATTCCCACAAATCCGCACAAGATTAAAACATCCTTTCTATTCTTTCTCCGCGGAGACCCGCCGGAAAGGAAAGGCCCTCCCTCGCATGAAGACAAGGAAGGGCCGTCAATCATTTATTATCGTTAAAAAGATTCATGATATCGATAAAGGGATCGTTCGGATCCATCGCGCTGCTTCCCGAAGCCGCCGGCGCTTCGCCATCTTTGGAGGGAGCTGCAGACTGGCTGCCGATAGAGGCGTTCCCCTCCTCAAGCCGGCCTTTCCCGGTGTAATCTTCGTCAAAACCAGTGGCGATGACCGTTACCTGAATTTCATCATTCATGTTGTCATCGAAAACCAAGCCCCAGAAGATCGCCGCATCCGGATGAGCGGCCTTCTCGATCATCGTGGAAACGAACTCCGCATCCTCGTAAAGCAAGTCATTGGAGGCGCAGATATTGATGATAACTGCCTTGGCGCCGGTAATGGAAGTTTCCAGCAGCGGGCTGGAAATCGCCATATCCGCCGCTGCCTCAGCCTTATCCTTGCCGGAAGCGTAACCCACGCCCATATGGGCCATGCCGGCGTTCTTCATCACGGAGCAGAGGTCGGCGAAGTCCAGGTTGACGAATCCGTCGGTGTTGATCAGGTCAGAAATACTCTGGATACCCTGCTTCAAAACGCCGTCCACCACTTTAAAGGCGTCCCTAAAAGAGGTTTTTTGATCGATGACCTGGCGAATGCGGTCGTTGGGGATCACAACGAGAGAATCAACGACCTGACTCAGCTGGGCGAGACCCTCCTCGGCGTATTTCATGCGGCGCTTTCCCTCGTAGCTGAAGGGCTTTGTCACGACGCCGACGGTAAGAATCCCCATCTCCCGGGCGATATCCGCTACCACTGGCGCCGCGCCTGTTCCGGTACCGCCTCCCATACCCGCCGTAATGAAGACCATCTGCGCGCCCTTCATCGCCGCCGCGATCTCCTCGCGGCTTTCCTCAGCAGCCTGAGCGCCCCGGTCGGGATCGCCGCCGGCACCGCGGCCTTTGGAGACCTTCTCGCCGATCTGAATCTTATATTCCGCACGGGAAATATCCAGGACCTGTCGGTCCGTGTTGATTGCGATGAAATCCACATCCTTGACGCCGTCGTCAACCATACGGTTGACTGCGTTTCCGCCGGCGCCACCGACGCCGATGACTTTGATGTCTACCGTTCTCTGGGAATCATTCTCTAACGTAAAAGGCATTGGGTACGTCCTCCTGTATTTCGGAAAGCTGAGCTTTCGGTCAAGTCCTGCACATTTTGTAAAACCGCTGGGGCCGGGGCTTTGCCCGGAACAAACCTATAAGAATATGGTACCAGATTCAACGGGAAATTTCAATAGAAAAAGCCGATTTTCTTTCGAAGAAACTTCAAACTTTTTGTGTCAGGCGCCTCCTTCCGGGCTGGATTCCGATACAACGTCCAACGGTTCCTCTGATGACTCCGGAGAGGAAGAGTCCCCCTCCGGCGGATTTTCTTCCGCTTCTGCATCATCCCAGTTCCAGACGCCGCTCATTCCGCCGCCCGGAACAGCAAGGTCTGGGTCGCTCTGATAAAAGACTCCGGCGGAGGATGCGTTTTCCGCATCCAGAACGCCTTTTGCGTCCGCCGGAAGCTGGGTGGGATCCTCCAAGATCGCCTTGCACAGTTGGAGCTTGTAAGTCAGCTCTGAAAACGAGCCAAGGATCACTTGAATCCGATTTTCCCAGTACAGCGTCAGTTTGATCTCGTCGCTGAGGTCTACGGCTGTGACCCCGGACATCTGCGCTTCTGTCAGTGCGGAGAAAAAAGACTGCACCACCTGAAGCTGGTTCTGATAAGCCTTTGCAGCCGCCTTTTCCTCTTCGTCCGCAGAAGCGCCCACATTCCCCTTTTCTGAAATGGAATCTCCGACCTCTAGACCGGAAAGGTCCACTCCCAGCAGGATAATTCCGTGATCCGGCTGGGGTTCCGCGCCGATTTCCAGGATGCGCCCGCTCCGGCTCAGGCTGTAGTAACTCCCGCCGGATTCCAGCTGCACCTCCGGGACGCCGTCGGTCACTTCGATCCGCAGCGTAGAGGGGAACACCCGCTTCACCGTGACCTGGTCGGACCGCAGAAGCCCCTCCAGAACATTCCGGCGCAGCTTTTCCGTGTTAAGCCGGAGAAGGTTGTCCCCCTCCTTTGCGCCCAGAACCGGCAAAACGTCCGCTGCGCTGTAGATGCTGCTGCCGGTCACTTCGATGGTCTTGATATTGAAAAAAACCGTCAAGGAAAGGACTATTCCCGCCACGGTCAAGAAAAAGAAGAGCAGGATGTAGTAGAGGGTGTAATTGCGTTTTCGCTTCCGCTTACGGCGCTGCTGAACCTCCTGAATCCGTCCGGCACGTGAGGCACGGGGATCCCGTCTGGATTCAGGAGGCCTTTCCCGGGCTGAAGCGCCGCTTTTGGGAGGGGGACGCCTGCTACCGGAGGCTGCCGGACGTCCGGCGGGCCTTGCAGCATTCCTGGGATGCACACCGGACGTTCCAGGACGCCCCCGTGCGGAATTCGACTGCTTCCCGCGGGAATTGGGCTGCGTTCTCCGTCTGTCCGCCATAATCCTCCCCCTCCTTTTTCCTTCCATTTTTTATGCTTCCCGGCGTATCTCTGCTCCCAACGGCTGCAGAGACTCTTCGATCCGCTCATAGCCGCGGTCAATGTGCTTGATATCACGTATCACCGTCTGGCCTTCCGCCGCCAGTCCGGCGACGATCAACGACGCCCCGCCCCGCAGATCGGTAGCCATCACCGGCGCCCCAAACAGCTTGGGAATGCCCTCTACCAGAGCGACCTTCCCCTCCAGCTTGATGTGAGCTCCCATCCGGGTCAGCTCGGCGGCGTGTTTATACCGGCTTTCGAAGATGTTTTCGACAAATACGCTGGTTCCCTCCGCCAGCGCCGTCACCGCCATGATCGGAGCTTGGGCGTCGGTAGGGAACCCAGGATAAGGCATGGTCCGGATGTCCCGCACCCCGCGGAGACGGCCTTCCGGCGTACGAAGCCGGACGGTGTCTCCCTGAACCGTCAGCTCACAGCCCATCTCCTCAAAGATCGGCAGGATCCCCGCCAAATGCCGGGCGTCCACCTGCCGGACCAGCACGTCGCCTCCGGTGGAGGCGGCACAGCAAAGATAGGTAGCCGCCACGATGCGGTCCGGGATCACGGTGTGTTCGCAGGCCTCCAGCCGCTCTACGCCGGTGACGGTGATCACGCCCTCCCCGGCTCCGCGGACCTTTGCCCCGCAGCGGTTGAGGAAATCCGCCAGATCGGCGATTTCCGGCTCCTGGGCGGCGTTGTTGATGACGGTGGTCCCCTCCGCCGTAGCGGCGGCCAGGAGGATGTTTTCCGTCGCGCCGACACTGGGGAAGGACAACGTGATATTGGTCCCTTTCAGCCTCCCGCTGACCGTGCAGTCCAAGCTGCCGTGTTCCTCGCGGATGTTCAGCCCCAGCTTCCGCAGCGCGTGCAGGTGCAGGTCGATGGGCCGCGGCCCCAACTCGCAGCCGCCGGGAAAGCTGATGTTGGCATGCCCCATCCGCGCGGCGATCGCACCTAAAAAGACAATGGAAGACCGCATCTCCCGCATTAGGCTATCCGGGACGCTGCCGCCGCTGATATTCCGGGCGTCCACGAGCACGGTGCGGCCCTCCCGCTCCACCCTGCACCCCAGGTAGGAAAGAATTTCACAGGCAGCGGCTACATCGGAAAGCTCCGGACAGTTATGTAGCACTGTCTGCCCATGACAAAGAACGGTTGCCGCCAGAAGCGGCAGGGAACTGTTTTTCGCCCCGTGAACGTCGATCTCGCCCCGCAGCGGGACCGCGCCGGAAATCATAAGCCGTTCCATCAGAACACTCCCTTCGCAAAATTGCGCCGGCCGGGCGGCGACTTGCTGTTCCATACAGGGGCCTTGGCATACCGCAAAGCCTTGTATGCTACAAACCATAGTATGCCTGCGCCGCCGGATTGGTGAGGGCATGAAACGGCTTGTCCGGATTTCCCGGAATGGGAAGGGGCGGTCATGTCCGCCCCTTTTTCAGCTCCTTCATCAGAAGCTGGTAGATGCGTTCGGTCGTGTCGTAGGTCGCCAGAGAGGCCGCGTTTCTGCCGAGGGTCTCCAGCTTTTCCGGATTGCGGTAAAGCTCGTCGATCTGGGCGAGGAGGCCTTCCTTCCGGTAGTCCTTTTCCTCAATGAGAATGGCCGCGCCGTGGTCTTCCAGGACCTTGGCGTTATGATACTGATGGTTCTCCGCCGCATAAGGGTATGGCACCAGAATGGAGGCTTTTCCCGTGACCTCCAGCTCGCTGATGGTGATGGCCCCGGCCCGGGAGATGACCAGATCCGCCGCCGCCGTCCAAAGAGCCATATCGTCAATGTACTCCCGCGCCTGGATACGGGGATACCGGCTCAGGTCGATCCCCCTGGCAGCCAGCATCTGGGGAAAATTCTCCCGACCATGTTTCCCATAGCCGTGGATGTGGTTGATCTTCCCCTCCCTGCAGTGCCAGGCCATGATGTCCGCGGCCATCTCGTTGATGGCATTGGCGCCGGAGCTGCCGCCCACGGAAAAGATGGTGAAGCTGTCGTCCAAGCCCAGCTTTTTCCGGGCCTCCTTCCGACTGGCGGACAGGAATTCCTGCCGGACGGGATTGCCCACCACCTCGCAGCGCTGCTTGGTCGGCAGATGTGCCTTCGCCTCCCCAAAGGCCAGAAACACCACGTCCGCTTTTTTTGAAAGGAGCTTAATGGTAACGCCGGGGAAGGCGTTCTGCTCATGGAGGAAGGTGGGGATGTGCAGCTTCTGCGCCTCCATTACAATGGGGCCGCAGAGGTATCCCCCGGTTCCGATGACGGCGTCGGGCTGGAATTCCCGGAGGATTTTCCGGGCTTTCCGGTCTGCCGTTAATAAATAAGAGACCGTCTTGACATTGTGAACCAGATTGCCGGGGGTCAGCCCGCGGTAAAATCC
Source organism: uncultured bacterium (assembly GCA_905214265.1). Classification (GTDB taxonomy): domain Bacteria; phylum Bacillota; class Clostridia; order Oscillospirales; family Ruminococcaceae; genus Merdivicinus. Next base: position 43,517 of record CAJMLQ010000005.1, read on the forward strand.
GGCCAGCTTGATATGAGCCACGGGATAACCGGCCTTGGGAACCAGGGTGTCCTCCATTCCTCCTGGATTGGCGACAAAGAGGAACTCCGCATCTGGCTGGTGAGCCTTGATTTCATTGGCAATGGCGATTGCGGGATTAATATGCCCGCCGGTTCCGCCGCCGGCCAGGATAAATTTCATAACACGCACATCCTTACAATAGAAGTCGGAAAGGCCGGAATCCAGCCGCTAATCGCGGTGGCAGTACCGCGAAACGTTGAGAATGACCCCCATCTGGGCCAGCTGCATGGTCAATGCTGTGCCTCCCGCGCTGAAAAACGGCAGGGAGATGCCGGTATTGGGAATCGAGTTGGTGACCACGGCGATGTTTAAAAGCGCCTGCCAGCCGATCTGGGCCACCAGGCCGATAACCAGCATGCATCCGAACTTATCCGGGGCCCGCAAGGCGATAGAAACGCCGCTGTATACCAACAGCACGAACAGCAGAATAATGACCAGCGCCCCAACGAATCCCAGTTCCTCGCAGACGATGGCGAAAATAAAGTCGTTCTGCGGCTCGGAAAGGTACAAAAACTTCTGGGTGGAGTTTCCAAGCCCTACTCCCATCAGGCCACCGGAACCGATGGCGTAAAGGGACTGGGCAGTCTGCCATTTGGTTCCCCGAAGGTCGCCGGACAACGGATCCAGCCAGTTGGAAAGGCGGATTTGGATATAGTCGAAGCCCTTGTACATGAGGAACAGCACGGCAAGCCCCACAACAGCGCCGCCCAGAACCACGAACCAACGGATCTTGCTTCCACCGACGAACATCATGGTAAAGATGATCAGCAGCATCAGAATCAGACCGGACATGTGCCGCTGGAGGACCATCAGCCCCGCAATGGGAATGAGGACAATGGCGAAGGGATACAGCCCGAACTTGAGCTTGTTCATCTGCTTATAATTCGCGGCGATCAAATGAGCGCAGAGAATCGCCACCGCGAATTTCATGATTTCTGACGGCTGGAAACTGATCAGAGCATGGCTCTGGGTGGGCAGATAGACCCACCGCCGCGCGCCGGAGCTGTTGGGGCTGTCGTAAATCAGCGCCAACGCCATCAGCGCCAGTCCGCCCAGATAGATCAGCCATTTCATCTTCCGCCAGAAGTGATAATCGATATAGGAGGCCACGACCATGGCAATCAGACCTACGATCACAAAAAGGCTCTGACGGATCACATAATACAGGCTGTTTCCGTTCTCGTGGAGCGCCGTGACATAGCTGGCGGAAAAGAGCATGATCAGTCCAATGGTCTGCAGCACGATAATCAGAAAAAAGAAAGAAATGTCAATTCTGCCCCGCTGAGGAGCTTCCGTCGCGGCTTCCTCCCGCTCCGCAACCCCGTCAACGGCGGAACGCTGCGGTCTGCGCTTCGGCGCCAGGGGTTTCTTCCGTGCTCCGGCACGCTTGCTTCTGGATTCGATCATGGATTGCCTCCTTTCCGCTGGCCGGTCGGCCAGTTAGATATTAAATACTGCGATAACGGAAATGATGCTTCCGATGAGGGTGATCAGAGAGAAAATTCCAACGATTTTCCCCTCGCTCCAGCCGCACATTTCAAAGTGATGGTGAATGGGACTCATTTTAAAAATCCGCTTGCCCGTGGTCTTGAAGCTGATGACCTGCAGCACCACCGACAGTGCCTCCACCACATAGATGATGCCGAACGCAAGGATCAGCACCGGCAGATTGATGCCGAAGCCCAGCGCCAGCACCGATCCGCCCAGGAACATCGAGCCGGTGTCTCCCATAAAGACCTTAGCTGGATGGAAGTTGTAAATCAGGAACCCCAGAAGTCCTCCGGCCAGTGCCGCGGCATAGACCCCTATGCCCAGGATTCCCAACACACCGCAGATGACCAGCACGCCGATGCAGACGATAAACGTCACCGACGCCGCCAGCCCGTCGATCCCATCCGTGAGGTTCACGGCGTTGGAGATAAAGAGGATGAAAATCACCATGAGGATGTAGTAGAAAAATCCCAGGTCCAGCTGGCCGACGAAGGGAAAGATCACGACCGTGGAGGTGTCTCCCGCCAGATAGACCGACGCCAGATACGCCACAGCCGTAAAGAACTGCATCACCAGCTTCTGCTTGGCGTTGAGGCCGAGGTTCTGCTTTTTGACGTCCTTGATATAGTCGTCCAGAAAGCCGATAAAGCCGAATATCAGTGCCATTCCCAGGCCGCCGAACAGCTTGACGTTGCTGACCACAGTTGTTCCGAAGGGATCGCTCTGGAGAACGCTCATCAGCAGGAAACCGATGAGAACGCCCGCCACCGACCCGATGATGAACATGAAGCCGCCCATGTTCGGCGTCCCCTGCTTGTTTTTGTGCCAGACGGGGCCAATTTCCTTAATAGTCTGCCCAAATTTGATCTTTCTTAAAAACGGAATAAGAAATTTCCCCAGAATCGCGCTGACAGCAAAAGCCGTGACAGCGGCTGCGATACAGCTGATGCTTTCCATATTGTGACCTGCCCTTTTCTGTTATTTCACGGAACCTCTCAATGACCCGCGCGGATTCCGTGGACCATTTCGACGGCTTCTTCCAGCGCCATTCCCCGGCTTGCCTTGTAGAGGACCGCGTCCCCTTCCCGGAGATAGGTTTTTAGGAAGGCCGCCAGTCCGGCCTTATCGTCAAAGTGCCGGGTTTCCGGACATCCTTTTTCTGCCGCTCCGGCCAGCAGCTCCGACGTCCGGGGGCCGTAGCCGAATACCGCGTCCAGCCCTTTTTCCGCCGCGTATTCCCCCACCTGCCGGTGCATCTGCAAGGAGGTTTCGCCCAGCTCCAGCATATCCCCCAGTACAGCGATCCGGCGGGGATTTTTCAGTCCCCCCAACACGCCTAGGGACGCCCGCATGGAGTCCGGGCTGGCGTTGTAACAGTCCAGGATCACGGTCATCCCATCTTTCCGGATGATATTCTGCCGCATGGCGGAGGGTTCGTAGGACCGCAGTCCGGCCACGATATCCTCGGGGGCCATCCCGGCGCTCAGCCCCACGGAAAAGGCCGCCAAAGCGTTATATACGTTGTGCCGCCCAATCACCGGGATCGCAGCCGAAACCGCCCGACCGTAATAGCGGATGTTGAACTCCGTCCGGTCCTCCAGCTCGGAAATCTCCGTGGCCCTGACGTCCGCCGCGGCGGATTCAATCCCATAATAGAGGATATCCCGCTCGATCCGATTGCAGACGTCGGCCAGCAGCGGATCGTCGGCGTTTAAAATCAGCGGTGCGTTGGCACTCATCCCTTCCATGATCTCCAACTTGGCTGAGAGGATATTTTCCTGACTGCCCAGATTCTCAATGTGGGAAACGCCGATGTTGGTGATCACTCCAACGCTGGGCTGAGCAGCCCGGGTCAGCTGGGAGATTTCGCCCTTGTGGGACATTCCCATCTCAATCACGGCATTTTGATAGCTGCCATCCAGCCCCAAAAGAGTCTTGGGCAGGCCGATTCCATTGTTCAGGTTTCCCTGAGTTTTCAGGGTCTTGCCTTTTCGGCTGAGCACCGCGCAGATCATGTCCTTGGTGGAGGTTTTGCCGACGCTTCCCGTAACTCCGGCCACAAAGGTGTGAAAAAGGCTCCGGTACCAAGCTGCCAGGTCCAGCAGCGCTTTCCGGGTGGATTCCACCTGTAGGACCGGCACAGCCGTCACCACATCCCGCTCGGCTAGGATCGCGGAAGCGCCCTCCTCCACCGCTTTGGGAATAAAGTCGTGGCCGTCGAACCGCTCTCCCTTAATAGCGACAAAAAGGCTGCCAGGAACCACCTGGGAGGTATCGGTAACAACGCACTCAATTTCGGCGTCGCCGGTGCAGGCGGCTCCCACCGCCCCCGCAATCTGCCGCAGCTGTAACTTTTCCAAAGGACCGCCTCCCCTCAGCTTTTTTGGCCGGAAGCTTCCGCCGCATCTCGTGCCGCCAGCGCTTCCGCTACCACTTCCCGCTCGTCAAAGTGATGCTTTTCATGGCCGATGATCTGATAATCCTCATGTCCCTTGCCGCAGAGGACGATGGTGTCTCCCGGCTCCGCATGAGCGATCGCATAGAAAATGGCCTCCCGCCGGTTGGGAATAACGATATAAGGCACGCCCCTCCCCTTGACGCCCGGCAGGATCTCAGCAATGATGGCCTCGGGGTCCTCGGTGCGGGGATTATCAGAAGTGACGATCACAAAGTCAGAGTGGGCCGCGGCAGCTTCTCCCATCAGGGGCCGCTTGGTCCGGTCCCGGTCGCCGCCGCAGCCGAACAGCGACACCAGCCGCCCTTTCACCGTGTCCTTCAGCGCCCCCAGAATGTTCTCAATGCTGTCCGGGGAATGGGCATAGTCGCAGATCACCGTAAAATCCCGCCCGGAGGTCAGAATCTCGTTGCGGCCCCGGACGCCCCGCACCTCGGCCAGCGCACCGGTGATCGTCTCCAGGCAGACGCCCAGCTGGAGACAGGCTCCCATAGCCGCCAGGACGTTCCGCACCGAAAAGGCGCCAGGCATAGCAAAATGCTGCCGGCTTTCCACCCCCTGATAGGAGAAGCGGAAATCCACGCTATCCGGATGGCAGAAGAGGTCAAAGGCCTTCAACTCCGCTTCCCGGTCCAGGGAAAAAGTCAGCACCGGGCATTGGCAGTCTTCCGCGATCCGCCGCCCGTACCCGTCATCCAGATTAACCACCGCTTTGTCACAGCGGGAAAAGAGCTTTTTCTTGGCCAGGAAATAACTCTCCATGTCCTTATGGTAGTCCAGATGCTCGTGGGAAAGATTGGTGAACACGGCGACCTGGTACCAGCTGTCGCCGATGCGCTCCTGGTCCAGGGCGTGAGAGGAAACTTCCATCACGCAGTATTCGCATCCGGCCTCCGCCATCCGGGCGTAGAGGCTTTCCAGCTCCATGGCATCGGGAGTCGTATTTTCCGCATGGATGACCTCATCCCCAATCTCATTCTGGATGGTCCCGATAAGGCCCACCTTTTTCCCCGTGCGGGTGAGGATCGCCTTGATCAGGCTGGTAACAGTGGTTTTTCCCTTGGTTCCCGTGACGCCGATGAGTTTGAGCTTTTTCGCAGGGTTCCCATAAAAATTCGCCGCGATTTTCCCATAGGCCCGATGGGTATCCTCCGTCAGCACCTGGTTTGGAAGTCCCAGATCCCGTTCGCAGACCACGGCTGCCGCCCCTTTTTCCAGCGCGGCAGCGGCATAATTATGGCCGTCCGAGGAGGTGCCCGCAATGCAGACGAACAGATCCCCCTCCTTCACCCGGCGGGAGTCGTTGACGACGGCCCGGATCTCCCGATCGTCGGTTTTCTGGAGCAGTTCAATGCCGTCCAGCAGTTCCGATAGTTTCATGTGCTTCTTCCTTTCCCATAGCAGTTTCAGACGTCCTCCGGCGGCTATTCGCCATCCTCGCCGGTAATCAGGCACTCAATGGTCACAACAGTCCCCTTCGGAACAGTCGAACCCGCCTCCGTGTCCTGGTTGGAGACCTTGGCCTGCTTATTCTGCGCCGCACCGCCGGTAATCCGAATATTGAGACCGGCGTTTGTGAGCTTTTGATTGGCCTGACTGGGCGTCAGACCGACGACGTTGGGAACGGTGGCAGTCTCCATCTCCCGCTCGTCTGTATAAATGATGATATTGGAGTTTACCGCGACTTTGGTACCGGATTTAGGGTAAACATCCACGACCGTTTTGCCGTCTCCGACGATGGTGCTCTCCAGTCCCTTGATTCGCAGCTTGCTCTGAGCGGCTAAGGGGTCGGTTCCGATCAGCCCTCCGGGGATGCTCACATCCTGCAGCTCAGAATCGTTTTCCGAATACTGCGCCTGAATTCCCAAATAGGGCAGCAGATCCGACATCAGCGCCGCCGCGGTCGGCGCCACGACGGTATTCGCGTACTCTGCCCCGGAAGTTGCCTCATCCACCAGGATCAGCGCCGCGACCTGCGGATCGTCCACCGGCGCAAAAACAAAGTAAGAAAAGATATAGCGTTCCACTTCTTCGTTCTGCTTGTTGAGCTTCTGGGCCGTGCCGGACTTGCCTCCGATGCGGTAGCCCTTTACATAGGCATTGGAGCCGCCGTTTGCCGCAACCACCTGTTCCAAAGCTGTACGCATGATGGCGGAGGTTTCTTCCGAGATGACCTGCCGCCGAACCTCTGTACCGAATTCTTCCACGGTATTCCCGTTATTATCGACAATTTTACTGACGATATGCGGGGTCAGCAGCTTCCCGCCGTTGATGGCTGCCACAGCGGCCGTCAGCATCTGGATCGGCGTCACAGTGTTGGACTGGCCGAAGGAGCAGGACGCCAGGCTGATGGCGTTGAGCTGTTCCGCCTTATAATAACTGTTCTGCGCCTCCGCAGGAAGGTCGATACCGGTTTTCTGCGTCAGTCCGAAAGCGTCAAAGTACCGATAGAAATTCTCCGCACCCAGGGATTGGCCAATGGCGATGAACGCCGGGTTGCAGGAATTGACGATGGCTCCGGTGAAGTCCAGAAGGCCGTGGCCCGCCCGTTTGTGGCAGTGGATCGGCCTGGGAAGGCCCGGGAAGGTGACGGCTCCGGTGCAGTTGTAGGTGGAGTGCAGCGTCGCCGTGCCTTCCTCCAGCGCCGCAGAGGCTGTGACGACCTTAAAAACAGAACCCGGCTCGTAAATATCTGTAACCGCTTTATTCTTCCACTGCTTTTCCTGAGCGTTTTTCTTGGCAGTGCTTTTCTCCTCGCCATCTGGCATGGCGGCAATGGCGGCGGCGGTCTCCTCATCGAAAATGGCCAGCGGGTTGTTCAGGTCAAAGCCCGGCTTGGAGGACATCGCCAGAATCCCGCCGGTGTTGACGTCCATGACGATCCCGGCCGCCCCCTCTAACGGCATGTGCTGGGCGATGGTAGCGTCAAGGGCCTTCTCGAGAAAATGCTGGGCGACCTGGTCGATGGTCAGCACCAGGGAGTTGCCATCGGTGGCGGGATACAGCTGCTCGTAGGTTGTGGGCAGCGCTTCTCCCAAGGCGTTCTTGGCGGAAATCTGCCGCCCTGGCGTGCCGGAAAGAACGCTGTTATATTTTGCCTCTATGCCGTAAACGCCCTGGTTGTCGTAATTGGTAAAGCCGATCACGCTGGAGGCCAGGTCATCGTAGGGGTAAAACCGTTTGGTGTTCACCTGTAAGTAAATGCCGGTCAGATCGTTTTCCGCCACATACTCGGTAATCTGGTCCGCAACGGTTTTTACGACTTTCCGCTTGACCTCCCGATACATGCTCTCCGTGTGGGAAAGATGTTCGCGGACCTTCTCTTCCTCTACCTCCAAAATGGTGCAGAGACCGTCGATGAGCTTTTGCTCGTATGCATCCTTCTCCGTCTGGGTCTCCAGCTGATTCATGGCCGTGTAGACCTCACGGGGGGCCAGGATCACGTCCCAGACCGTGGCGCTCTGGGCCAGGATGTTCATATTGCAGTCATAAATCGTCCCACGGTTGGCCGTAATGGTCGTATCCCGCAGCTGCTGGTCCGCCGCCCTGGCCCGCAGGTCCGACCCTGTGATCAGAGAACGGTACACTAAATTATACAGAACCCATCCCAAAATCAACAGCATTCCGCTGCAAAGGATGATGGTCCGAAGCTTCATCTTTTTGCTGGCTCCATCAGCCATGATCGCATCCCTCCCCGGCGGCGCAGCCGCCTGCGGCCCCCGCCGAAACGGCAGGCTTTTCCAAAATCTCAGCAGATCCGACAAATGCCGGTAAACAGCAACAAAAGGTCAAGATTGCTTCATCTTAACCTCCTGTGTACTTGATATGTATGGAGGAATCCGTCCATTTATGCCGGACTCCCCGTTTGGAGCGAGCTCTACTCAAAAAGGTCTTGGACGAAATTGACGATCTTTTCAAAAAGCCCTTCTTCCTTTGCTTTGGCTTCCAGCTTGCTTTCCTTCGTGACCTGTATATAGCTGACCTGGGAGCCATCGGGCTTCACCATGCCGTACTCACCGATTGCCGTCTCCTCGATAGCCTTCAGCGACATCTTTCCGTCCAGCTCCGTCTGCATCCGCACCTGCTCGGCATGGAGGACGTCCAACCTGGTAGTGGCACTGTTGATTTCTTCATTCAGCTCGGTGATGACCACCCGGCTGTAGAGCAGAGAAAAGCCCATCATCAGCGCCAGCGCCGCAAGCAGTAGAATTTTTGCCGGATGAATGCTTCGCTCCCGGCGGACACTGATTGCCGGCTTCTGTTCCGGAACGGGCGTACGCTGTTCAAACCGTTCGAGATCGTAAGCGAGATTTGTTTGTGCCATAAAAACCCGTTCCTTTCTTATTCAGTACGCACCGCTTCGCGGTCGTGGATCTTCTCAATAATCCGCAGCTTGGCGCTTTGGCTGCGGCGGTTCCCTTCCAACTCTTCCTGTGTTGGAAGGACAGGCTGCTTGCGTGGGATCAGTTTTCCCTCCGGCGTATGACCGCAGACGCAGACCGGAAATTCCGGCGGGCAGATGCAGCCCTGACAGAACGCAGCAAATTTTTGCTTGACCAT